>JBNLFN010000123.1:0-54805 GCA_050305555.1 Desulfobacteraceae bacterium | reverse complement strand
CGCTGTGCTCAAACAGTGCGGGGCACTTTTCCTTCGCTGCGCCTAAGTGACACTAAAACTCGCTGCTGACATGACGCAAACCACCCGCTGGCGGCGCCTATTGCACAGGAGTGGCGAAAGCCGAAAGTTGAGTTTTAAGTTAAGGATTCGAACCGATTTGATAGTTGTGCGTTATTGATGTCAGAGCAGCTCAGGCAGCGATGGCTTTGATATGGCTGTCTATTCTGGACTCCGGCCATTGCCGGTGTGACGAGGTAAGACATCAAGAGGCAATTGAATTGCAGATATAACGCTTTGAACAGCGTAGTGATTTGGATTAACAGATAATCCGGCTATTGGCAATTTAAATATCGATAGCATACATCAGCTTAAAACTTAAAACCTAAGACTTAAAGCGGTGCCGATCTCGAATCAATTGCATGCCCCGAGTTAAATAATATGAAAGCATTTCAGTCCGCCGATCAGGAAACGCTATCGGATCGGCACCGCAATATCCCCCACTTTGATCTGCCCTGCTTTTTCAGATCGGGCTTCAACTTCTTTGTCGCCGACCGCCGTGATCACGATCTCGCCCACTTTCACACCCGGCACAATAAAGGTTTCGCCCTGTTGGCCATCAATGGTGCGACTGCCGTCAATGACGGCCATTTTCCGGCCGACTTTCACGCCCGCGGGACCCCCGGTTGCCAAAAACAGGCGGGTACCGTCCACGCGCACCACCGCGGCGTACCAGGGTTGTGCAGCTATAGCTTCAGCCACCTGTTCGCCCAATGCCTCGGCCATATCAACAATAGCCTCATTCAACTCTGTGAGGTCGGTCTCGACACCGGAGTTTAAATCATCATAGGTTAACTGCTCGATCTTTACCGTGCCTTTTTCAAAGCGACTCAATATTTTGGCAGCGGTAAAAGGATCGTAAAGATCCAGGGTCACTTCGAAAACGATCCGGTATTTGGTCTTGCGAAACCATAAAATACCCGATTTATAAGCCGTGGGACGGATGTTTCGCAGCGACGTGGTGATCAATCCGTTAAAGCCGGCCAAGCGGCCCGCCCGTGCCAAAGCGGCGGCGTCGATGGCAACGGATGAGCGCGGCAATACGGCCATGAATTCTGGAAAACCTGTCATTCCAGGGGTTAACAGATGCACATGTTTGGCGTCGCGGCGCAATGCGTGGGTTAACGTATCAAAATAAAGGTCACCGGCACGCCGATCGGAAGCCTTATCCGGAACAGGTGCCTGGACCATGGCCACTTTTTTAATGTAGCCTTCGGCCGGTTTGATCGACATCATGGTGGGGTGTTGCGCCAGCACTTTATTCGCCGGGTTGGCACATCCCCAACCGATCAACCCCACCACCATTGCTGCTATCCATATCATGTTCCGCGGTCGCATCAGCATCATTCCTTTGACAAATCCAGGTTGTATCGAGCCACGACCTCGCTGGTGATGCCCCCCCGGGCCGTGAAGGTGCCGTTGACCTCTAACCATCGGGGGGCCAAGACCGAGACCAAGTCGTCTAATATGCGGTTGACCACATGCTCATAAAAAATCCCCACATTGCGATATTGCAGCAGGTAGTATTTCAGGGATTTAAGCTCCACGATTTTTGCTTCGGGCATGTAGCGAACGGCGATGGTGCCGTAATCCGGCAAACCGGTCATCGGGCACACCGATGTAAATTCAGGTTGCCGAATGGTAATCACAATATCCCGGCGCCCCTGGTAATCGTAATTGATGGGGTCGAGAATATCCGCGCGCACCGTATCCGTTTTAGCGATGGCATACGGCAAATTTTTATCAGCCGGTTCGGTCATGTTTGTTTCATACTCCTGTTAAAATCTTCTGTTAATAAAAGATTTCCACCTTAGTGTCAAACTTCGAAATCACCCGCGAGGTAAGGCCCCCTGCTACAGAGCAAATAACCTGGTTCAGAGCGCCAGGCATTGGGGCAACCCCGTAAAGGGAATGCGTTTAAAACCACGTTGCCGGCTATGGCTATTGCGCTTTGCGGATCCATGGCGTTCCAACAGGCCGGCGCAGAGGCCGGCCCTACGCTTGATCGATGGTGGTCGGATAGAGGGTCTTCGTAGGGCCGGGCTCAGTCCCGGCCTATTGAGACGATGTTAAGGCAAAGCCGCCTGTCGGCAACCTGGCCCTGAGGACCTTGTTTGTTTTTGTAATCAAAGGATATGTTGACACAGTTGCCCGACATTGTTAGCAATTGCTAATTTTAACCCTAAAAGTGGATAAAACGATGGGAAAAGGATCGATGGAAGAACAAATATTAAGGGCCAGCAAAGAGATTGTCGTCAAATTCATAGAGGTGGGCCGGTTGTCTCCCAGCAGTTTCGGTGAAACATTCAAAACCATTTACGGGGCCATTGACACCACGGTCAATGCAGCGCCGGCGGCACCATCCGCTGAGGAGCCTTCAGCATCCCAATAACTACGCGTGCCGATAGGAGGGCCGTGTTCCCCATCTGCCGACAGGGCTTTGAGTCGGTCTTGGATGGGGTCAAACAGGTCCTGGATCAGCATGTCATGGGGTGTCATGCGTTGGCGCTGAAGGACCGGCATGCGCTCGGTCATTTCAAGTACGGTCTCTTTGGGGCCTTGGCCACCTGGGCAATTTTTGCTAATGTCCGATGGCGGCAGGCCACAGGTAATAGAACCCCGCATTCTGAGCCGCCGTCAGCAACGAAAGGGCGGACCCTTTGGCATTGATGTCACCGCCTGAGGAGCGTGCAGCCGGGTTGTAAATGTTGTCATCTTCAGACTGATAGCGTCGGTAGGTCACCACGCGCGCATCCGGGCTGAGCCCGGCCAGCGTTTTGGCCTTGGCAAGGGCGTCATTCAGATAGCCGATTTCGTCCACCAAACCCACTTTCCGGGCTTCGGCAGCCGAAAAGATCTGCGCCGAGGCAATTTGGGCCCGGTACAGCGGCTTGATGTGGCGATGCTTGTCCACCAGCCCCAAAAAGCGTTCGGCCATTTCATCGGTCAGTTGCTGGAATATCGCTTGATCCTCTTCAGTGGGCGGCCTGAAAGGGGACCCCATATCTTTGCGGTCACCCGATTTGCTGACATTCATCTGCAGGCCCAGTTTTTCCATGAAACCACTGACACCAGGTCGGGCAAAGATCACACCGATGGAGCCTGTCAAAGATGTGGGGTGCGCCATGATCCAATCGGCGGGCAAAGAGACATAATAGCCGCCCGAAGCCGCCAGATTGATCATCGATACCACCATCTTGACACCCGTGCGCTCCTTATAGGCGCTGATCTCATGGTAGATGATATCGCTGGCGGTAACCGTTCCACCGGGCGAATTGACTTTTAACAGGATCGCTTTGATGTTGCCATCCTTTTCGGCCCGCTTGAGATGCGCCACCAACTCCTGGACCATGCTGGGCCGACTGCCCAGCAGTTTCTCCTTGGGTTGATCCGAAATGGTCCCGTTGATGGAAAGCACCAAAACCTTCTGGTCGCCTGTACCCTCCAAGGTCACCTCTTCCAAGGGGCCGGCTTCCGGAAACAGACTGAACTTGGGCAACGAGCACCCGGTAATCACCAACAATGCGGCTACCAATACATATCCGATACGTCCATTCATGGGGTCGTCCTCCAAACGTTGTGTGGACCCATTGGTTGCATCAACACCATTGCAACCACGGGTAGAACATTCATGGTTCTTGTCATGCGTGTGGAAATAATTTCCATGGCTAATGCTTGCTTTGGATGGATTTTAAGGATCATACCCATACATGCCATATTATTTTGCCCGTGGGGGTGGCGTTAATGCGCCTCGGCCCAATTGGGCCCCCAGGCCACATTTACTTTTAACGGCACCTTGAGTTGCCAAACACGCTCCATCACTTCGGGTGCCAGGCGTTTGATGTCCGCCAGTTCTTGTTCCGGCACTTCAAAAACAATTTCATCATGCACCGACAGCAGCATTTGCGTCTGCAGGCGGCGTTCAGCCAGCGCAGCGGCCATGCGGATCATAGCCACCTTGATCAGGTCTGCAGCGGTGCCTTGGATGGGCGTATTGATGGCCGTGCGTTCGGCAAATTGACGCACATTGGCATTGCGGCTGGCGATGTCCGGCAGCAGCCGCAGGCGGCCCAGCAAGGTACTGGTACGCTGCTCCTGTCGGGCCTGCTCGATGGTTTGCTCCATATAGGCTTTTATACCGCTGTAGCGTTCAAAGTAATGGTCGATATACGTTTGGGCCATTTTGGGTGTGATGCCCAGTTCCCGCGACAGGCCGTAAGCGCTCATCCCGTATACGATGCCGAAGTTGATGGCCTTGGCCTGGCGGCGTAACTCAGCCGAGACCGCAGCGGCGGGTGTTTGAAATACTTCGCTGGCCGTGCGGGTGTGAATATCCTGATCTAACTGAAACGCTTCGATAAAGAGGGGATCATCCGCATAGTGAGCTAAAATCCGCAGCTCAATCTGGGAGTAATCTGCTGAAAGCAACGTCCAACCGGGTCGCGCCACAAAGGCTTTGCGAATTTCGCGCCCCTCTTCGGTTCGGATGGGGATATTTTGTAAATTGGGGTCTGAGCTGCTCAATCGCCCGGTGGCCGCCACGGTTTGATTAAAAGAGGTGTGAATGCGCCCGGTGTTTTCATCCACTTGCTCCAGCAAGGCGTCCACGTAAGTGGATTTCAGTTTGGCTAAAGAACGATGGCGCAGGATAAATGCCGGCAAATCGTGTGTATCGGCCAACTTGGTGAGCACCTCAACATCCGTGGAGTAGCCGGTTTTTTTCTTGGTCTTTTTGACCACCGGCAGCGCCAGTTTTTCAAATAGGATGCGCCCCAACTGCTGAGGGGATTGAATGTTAAAGGTCTCACCGGCCAGGGCGTAGATATCCTCTTTAAGCCGTTGCAGCTGACCGTCGAACAACTTGGACAGCTCGAACAATTTGTCCTTGTCCAGGCGCACCCCGGCCATCTCCATCTCCATAAGCACCTCGACCAGGGGCATCTCCACCTGATCCATCAAAGGCATCAAGTTCATGGCCTCGAGCTGGGGACGCAGCACATCGTGGGCGCGCAGGGTGATATCCGCATCTTCACAAGCATAGGGTATGGCCTGGTCCAGGGTGACCTGGTCAAAGGTAATTGCTTTTTTGCCCTTACCGGCCACATCACTGTAAGCGATATTTCTGTGACCTAAAAAATCGAGCGCGATCTGGTCCAGGTTGTGGGCCCGCTTGGAGGGGTTGAGCAGGTAAGAGGCCAGCATGGTATCGAAGCCTACTCCCCGCAAGTCGGCGCCGTGGCGTCGCAGCACCGTCCAATCATATTTAATGTTTTGACCGATCTTGGTGATGCGCTCATTTTCCAGCACCGGCTTCAACTGGGCGATGATATCCGTCAATTGGAGCTGCTTTGGTGCGCCCATATAGCGGTGACCACAGGGGATATAAAAGGCTTCATACGGGTTCAGGGCCACTGAGATACCCACCAGTGTGGCTTGCATGGGGTGCTGGGAAGTGGTTTCCGTGTCGATGGCAAACCACGGGCATTTTTCCAAACGCCGGACCAGCACCGCCAGGTCTTGGGCCGATAGGATTGCCCGGTAATCGGTGGGTTGCTCGGGCCCGGTCTGCTGGAACTCCTGTTGCAGGGCGCGAAACTCCAACTCCTGGAACAATTCGGTTAAAACCGTCTCATCAGGAGGTTCGACTTGCCACGCCTGGGGGTCAAACGCCACGGGCGCCTGGGTATCGATGGTGACCAGTTGGCGGCTCAGGAAAGCCTGGGCCTTGTTGGCCAACAGGTTTTCGCGCTGCTTTTTGCTACCCAGGGTTTCAATTTGTTCATAGAGGGCATCCATGCTGCCGAATTGCTGAATCAATTTCAGAGCGGTCTTGGGACCCACACCCGGCACACCCGGCACATTGTCGGCGGCGTCTCCGCTGAGCCCCATCATGTCAATAATTTGCGGCGGCTGAAGATCAAATTCCGCCGCTACGAATGCTTTGTCGATGATCTTGTCTTTCATGGGATCCCAAACAACAGCGTTGCCGGTGACCAGTTGCACAAAATCTTTGTCGCCGGTCACCATGATCACCTCGTAGCCTTCAGCCTCGGCCTTGCGGGCATAGGTGCCGATCAGATCGTCGGCTTCATATCCCTGCATTTCCACCACCGGAATATTGAAACCTGAGGTAACCTTTTTAATATAAGGCAATTGGACAACCAGTTCCTCGGGCATGGGCGGACGATTGGCTTTGTATTCCGCATACATGGCGTGTCGAAAAGTGGGGCCTTTGGCATCAAAAAACATGGCCACGTGCCGGGGCGCCCGCTCCTGGATCAGCTTGATGAGCATACGGGTAAAACCGAACACGGCGTTGGTGGGCATTCCTTTGGAATTGGTCAAGCCGCGCACCGCATGAAAGGCGCGGTACACATATGCGGTGCCGTCGATTAAATAGAGTTGCGGGGCACCGGCAATCTCTCCCTGGTTTTGGGATTGCGTAGGCATCTTGCTCGCTTTTTGTAATGGATTATGGGTTTGCCCGACGCTTGACAGCACCTTCGGGCTGATTTAAGTTCGATCCGCGCCTTGATAGGGCATCGGGATGTGTACCATGGATAAATACAAACGACAAGACGTGTGGAATCGTGGCGGGCACCGCTCCCACAAAGAGCAAATTTTAACCGAACCATTGCCAACAATGACCGCAGTGAACCTTAAGCGTTGAACCTTGAATTACAAATCATCCAAAACCCGCAAACGTCGCTACAGGCGACCCGCATCGCAACAGTGCCACTGTTGCCGCCAAACCTTTAGGTTTTGCTGGCGTTGCCGTTGCGGTTTCCAGATGTGCCAGGCCTGCATGAATGAAAACGCCTGGGGTCTGACCTGCAACGGTATTACCTGGCAATGCCCGGACTGCGGTGGGCAAAATGGCTATGGCAACCAGTAGTCCGGCCTAGGTACCACAATCTGACGCAAGCAACTCGAACCAAACGCACTACGGATCGGGCCGGTCAAGATTATGAATAAACGCTCTGAACCAGGGCGGATTGAACACCAAAACATAGGCCATGAAAAAACCGGTCAAGGGCAAAAAAAAGACCACCAAATCTACGGCCACAATACCGGTGGCTAAAACCAACCGTTGGGTCATGCTCATTGTAAATACCTCATTAAAAGGGCCTATGATCAAGAAAGCAGGTGTTGGTTCATCTGAAAACCAGTACCGGGCATTGACAGCGTCCAAGGTCTCGGCTATCTCTATGGCGCGGCGCCCATGGCGATATAGGTGACCGCAGCATTCAAAATAAGAAGGCTTAACTACTATAATTTAGGGACTGTATCTCCGAATTAAAATTGTGTTTTGGCTCAACGCGCAAAGTTTGAAGGTTAAAGTGTAACGTTTAAAGGTGTTGTTGGCGACCGATTAACAAACTGCCACAACCCAAGCAACTAGCAGGTATGCACATAATGTTGCGAACCACTTCCAATAGACACCATACCTTCACTTTACACTTTAATTTTTAATCTGATTGCGCATAAACACAATTTGCACACCCTGATAAAAGACAAGCGGCCAAGTAATAGAATAGCACACCCATACGGAACTGAACAGCTGCATCTATGGGCAGACAACCCAAACCGGGCGACATCTTTGACCCCACCGATTTTCAGGCAGGTCTGACCGCGTTGGGCAGCAAATCCTACCAGGCTTTGGCGGTCATTGGCGAAGAGGCATTTGAGCTGGTCGTTGCCATGTGGGTCCTGGTCATGGTGGAACGTGCCGTGGGTCAGCAAGGGCTGGGTGTCTATGCCTACCTGACGGCTTGCCTCTATAGTGTGCGCTACCTGGCCCAATACGGCGTGACCCGATTTATTGAAAAAGAAACCGCTGCGCTAAGCGCCCAACCCGAGCGGCAACTGCGGTTGTTCACCCAGGGTTTTCAGGCGATCCTGATGACCGCCTTGGCCGGGGCGTTTGTCGTTTTGCTCTCGGCGGGTTTCGACACGGCCCACACACGGGTTCAAGAGCGTATCGGCGCCTACGTGATTACCGCCATTATTCTACCGGTGGCCAACATCAACGCGTTAAAGTACTCCATTTTACAAGGGTTGGGCAAACATACCCAAGTGGCCAGATTACGCATGCTGCGCCACGGCTTGATCCTGGGCGGCACCTTTGTATTGACCCGTATCCCGGTTGCCCCGTCTTATCTGTTGGCGGCTATTTTATTGGCCGAAGCGATGGTCGGTATGCGAAGTCGAGGTTTGCTCCGACTGCCGCCTTTCCTCACGGCGTTTCGACAACTTGACCGCCTGAGGGTCACCCTCAAAAAAAGCCAGGCCTATCTGTTCACCGACAATGCCCTGGATGTCATGCTCAACATCGATCTGTTGGTATTGGGATGGTTCGTGTCGTCGTGGGATTTGGGCGTATATGCCGAAGCCGCTGTGCTGGTTCGCTTTTTCCTGATCATCCCGGCGGGTATCAAGCCCCTCTTACGACGCCAATATGTCATTTTAGCGAGTCAAAACCAACTGACCCGGCTGGCCGATCGGGTGCGCCATAACACTGCTGTTATGTTCACACTCTCTGGTGTATTGACGGTTATCGTTTTGCTGCACTTTCCCACCGTTTTGGATCTGCTTTTTGAAACCCGGGGTGAAGCCCGGCAATCGTTTTCCATTTTTACGGTCTTTGTCCCCGGGTTGCTCTTCTACGGCACCCTGATGGCCCAGGAGCCGGCTTACGAAGCGCTGGGCAAGGCAGACGAACTCAAACAACTCTCCATGGGCCTGGCGGGGACCAATTTTCTGCTCACCCTTTATCTGGTGCCGGCCGCCGGATTTTGGGGCGCCGCAGCCGCCACCGTGTTGACCATGTGGGTTCACTTTGCCTGGTTCGGCCGAAATTTGGTGGTTTGTACTGCACTGGACAAACGCACCCTCATCGTGGCGGGGATGGGACTCTACCTCATCTATAAATTTCTTAAATGGTTGAACGGGGGTACAATTGCCGATGCAGCTCTGGTCCCGTTGCTGATCGGTCTGCTCGTATACACCAGCGGTATTTTTGGAACGCGTTCCGAATAAGAGAAGGTGCTTCAATAAAAATATTTGGCTGCCAACCGATTAACCCATGAAAGGAGAAGCATTCCATGACCGATCAAAATGAGGGGCTTGCCGCTGCGCCCAAGCGGCCCAAGTTCCAGTTTAAAATCCCAAAAATCCGATTCAAGCTATCTCGCACCATCAAGTTTGCGGTTTTAATTCTGGCCATTGCGGTGCTGGCCTACAATGTGCTGTTTGTCTATGTGCACCCCAATGAATACGGCATTAAAATCGTAAAGATCGGGATGAGCCGCGGCGTTCAAAAAAAGATCCACACCGCCGGGCTCAATTTGGTGATACCCGGATTTCAGCAGTTGCACCGCTTGCCACGGGATATCCAGGTACTGGAGCTGACCAACTATCCCAATACGGCCGTAAGGACGGCACGTAAAGATCGAGCCGCCCACATCCAAACCTCGGATGGCTTTTTTGTGGATGTGGATGTCTCCATCCTCTACCGTATCCAGGACCCCTATCTTGTTTTTACCAAAATTGGTCCGGGCACCCTGTTTGAAGACAATGGCATTATTCCCAAAGCTGAACCGGCCCTAAAAGAGACCTTGGGCAAACTCACCACCGAAGATTTTTACAATAGCCCCATGCGGGTGAAAAAGACCATTGAAGCCCGCGACCGGCTCAACGAAGAGCTCAATTCAAAAGGTATCACGGTAGATCATGTGTTGGTGCGCTATTTCCGCTACAGCCAGGAGATTCAAAAGAATATCGAAGAGAAAAAGCTCAAGGACCAATTGGTCTTTACCAACCAGGCTGCCGCACGTGCAGCCACTGAAGAGGCCCAGTTAAAAAAAATTGTTCAAGAGGGACGCGTCGCCGTAGATGTAGAGATGGAAAAGGGACAGGCGTATGTCACACGCAAGCTGGCGGAGAAGGATCTTTATGTGCGCACCAAAAAGGCCGAAGCCGACCTGCTGGTTCGGCTGGCTGAAGCAAAAAAAGTGCGCCTTAAAAACGACGCGCTGAAAGGTCTGGGGTCCGAGCGCATGGTGGGGTTGAAGATGGCCGATGTTTACAAGGGACTGAACTTGATTGTGCTGCCCAGCGATGGCAGCGCCGGCGTTAATCCCCTGGACCTGGACAATGCGTTAAGATTGTTTGACGTGCGCAAAGGAGGTGCCCGATGAAGCGATTGATACTACTGATCGTTGCCTTGGTTTGTTTCTACGGCTTGTCCGGCTGTGTGCTCTACAGCACCGACTCAACGGAAGTGGGGGTGCGCACCCGCAAATTCACCCTCCTGGGCCAAATAGGGGTGGAGGACAAAGCCTATGCGCCCGGCTCCACCTATGTCTTTATGCCCTTCATCAATGATTGGCACACGTTTGACACCAAGCTGCAAAACCTGGAGATGGTTTCCGACCGCAGCCGGGGGGATCGCCGCAGCCGGGACGATCTGCTGTTCAAGACCATCGACGGCAACGACATCAGCCTGGACGTCATCATCGCCTATCGCATAGACGCCGACAAAGCGCCATATATCCTGCAAAATGTGGCGGACAGCAACCGCACCCTGCGGGAAAAAATCGTACGCACCGTGGCCCGCTCCAAACCCCGGGACATCTTTGGCGAATTGACCACCGAAGAGTTTTACGTGGCTGAGAAGCGTGAACTGCAGTCCGAGCGTGCCAAAAAGGTGTTGCAGGAAATCCTCGGCCCGCTGGGTGTCATCGTCGAAAAGGTCCTGACCAAAGACTACCGTTTCAACAAAGAGTACCAAAAGGCCATCGAGGACAAAAAAGTGGCCGATCAACAGGTGCAGAAAAACCGATCGGCCCAACACGCTGCCCTTGAAGAGTACTTGCGCAAGCTGGAAGAGGCCAAAGGCGAAGTCAACAAGCTGATCGCTGATGCCGACGGCACATACCGCAAAGCCAAGATCGAAGCGGATGTTTACTATGAAAAGCAGAAGTTGCTGGCCGAAGCCATCAAGGCCGAGGGTGTAGCTGAAGCCAAAGGTATTCAGGAGATGAACAAAGCCCTGACCGGTGCCGGCGGTGAAGCCATGGTCAAATTGCGCATTGCCGAGGCCATGCAAGGCAAGCAAATCATGCTGCTACCCGTATCCGAAGGCGGTATGAATCTAAAGACAACCGATATCAATCAGTTGATCAACACCATGGGCGTTAAAGCCTTGGCCGGCCAATAATCAAGCGGTGGGTAAAAACAAGAGCAGGGGCGATCGGACTGTGGCCCCTGCGCTTGTTGGCATGAGGCCGAGCAGAATCCTTGGTCACATTCATTACAAGCACTTTCATTTGAACGGTCAAGTGTGGCAGCAATAGCATCAAGGTTGCCAAACATACGATCACCCCAACAGGAGGCAACGATGTATCTACCCAAAATCTATGAAAAATTTTCCGCCCAATACCCGGAGGTCTTTGACAGTTTCCAACACTTGGGGGCGGCATGCCGCAAAGCAGGACCTTTGGATGACAAAGCCCAGAACCTGATCAAACTGGGCATCGCTTTGGGTGCCAACTCCCGGGGTGGTGTGATGTCCAGCACCCGCAAAGCACTGGCATCCGGGGCCACCCATCAAGAGATCCTGCATGCCGTCATACTGGGGCTTACCACCACCGGCTTTCCCAATATGATCGCGACCCTGGGATGGGTTGAAGAGGTCTTGGCGCCCCGACAACCCTAAGGGGTTATGTGCAAACAAGAGAGAAGCGATAGCATACGGGGCGGGTGGTGTTCGGATTCAAGACTTTATAAGTGCAACAGGGTTGCCACTTGTTGCAGGCTGTTGATGTGAATGTCGGCCTGCAGATCGGGATTGCCATAAGCGGCAAAAGGCACCTGGGCCGCTTGAGCTGCCGTCGCATCCACCGATGAATCACCGATGTAGAGCATTTGGCTGGGACCAATAGCAAAATAATCTAAAATGACCAGTAACTGATCAGGGTGCGGCTTGGGATGGACTACGTCCAGGGCGGTCACCACCCGGTCGAATTGGTTTTCCAGATGGTGCACCGCAAGGACCCGATCCATCGTATCGGTTCGGTTGGTGGCGATGGCCGTCTTGTAGTCGGGGCGCAATTTATCCAGCAAACCCTGCAGGTGCGGTTCGGGCACCATCAGTTCGATAAAGGACAGATAGCTCATATGGCGGCGATATCGGTGAGCCTCAGCCAGGATGGTGGGATCCTGGATCAAAAATGCCAGGGATTCATCCACGGTATGCATATGGGTGTAGGCAAACTGCGCTGTTGTCATCGCCGGCAGCCCAAACTGCCCCAACAGATGGTTATAATAGGCACGGTTGGCAAAAGAGCTGTCAAACATCACCCCGTCGCAATCAAAGGTCACAACAATGATATGGTCCGGGTTCATTGGGTGCTTTGCTTGCTCACTTGGGGGGATGCTTTATCAATGCGTCCGTATACCGGAATCTTAAATTTGGGCTTAACCTTGCTGTCGGTCTCGATGATAATGGCATCTTGGTAATTTCCCACAGCGCTCATGGTGTTGGTCACGACAAGCTGATACCCTTGTGGGTCTTTTTCCTGGTGAAGTGGCTTCAGCTCAAACCGCAGATGCTGGCCTTTATGAGCCGTAACCTTTGTAATCGTGAATGGAAATTCTTTTAAAGGTATGATTTTGATGGTTTGGCTCAGCACCTGCCCCTGTTTGCCGGATAGGTGAATGAATTTGGGGGACATGCGGACATAATCTTTAACCTCACCGCTCACCTTTAAAATGGTTTGGGGCCGACGGGGATCGTTGGTAAAAACAGTAAATCTTTTGTTGAGCTTTTGGCCCCCCCGGCCTTTAGTATGAACGACTACGCCGATTTTATCCTTGCCGCCGGCAAGGATTCGCCCCGGGTTGGAAGCGACGGAGCAACCTCAGCCGGCACGCACTTCTTTAATAACAAGCGGGGCATCCCCTTTGTTTTCAATCACAAAATCGTGCTTTACATCCTCCCCCTCCAATAAGGGTTTAAACTCATATTTGGTGTGTGCAAAGACTGCCTGGGGACCATGTTGATCCGCATCAGGGCTGCTTTTGGGCGGCGTAACGGCACCGGCCCAGACATTCATCACCATCATCAACATCAGGATCGTTAAAAATGCGGGTATTTTCAATCTAAGCTGCATTGCATCTCCTTCTTTGGATCTCACCAAAAGACTTTTATAGCCTTATAGAAAGCTATCGACTTATTATTGTTTTTCATCCTCCGGCATGGCGCCGCTTCCTATAATCGATAGGATACATTAACTTAACACTTAAAACTTAAAACTTAAAACTTTTTTTAAAACCTCTATCGGCCATCAGCGCATATAAGTAAAGATCAGCTTCAATGTTCTCATGCCAATCGCTTTACATCAGAAAAACGGGGTCCACATCTAAAGTGACCACTACATCATGTTTGCGGACCACTGCCTGAGGGCCGAAAAGGGATTCGCGAACAAAACCATGCAAGGGTCCGGCATGGGGGCCTTTAACCAACAGTTGCCAGCGATAGCGGTTGGCAATGCGGGTCAATGGCGCTTCCAAAGGACCGAGCAGCACCAACTGGCGATACCGTGTATGGGCTTGGAGCAGTTTCCGGCATAAAGCGCCGATACGTTGCGCATGCATGGCGGTTTGCCGGGCATCTTTGCCGCTGATCCGTATTTGAATCATACGTGTGAAGGGTGGATACTGCAACGCTTTGCGAAACTCAATCTCCTGGCGGTAGAAGGCCAGGTAGTCCTGGTGCTGTGAGGCTTCGATGCTGAAATGGTTGGGATTATAAGTCTGCAGTATCACCTGGCCGGGTGTATCCCCTCGCCCCGCGCGCCCCGAAACCTGGGCCAGCAACTGAAACGTGCGTTCGCCCGCCCTGAAATCGGGCAGACTCAGAGAGAGGTCGGCACAGATGATGCCCACTAATGTAATATAGGGATAATCGTGGCCTTTGGCGACCATCTGGGTCCCCACCAAAATATCAATTTGTCGATCCCTGAGGGCTTTAAGAATCCGAAAGGTTGAGCCTTTGCGCCGGGTGGTATCGCGGTCCAGGCGGGCCACTTTAGCTGCGGCAAAGCGCTGTTGTATCTCGCTCTCCAACTTTTCGGTTCCCAGGCCGATGCGTTTGATCCGGTCCGATCCGCAATGGGCGCAGGTGGCCGCGGCCGCGCAACTGAATCCACAATAGTGGCATTTGTAGGCGTTGCTGCGTTGATGATAGGTGAGCGAAATATCGCATCGCTTGCAGCGCAAAGGCTGGCCGCATGTGACGCACACCAGTGCGTTGGCGAAACCGCGTCGGTTGAGAAAAAGCAACACCTGTTGCTTGCGTGCAAGGGTGGCGTGGATGGCATCCATTAGAAGCGGGGTTAAAAAACGGTCAACACCGGGTTCTTCCCGGGTTTGGGTCAAATCTTGAATCACAATGTTTGGCAGGCTGCGCTGATCAATCCGTTCGGCTAAGGTCACCTGCGAAAACTTGCCTTTGTGCACATTGTAGCTGGACTGCAACGATGGGGTCGCCGACCCCAATATGGCCACAGCGCCATCCTGCCGGGCACGCACCACTGCCAAATCTCGGGCATGGTAGCGCAATGTACCCTCCTGCTTGTATGCGTCATCGTGTTCCTCATCCACAACAATTAAACCCACGCGCTTAAAAGGCGCAAAAATAGCGGAACGGGCTCCCACCGCAATAGGCGCTTCATCGCGCAACACGCGCAGCCATTGGTCATAACGCTCGCCATCGGAGAGCCCGCTGTGCAGCACGGCCACTCGGTTCCCGAAACGGGCCCGGAAAGCCCGCTCCATTTGAATAATTAAAGCAATTTCCGGGACCAGCACCAACACGGGCAATCGGCACGCCAATGCTTTGGCCGCCAACTTCAGATAGACTTCGGTTTTACCGGAACCGGTCACACCCGCCAGCAAAAAAGTTTGGTAGCCCTTTCCCAAAGACTCCGATATCTCGACAACTGCTTGCTGCTGCTCCGGGGTCAGTGATGGGGCCTGATCCGGTGCAATCGGCGCGCCCAGCGGATCGCGGTAAACCTGCCGTTTGTCGATAAGGAGTTGGCCGTCACGGGCCATGGCGCGTACAAGGCTTGTCGCAGTGGGAATCTTCGCTTTAAGTGCGGCCACAGCGGTGGGGCCTGCGACATCCAGCAACGCCAGAATTTTTTTTCTTTGGGCCGACAAGCGCACGCCTTGCCGGTCGAATCCGGCCACGGCCACAAATGACTCGGTTTTGGGCCGGGCGCGCTGACCGGCCAGATACCCGCGCTGTGCCACCCATCCTTTATGGATGGCTGCGTTGAGCATGCTGCGGGTGATTTTAGGCGAGACTTGGCGCTTCAACTGCGCCAAAGGGCATGGCGACTGGTCCAGGTGTTGATACAACTTCTGAGCGAGCGCATCCAGTTTTTCTTGGGCCAGGGCCCTGCGGCCCGCGTCGGTCAGGCAATAACCAATTCGCTCAACAATGCTTAATCCGCCGGGCAGGGCGGTTTTAAGCACTTCACCGATGGGATGGATATAGTATTCAGCCGTCCAGTATAACAATTGCAATAGCGAGTCAGTGAAAAGGGGTTGTGCATCAAGGACATCGAGAATGGGCTTCAGGCGGGCGGATGAGGGCGTCGCTTTGGCCGGCCCCAGCACATACCCGGTGAGCCGGCGTCGGCCAAAAGGCACCAGCACCCGTTTGCCAATGGCAACCGCATCTCGCAACCGGGTTGGCACCAGATAAGTGTAGGTCGCATATAACGGCACAGGTACAGCCACTTCGATCTGATCCGACCGCCCGTTTCCGTCACTGTTGGCCATCTATAACAGTCACCTGTCTATTTCCGCTCGCGCATGGGGATATAATGGCTCAATTGCGGCCCGGTGTAAACCTGGCGGGGGCGACAAATGCGCCACTCGGGATCATCCATGCTCTCTTTCCACTGGGCAATCCATCCCGGCAGACGGCCGATGGCAAACATCACGGTAAACATCTTGGTGGGAATGCCGATGGCCCTCAATATAATGCCGCTGTAAAAATCCACATTGGGATAGAGGTTGTGATCGATGAAATAGGGATCCTTGAGGGCCACCTCTTCCAGCTCTTTGGCGATGTCGAGGAGCGGATCCTTAATTTTCAGCGCATTGAGCAGCGTGTCACAGCATTTTTTTAAAATTATGGCACGCGGGTCGTAGGTCTTGTACACCCGATGGCCGAAACCCATCAGGCGGAAATCATCCGTTTTATCTTTGGCCCGCGCGATGGCTTTGCGATAATCGCCGCCGGCTTCGTAGATGTCGGAGAGCATCTCCACCACCGCCTGGTTGGCACCACCATGCAGGGGTCCCCAAAGTGCGGCGATGCCGGCTGAAATGGCGGCATAGAGGGTAACCCGTCCACTGCCCACCACGCGCACCGCCGATGTGGAGCAGTTTTGTTCGTGGTCGGCGTGCAGGATCCAGAACACTTCCAGCGCATCGAGCACCTCTTCTTTGATGCGGTATGGCTTGACCGGTGTATCGAACATCATGTTGAGAAAATTCTCGCTGTAAGTCATATCCGGTCGCGGATAGACCACTTTATGGCCCCGGGAAATTCTATACGACATGGCCGCCAGGGTGCGTATTTTGGCCAACAAACGGGTCACTGTGATGTTGATCTCCTCTTCAAGGGTTTGCAACTCCGGATAAAAGCTGCGCAGGGCATTGACCATGGCCGATAATATCCCCATAGGATGAGAGGCCCGTGGAAAATTCTGGTAAAAGGTCTTCATATCTTCATGCACCAGGGAGTGGTCATTAAGCATCACCGAGAATTTACGCAGCTCCGTGCCGGTGGGCAACCGACCGTTGATCAACAGATAGGCGGTTTCTTTAAACGAGGATTTTTCGGCCAGCTCTTCCACAGGGATACCGCGATAGCGCAGAATGCCTCTTTCGCCATCCATAAAAGTAATATCGCTTCGGCAGGCACCGGTGTTGGCATAGCCCGGATCCAAAGTGATGAATCCCGTGTTGGCCCTAAGTTGAGTAATGTCAATGGCCTTTTCGCCTTCACTTCCGATAATCACGGGCAGCTTGAAGCTGCTGCCGTTGTATTTCAAGGTTACAAAATCATCCATAGTTCCTATCCTGTCTCAAAAGCATTGATATTCCTGGATTGATCTTTACATTTGCGCACGACAAAGGGACCAATAAAGGGGCGGGCAAAAAGAAATTGCCGAAATAACTCAACTCATATACAAAAAGATGGGAATCAGGTCAAGCAAACGGCCATCATTGGGTATATTCAATTTTCCAAAAAAAGGCGAGGTTCGATGGGATTTCGTGATAATTTACTGAAAAAAATCAAAATTCAACAGATCGCTCATCAAGTCGAGCAATCGATCAACCCCGCAGACAGTAGCCGGCGCATCGACATTGATGCCATGCGTCAATTGCTGGAAATGGGCCCCTACACCTATCGCCGCCAACGTGATCTGGACCTGTATTGTGAAAACGAGAGCGATGACCGACAAATGATCATTGTCTTGGACAATGAACTCAAAATCTATCGCACTGATGTCGAGGATGTGGCGCTGCGCAAGAGCCCCACGATCAAGGAGATGCTGAACATTCGCAATGCCATTAAAATACTGAATGACGGCAGCGTGGTGATCAGCCGCAAAGCAGATACGGTCCAAACGGTGCGCCGCCGATTGATCGAAGCCTTGGATCTGTCCTTTACGGCAGCCGATATCGAGGCTTTGGTAAAAGATGGCAAAAACGCCCTGAAAAACAGCTATGCCGAGGGTGTGGTGGAGATCCTGACCCTCTTTGCGGAATTGTTGGGCTATCAACCAGCGCCCAAGATTTTTCAATTGCCGCACCATCATATCTGGGGGGTGCTCACCACAGGCCGTGCCGGCGAAATGCTGTTGGGCCCGGCCGTGATGTTCAGTCTGATGCAAAACAGGGTGGCCCTTTTTGAAAAACCTGTCAGTAGCTTGAAAAAAACCGGTTTGGAGCGATTTCAGAAGATCGCCAAAGGTGAAACTGAAGGTGATGCTGCCGGTGAAAAAGTGTTTGAGCATCTCAAGGAAACTGTCCTGTCCGCAGCCGCAATCTAGCCCGACAGCGAAGCAAATTTCAGGCGGTCCTATGGAACAGCAGATCATATTCAATGCAAAAGAACTCTGTCTGGAGGGTTTGCTCAGCCACGGCCATGACAAAAAAGGAGCCATCCTCACCCATCCCCATCCCCTGTATGGCGGGGATATGCACAATGCAGTGGTCACCACCCTGGCACAGGCTTATCAGGAGATGGGATGGACCACCTTACGCTTCAACTTCCGCGGGGTGGTTCAGCGCCAGGGCGCTCTTGACAACGGCAAGGCAGAAGTGGAGGACCTGCAAGCTGCCGTCACCTATTTACAGAAGACCGGCATTGAGCAGATTTATTTGACGGGATACTCCTTTGGGGCTTGGGTTTTGGCCTGTTGGGCCCATCAGCGGAAAGCTCAGCCCCATCCGATCTTGATGGTGGCCCCACCGGTGGCTTTTATTAGATTTCCAGCCGGTCCGCTGCCTGCGCTCAAGGCGGTGCTCACAGGCCGTCAGGACGAATTGGCGCCGCCGGCACAAATCCTATCGCTTCTACCGCAATGGCATCCGGATATCCCTTTCATCATCATCGAAAATACGGATCATTTTTTCTATAATAAAATGGATGAATTGAAACTCAAATTCAGTCAATCTATCAAAGATAATAATCTCTAAAGTTTTTTTTCAGCGTGCCGATAAAGTGTGGTACGGATAGGTATCTTTTGATGGATTAATCATGTCTGTATCTATAAATTACATTAATCACAGCACCTTATCAGCGAATCCTTACTTAACCCAGCGCTCCTGCAGCTCGAGCGCATCGGATGGGTGCACTTCAAGCGCTTCACCCTCCGACCCGGTCGCCATTTCCGAAGCCGGCATGCGGCTTCAGACCAAGGGGGATGTACTTGATCCCGAAGAACAGCGGCAAGTCAACCAATTAAAGCAACGTGATGCAGAGGTTAAGACGCACGAAGCGGCACATATGTCCGCCGGAGGCACCGTGGTTCAAGGAGGCGCCTCGTATCAATACCAACAAGGTCCGGACGGTAAGATGTATGCCGTCGGTGGTGAGGTGAGCATTGATCTTTCTGCAGAAAGCACGCCCGAAGCCACCATTCGAAAAATGCAGGAGGTCCGTCGGGCGGCAATGGCACCGGCGCAACCCTCCGGTACGGATCGGGCTGTGGCGGCCCAAGCCACCCAAATTGAGGCCCAGGCACGCATCGAAAAAAGCGAACAAACCAAGGAAGCGGCTATAAAAGCCAAGAACACCAAAGCGCCTGATGACCCCGAAAATCAATCGCGTCATCCCCATTCTTCCCAATATCCCACCGGTCGAAAAATCAGCTTATTCATTTAAATTAAAGCGCTTATCTACAAAGCACAAGTTGATGCTTCTTATGTTCAAAGCCAAAACTGGAGGTCATCGGCGATCCAACACCTCCTGTCGGACTTGCGCTTTATGGATAACCGAATAAATTAATTTTCTATTGTTATTTATCCATTTGACGCAGGCCGATATGGTTTTTAATATAGGAATGTTTACTCGCCATGCCCATTGACATCATTTTCAATGAATTCAATTTAAGTCATCCATCGCCATCCACTGCGAGGGAAGGAATCAATATGCTGGAAATGATCGCTAAGATCCTGAAAGTCCTAAACTCTGAAACCGAGCCGGCGCAAATCAGCCTGGCGTGTTGTCTGGCCATGATTATGGCTTTCACCCCCTTGGTCTTGCCACACAACCTTTTGGTATTGCTTGCTGCACTGTTGTTGCGGATAAACCTGTCTACTTTTGGTATCAGCTGGGTATTTCTGTCAGCTGTTTCATTTGGGTTGGATCCACTATTTCACCGCGTAGGACTGGCCTTGTTAACCGTCAATGGTCTGCAATCATTTTGGACACAGCTCTACGACACCACTTGGTTTCGACTGGAGCGCTTATATAACTCCATTGCCATGGGGAGCCTGGTGCTTTCGTTGGTTCTGTTTGTGCCGGCCTATATTGGCCTCAATTGGCTGATTAGGCGCTACCGGAAACATGTCCTCAACTGGATAGAGAAAACCTATTTGATGAAGGCACTTAAAGCGAGCAAATTGTATGAGGTCTATCAGACGATTTCCGGATTGAGAGGTGCCGCATGACCCGATGGATTCGCTGGCAAGGCTTGGGTGCATTTATCCTGGCCTGTTTCATTTTGGCAATCGTCTGGTTCGTAGTGGCGGACTGGGTGGTAGAAAAAAGTATTGAGGTGGCTGGATCGCACGTGGTGGGAGCCAAGGTTGAGGTGGCCGATGCAGACGTTACCATGTTTCCGGCGGGTGTGGCTGTCTTCGGACTGTCTGTGACCGACCCGCAACAGCCCATGCGCAATAGTCTGGAAATAAAGCGCCTGCATGCCGCTGTGGTGCTTGCCCCTTTACTAAAACGTAAAATCATCATTGATGACCTGCAGATTCAAGGCTTGCGCTTGAACACACCGCGCAAAACCTCGGGGGCGTTGAAGCGCAAAACAGCGCATAAGGATCAGACAAAGACGACGCCCGCATGGTTGGATGATTTATGCGGTATCGGAAGCCTGCCTCAAATGCGCCTGCCCAGTGCAGAAGAGATTTTGGGCCGCGAACCCCTGCAATCCCTGCAGATGGCCCGGGAATTGCGCGCCAAAGTCGCGACCACACAGACCAACTGGCAGCAACGTTTAAAGGAGCTGCCGGACCAACAACGCCTGGCTGCCTATCAAAGCCGAATCGATAAACTCAAAAAATCCAAAGGTGATTTGGGAGCCCTTTTGGGATCTGCCGACAAAGTCCGATCACTCATAGAGGATGTGCAAAAAGACTTGAAGCAGATCGAGAAGGCCAAAAAAACTTTTGGGTTCGAATTGGACAATCTGCAGAAAGCGTCAACAAAATTGGCCGCCGCGCCGGATGCTGAAGTCAAACGCTTGTTGAACAAATATACCCTTAATGCCGCAGGCGTGGCCAACCTGAGCCGCCTTTTATTCGGCAAACAGGTCTGCGGCTGGTGGCAAAAAGGCTACGCATGGTACGTTCGTCTGGCGCCTTATCTCAATCGGGTGCCCACCGTGCCCGGCGCGCCGGAGCAAACCAGACCCTTGCGCAGTAAAGGGGTGGATGTGCACTTTAAAGAGCGAAACCCTATTCCCGATTTTCTGATCCGGCAGTTGCATGTGGATGCGCAGTTGGATGTCGGTGAATTTTCCGGGCAGATGGCCAATATTACCTCACAACCGCAAGTTTTAGGTGCACCCCTGACCTATAAGTTCCTGGGACGTCGCATGCGAAAGATGTCGGCTTTCAATTTAAATGGCTTCATGAATCTGGTCCAACCCCAAGCACCCCGCCACAGCGTCAAATTGCAAATTGATCAATATGCTTTGACCCATCTGTTACTGGGTGACCCGGAGCATCTGCCCCTGGATATTACTCAGGCCATGGCCAACATTCATTTCGATCTCAACCTCACCGGCAAGCGTCTTGATGCCCTGCTCAAAGCGCAACTGGACCAGGTCCAAATGCAGATACAACAAGCGGCCACCTCAACGCTGGCCTCTGCTTTGGCGGATGCCCTCAGCGCCACCCGGCATTTTAATTTTACCGCTGCTTTTAAAGGCGTTGCGCCGGAAATAGAGGCTCGCTTAAAATCAGACCTGGATAAAACCCTTCAAAAAGCAGTGAGTCGCGTGGTGCAGAAATCCAGCGACCAACTGGCGGCCCAAATCCGCAAAGGTATTGGATCAAAAACAACAGATGCCATCAGCGCCGCCCAGACGGATCTGGCGGGATTGAATGTTATCGGTGACCAATTGACCCAAAGGATCAATATCGGAAACGATATATTAAAAAAAATTAAACTGCCGATATGATAACGCTAAACATAGGCAACGGCGCAATCTGACTCGAGTATTGACAATAATGGCAAAATTGGTCATTATTTAGCCACCCTATCGAATGGTTGCCCAGGTGGGAGAGGCCTATTTTGAGCCACAGATCCCATTCCTTGTGCGACCATGGATCGAAGTTATTCTTTGCGACCCAGGAAGCAACTGACACCCAAAATGAAGGAAGACCAATGGCCCGATTGCTTCTGACGTACAAGAACAAGGTAATCAAAAAATATATATTTGATGAAGGCAACGTGGTAACGATCGGACGGCATCCGAAAAATACCCTTGTCGTGGACAATCCCCTGGTATCCAGCCGGCATGCAAAGATAGAACATACGGCTCAAGGCATTAAGCTGACCGATTTAAATAGCACCAACGGTACCTATGTGAACAATGAACAGGTCGCCGAATATCAGTTGGCGCACCAGGACTGGATTACCATTGGCAAGCATATCGTCGTGGTGGACGTCTATGAAACACTCTCGCTGGAGTCCACGCTTCAAATGCTGGAGACCGGTACCTCCGGCACCCAGGAAGCGGACCATACCATGATGTTGGATGCAGAAATGAGCAAAGCGCTGATGCAATCCATGGACTACCTCAACTTTTTGTCCCATGACCGCGATGATTTTGAACTCTCCTCCAAATCCGTCACAATCGGTAAAAACACGGATGCAGAAATCGCGGTCAATGGTTTTTGGGGACTGTTTGCCGGAGAACCTGCAGCTTCTATCCATAAGCAGGGGAGCGATTATTTCATCGAATATGTCTCAGGGATGATTAAACCCAAGGTCAACGGTAAAACGGTGAAAAGCCCCACCATAATTAAACACCGTGACATCATCAAAATAGGCCCGATAAGGATGCAGCTATACAGGATTAAACGCACTGCTTAATCCGTCACACCCTTGCTGACAAAATATTGTTCCCAGGCCTGCCCAGACATTGGGTCTCATGTAATTTTCTTCGCAACGGCCATTGATCTCTCTTTTTCCGCTCTAATTTTTACTTTGCACCCAGATAAAAATTGATTTGGCAGCCCTTGCCTCAAATTTATCCAAATCTATGGCCGCGCTAACGCTGCAATTGTTGATATGGATTGACAAATCTTATGGATAGGGGTTTCATAAAAAGGAATTTACGTGGCATGACAATGAACAGGTGGAACCTTGGCCTCTATTAAAAAAATGAATTTTGACCACCTGGTAGGCCAACAGGTGGGCAGTGCGGTCTTGCTTAGGACACTGGACCGGGGTGCAATGTCAGTCGTTTTTGTGGCCTATCAGAAGACGCTTAAACGCCAAATCGCTGTAAAAATTTTACCCAAATCATTGCTCACCCCTAAGGTGGCCGAACTGTTTCATCAGGAAGCGGAGGCGGCGGCCTTCTTATCCCATCCTTGCATCATTCCCGTTTACGAGGTCGGCGAAACCGATGATTTTCTCTACTTCACCATGCAAATGATCAAAGGGCAGTCCCTGGCCCATTACATTCAGCGGGCCCGAAAAAACATTATCCCCTCAAAACGCACCATGCCTGTAAAAGCCAGCCTTCAAATCATTGT
This sequence comes from Desulfobacteraceae bacterium, assembly GCA_050305555.1. Taxonomy (GTDB): domain Bacteria; phylum Desulfobacterota; class Desulfobacteria; order Desulfobacterales; family Desulfosarcinaceae; genus JARRKU01. Next base: position 31,150 of record JBNLFN010000123.1, on the reverse strand, counting down.
CAAAGTGTTGGACGGACTCAATTATGCCAACGATCAAGGGATCATTCATCGGGATATCAAGCCGGGTAACATTTTGATCGAAACGCACTCGCAACGGCCCATAATTACCGATTTCGGGGTGGCCCGGTCCTACTCCGGCAACAACGAAGATTCTCGCATATTATTGGGCACCCCCACTTACATGGCCCCTGAACAAATCATATCGGGTATAGTGGATCACAGTGTGGACATCTATACGACAGGTGTCATGCTTTTTGAAATGCTGGCGGGTCGACTGCCCTACCCTCCATTCGACTCCGCCATCAAGTTGCTCAAAATCAAAATTCGGTTTCAGGACAGGCTCTTTCAAAAAAAGCCCTCACAGCTCAACCCAGATGTGGACCATGGGTTGGATGACATCATCTTAAAAGCGGTGGCTTATAATAAAGAGAATCGCTATGCCACGTGCAACGAATTTGGGCGTGACCTTGAGCAATATATGAAGAATCGCTATAGTTAAATTAGCAGTCTGTGGCTGAGCTCATGGCTGAGGTTCACGGTCTTTTGGGGTGCAGCCCTGAGATACGAACATTCCTTCAACCCCGGTTGGAAGCGTATCAGTCATTGCCATAACAGCACTAAAAAAGGAATCGGCTATGGATATCACGACCACCAAACAGAAGCAGGCCCGATTCGGACGGGCGGTGGCTTTGCTGCTCAATCGCGGCATGATGTATCAAAAGCATCACCCCATGGTTAAAGATTCAATCAAAGAGGTTTTTAGATCCGCACAGATGCTTTTTGAAACCATCTCACCGCTGGTTTTCATTCTCAATCGTGAACAATTCTACGTAGATGAAGAACCGCTAGACCCGCGCATCAATGTTAAAAGAATCGCGAACCTGTTTGAGAAAAACGGCATTCAGTCCGTATCTTTTGAAAAGGAGATGACCCTGAGCGAACTGGGCGTATTTATTGGCATTTTTTCTACCCTGACCACCGCCAAAGATGCCGATGACGTTAAAAAGGAACTTTTTGCAAAGGGCGCCTTTAATATCCAAGTCAATCATGTGATCTATAAAAAAGTGACCGAAGATGACCAGATTGTGTCTCGGGAGGCCCTCAAAAACGTCACCCCTGATTTGGACAGCGACGATCAGGAGAGCCGCAAGCGCTTCATGGAGACGTTGCTTGAGAGCGTACTTACCGAAGAGTTTGCCAAAACCCTTAACATTCAAAGCTTGATTGCTGATCCCGGTGCTGTTTCCAGAAGTATGATTGAAGCTGATTTGGCCAGTGCAAATCGTACGCTGGCAGATACCCAACAGAACGAAACCCTGCCTGATCCTGTAACAATCCCTGACAGCGACGGGCCATCAGATGGTGAAGGCGGCGGCCCTGGAATGGGCGCCGGTGCCGGACCGGGTGGGAGTGGAAGTAGTGGAACTGGACCCGGCGGGAGTGGTGCTGGACCCGGTATGGGGGACGGTGCCGGACCGGGTGCCGGTGGTGCGGGTCAAGGTTTTCTAAGAGATGCCGGACCGGGTGCGGGAAGCGCTGGACCCGGCAGGAGCGGTGCTGGGCCGGGCATGGGCGATGGTGCCGGACCGGGAGCCGGTAGTGCAGACCCAAGTGCGGGTGACGTCGGTGCGGCCGGTCCAGGTGGCGCTGGACCGGGTGGTGGTAGCGATACAGGCGCCGATGCCGGTATCGGTATGGTTGGCGCCGCGTCCACCAGTGCGCCAGGTGTCACTTCAGCGACAGGTCACGGCCCCATGTTGATGCACCAACTGGATATAATGCATCAAGAAGTAGAAAAACACATTAGAGGCGAGGGCGAAGTCTCTTTGGAGGATCTGGCCAACGCGATCTTTGAAATGAAAAAAGAGCTGTTCGAGGGGCTTGAAACGCAAAAAACGCTGGGGGTGGCCTATGATAACGAAGCCCAAATCATTCAAAGCGCCAACCAACTCACGGACAAAGTCATCTTACAGCTTATCAAAGATGAATACTCAGCCGACCCGGAGATGCCCATCAAGCGTTTAGCCTTGATCATTACTCGGCTTGTTCCCGAGGCCATTGATCTGAAGCGGCTGCTTCCCAAAATCAAGCAGGTGTTGATCAATCAAGGCATGCCGCTGGCCCATTTTCTCAATCTTATTCAAGAATTAAAAAATGAGCTGAAAAGTGATGAATTGGCCCGCGTGCTTCAGGAAAGCTCCGATACCATTGGTGTGGACAGCCAGGGTCTGCTCAACGAAATCAAACAAAACCCTGACCAAGCAGCCAAACTCATCTATTTGGCCTCAGAAATCCGAAAAGGCACCGGGGATGAGTCCGCTCTGTCTGATATCCTCGTGGACTATGTGGAACAAATGGCCATGGATGCTGCGCAGGACAGTTCAGACAATGGAGACATCCATATTGAAAAGGTGGTGTCCGATGTAGAATCCACCATCCTCAAGCAATTGGGGAAGATGAATGTGGACAGCAATGTGTTGTTAAAAATGGAAGATCGCATCAATGAACGCATGGAATCCGTATTGGATAAAATGCGGGTGGAGTGGCTTAAAAGTCGGTCTGCGATTAGAAAAACAGACCAGAAATCATTGAGTGTACTGCAAACCTTTGAACATAACGTCGGCGACGATGAAGATCTTGGCAATATTCTCAAAACCGTCCGGGCCAAAGTTGAGGCAGGTGAGATAGAAGAAAATAATTTTAGCCAAATCCAGGCAGAAATTAATCGGCAATCCATGCGCTTGAAGGCCGAGTCAGACAGTATTGAATTGCCTGATGGCGTTCTCAAGCCCGATGAGCTTATCTTCGTCTTGGACAAGGAGATTGCCCGAGCCAACCGCTATGATGCGCCGTTTTCTGCTTTGGCCTTTTCTCTTATTAAAGCCAAGCCCAAAATGAAGTCGCTGGCCAAAGTCATCACCACCGAAGCAGTAATGGTGGCGACCCTGGAAAAACTGAGTTCGGTAATCCGGGAAGTCGATTACATCGCCCAAATCGGCAACAATAAGATGGTGGCCCTATTGCCCATGCTGGACGATGCGGAGGCCAAAAAAGCGTTAAGCCGGGTGATGAACTTGTTCCATGCCGAACCACTTAAGGTGCACGGCGTGCCTGTCCAGCTTCGGCTGGCTGGAGTTTCCGCGGCCTATGATAGCGAACAAAAACTCGACGCCCAAGGGTTTGCCAAGCAAATCACCAATCAATTGATGGATATGGTGGCCCGGGTTAAAAATATTCAGGTACTGTTTTAATCAATCACAACGTATCGCTGGGTTTCCGGTTCGGGGTTTCTTGTTTTAAGGAGTAGTGCGGTGGGCCAACTGCTTAAAATGCGACAATTGTGCCCATGAAAAGTTGTTCCGGCTGCAGGGAAAAATCGCGTTATTGGTAAAAATCGGGTCGGCCTCAAGGTCAAAGCGTGATGCTTTCATTGCCGCGGGCCACAAGCGAGTGTGGGGAATGGGCGTATAATGGGCCAGCACCGGTTGGATTCCGGCAGTTTGGACCACTCGAATGGATGCCTCCACCGCTGATACACTTTGGCCCGGCAACCCCACCAGTAAATAGGCACCGATTTGCCGGGTGTCGAATCCCGCCGCCTTGAAATAGCCAACGGCCTGATTGAATTCGTCCCGGGTAACCTTGGCGTCTAAATCCTGACGCGATTCAAAGGCAGTGGTTTCCAACCCCAGACGCAGTGTACAAAAACCCGCTTTTTTCATTAGCCCGGCGATCTCGGCGGTGACCGCACGAATATGAATGGCGTTGGGAGTGTGTAAATAAATCTTCCATCGTTTGGCGATGAGTCCTTTGAACAGCGGTACCGCATAGTGGGCGGCATCGACCAGCAAGGCATCATCATAAAAGGCGAAATCCACAACCCCATGCCGGCGGTTCCAGTAGCTCATCTCGCGAATGACCGCCTCCGCCGTGCGCCTTTGGATATGGGGTTCCAAATAGCGCGACGCACAATATGCACAATCAAACGGGCAGCCACGGCTGGTCAGCACCGGAATATAGTTGATGCAGTGTTGGAGATCAAATGCGGGATAGGGCCACTGCGCAAAAGCGCCAATAGGATGTTTATGGGGGACGCTGTACCCTGTGTATCGGGCCAGCAGCTCGAAAAGAGAGGCGCCATCATCCGCGACCACTTCATCCGCCCCACTGTGAGTGCGGGCATGTTCGGTGCAAAGCCTTGCATAGATCCCTCCCAGAACTATCGGCACCTCGGGAAATACTTGTTTTAACATACCGATGGTCTCAACCACACCGGGATACCAATAGGTCATCAAAGATGTCACGAAGATTAAGTCAGGCCTTTGTAAATCCACAAGATCCCGGTGAAACCATTCCGGCTCGATACCATAGCGGCTGTAAGTGCGTTCAATGCCGGCCAGCGCTCCGGGAACCGGAAGCGGTCGCTTGCGATAAGGCCCGCGCCCATGGCGGGCACGGGGATCACAGGGTGCTTCGCGCGGATGAAATCGATCCAAGCAATCGATGTACGAAACCCGACAACCCTGCTGCCGCAATAAAGCCGCCAAGCTCAACAGGCCAAGAGGCTTGGCCCAAAAATCGTATGCGGCAAAATCGTGAATCCAGGGGTTGATGCATAGGATATGGGGGGGATGGGTCATAAAAATGGTTTTAAGTTCTAGGTATTAGGTTTTAAGTCAAGGTATTCTGTCATTTGAAAGAGTTGCTGATAAGCGTATGCTTTAAAGCTGGGGGAAAGGGGTTTCGGCCAGAGCTTAATCCCCTGTATACAATCGGCTCCGTTCCTTTGCTTTAAACTTAAAACCTTGCTGTCGCTTTAGCTCAAAAGATTCTGAGCCATAGCGTTTTCATTTTTACGCGTTCGCATTCGAAAAATATTTCATGGATGTCTTTTTAAATTCTCGCCGGCTGAACAGCAGCTTATATTTTAGTACACCTGTTTTTTGGGCCATTTTGTCAGCTGCGCGGCGACAATCGGCTTCATCTTTGCCATGGATCATGGTGTAAAGATTATAGGGCCACTGGGGTGTGGGATCGCGCCGATAGCAATGAGAGACTTCTTTGAACTCGGCCATGGTACGGCCCACAACTTCAATGTCTTGTTCTTCTACTTGCCAGGCCGTCATGGCGTTGGCCGTAAACCCCGATTTTTGATGACGCAGGGTGGCCCCAAATCGACGCATCACGCCCCGGGATGAAAGGTCGCTGAGCACTTCAAGCAACCGGGCTTCTTCGATGCCCAATTGTGCCGCTATTTCAGCATAGGGGCGCGCCGCAATGGGCATATCGCCTTGAATGGCCGCAATAATCTTTTTTTCCAATTCCGTAAGCATCGTAAGCCGGTTCCCCTCCTATCTTTTTTCCGGAAACATTCCCAAAACCGCCGTTTCATTAGCATCGCAGATACCCCGTTCGGTTATAAAACCGGTGACCAGCCGGGCCGGTGTAACGTCAAAGGCATAATTGGCAGCACGACTTTTGGCCGGCGGAATCAAAACATCCGTAATGCCGGTCAGGGTCTGCCCTTGAACAAATCTCACTTCATCCGGATTACGCTCTTCGATGGGGATCTGTTTGAGGCCATCGCGCAGCTGCCAATCAAAGGTGGAAGACGGCAAGGCCACATAAAAAGGAATGTCATTGTCTTTGGCTGCCAGGGCTTTTAAATAAGTGCCGATCTTGTTGGCCACATCACCGGTATAAGTGGAACGATCGGTGCCCACAATCACCACATCCACCATGCCGTGCTGCATGAGATGACCGCCGGCATTGTCCGTAATCACGGTATGGGCAATGCCCGCTTTGCCCAATTCCCACGCGGTCAGACGGGCGCCCTGATTCAACGGGCGGGTTTCGTCTACCCAAACGTGCACCTTATGTCCTTGCTCGTGGGCCACATAAACCGGCGCAGTGGCCGTGCCCCACTCCACACATGCCAGCCAGCCGGCATTGCAGTGGGTCAGCACGTTGAGCGGTGCATCGCCTTTGGCCTGGCTCAACCGGGCAATCAAACCGGCGCCATGTTCCCCAATGGCGCGGCAATTGTCCACTTCCTCCTGGGCAATGGCCGCCGCTTCAGTCTGGGCGACCGCCAAACGCGCCGATGGGTCTTCACACTCAAACACCTTGGCCAGGACCCGATCCACACCCCAGGCCAAGTTGACCGCCGTGGGTCGCGCCTGGCGAATGCGCCGGCATTCACTGAGGAAATCATCCTCTCCCGAAGCCGTTTTCAAAGCCACCCATGCGCCATATGCACCGGTCACCCCAATCAGCGGGGCACCGCGCACCACCATATTTTCGATGGCGTAGATCACTTTGTCCACCGAATCTAAATCCATGAGGGTAAACTCATGGGGCAGGCGACGCTGGTCAATCACTTGAACCGTTTGACGGGGCTCATCCAGCCAGATGGGGCGCATCTGTTTACCATCGACTTTCATAAGCAACAACCTTTCAATCCATTTAAGCAGTAAAAATAATCATCTTAAACCACATCACCCGGTCAGGGTCAATTCCAACCATTGGATTTGGACCATCGACTAATTCCGACAAGGCAATGCAGATGATAAATGGGTTGACAGCACGCTTCGATATAGACAAATCTGTGAAGTGATTTTCAGGAGGCATAAATGCAAAAGACGCTTAAACCCGGTATTACGTATACCCACAGATTCACGGTTTCATCCGCCAAGACAGTGCCTGCTCTATATCCGGAAGCTGAAGAATTTCTGGCCATGCCTGAAGTGTTTGCCACCGGCTACATGGTGGGCCTGATTGAATGGGCATGCATCAAGGCAGTCAATCGGCATTTGGACTGGCCTGAAGAACAAACGGTGGGTATCCATATCAACGTCAGCCACCTGGCTGCGACACCGTCTGGAATGGAGATTGTCACAACGGTAAAACTGGTGGAGGTTGATGGCCGCAAATTGGTGTTTGAGGTGGAAGCCCATGATGGCGTGGATTTAATTACACGCGGCACGCATGAGCGTTTCGTGATTCTCAAAGACAAATTTGATGCTAAAATGAAAACGAAAGCAGCGCAATGCTAAGGGCAAGGAAAATACTCTTTTTTTTTATAGCAATAATGTGCTTGATGGCCCCCCAGGTTTACGGCAATCCGTTTGGCGACGCCTTGGCCGAAGCTGCCAAAGCGCGCACCCGGCACCCTATCGCTTACGATGGCTCCTATATAAAAATGGATTACCCCAATGGCGATGTGCCGGCCCATTTGGGCGTGTGTACCGATGTGGTGATTCGCGCCTACCGTGCTTTGGGCATCGATTTGCAAAAAGAGGTCCACGAAGACATGGCGAAAAACTTCACAGCCTATCCTTCCCAGAGAATCTGGGGTCTTAAAACCCCGGATACCAACATCGACCACCGCCGGGTACCCAATTTGCAAGTGTTTTTCTCCCGAAAGGGTCAAAAACTGCAGATCCGCGCCAATCCCACAGACTATCGCCCGGGCGATCTGGTCACCTGGACGATTCCCGGCAACCTGCCTCATATCGGCATCGTGGTCTCCGACCGCTCCGGCGACGGGTTGCGCCCACTGATCGTCCACAACATCGGCCGCGGCCCCAAAATGGAAGACATGCTCACCGCCTACCCCATCACCGGCCACTACCGCTATCAGGGCACGGCGCAACCCGGCACCTTGCTGCCGGCAAGACACAGCAGGCATGCATCACAGCCATAAGTTCTGGTATAAAAGCGGAGAGATTCTTCGAGACAGCTTCTATTCGGATTTTTGCATCTGCCTCTTGTAACATTGCGGACAAACACTGTGTGAAGCCATGGCACCGGATATATTATTGACATATGTTTCAATCGAAACCCACTTGCCTGTTTCTTCCCGTACATTCTTGCAATAGCTGCAGATGGGATAGATCTTGCTCAGATCATGGATCAAACGATCCCGGTCTTCTATCTTCTTCTGATCGATAACAATGCGAAGGGACAGTTCTATCATCCTTTTGATCTGTTGAATCAGCCTGATGTGCATTTCATTATGGGCGTTTTGCTTGTTGTCCAGGAAACATACGGTCCCGAACTGACTTCCATCGGGCCGCTCAATGGGCATACCGACGTAAGAGATAATTTTCAATTCAACTGCAGCTGAATTGAATTGCCACCGAGGATCATTAAGTGCATTTGGGATTAGATTAAGTCCCTTGCTCTTTAAAGTATGCTCACAGTACCATCCGGAATCCGGGTACTGAGACTTGCACCCTGCCGGATAAGGATTGCCTTCAGTATCACTCGACAGAAGGATCTCAATTTCCCTGTCTTGGATACGTGTGATCAATCCCGCAGGAACTCCAAAAATATCGGCCGTCTCATTGAGCAGGTTTTGCCACTCCGTTAAAACGTCTTCGGTAAGTGTTTCTCGATCGAACGGGTCAGCATCCATATTTTATATTCTCACATCCTCTTGCAAAAGTTGCAATGGCCGGAGGATTCCGGAGTCAAGGCGTCCAGGGGTGAAGCTATAGTAACGCTACTGCGATCCCCTGGCAACTCAGGATCCGGGATCCGCTTGCTAAAGTTGCAATGGCCGGAGGATTCCGGAGTCAAGGCGCCCAGGGGTGAAGCTATAGTAACGCTACTGCGATCCCCTGGCAACGCAGAATCCGGGATCCTCTTGAAAAAGTTGCAATGGCCGGAGGGTTCCGGAGTCAAGGCGTCCAGGGGTGAAGCTGTAGTAACGCTACTGCGATCCCCTGGCAACGCAGGATCCGGGATCCTCTTGAAAAAGTTGCAATGGCCGGAGGGTTCCGGAGTCAATGCGTCCAGGGGTGAAGCTGTAGTAACGCTACTGCGATCCCCTGGCAACGCAGGATCCGGGATCCTCCGGCCATTGCAACCTATTCGCCGTCGAACTCTACCAGGGAAAACGTACTATGCCCATTAAGCTTTTCTTTGCCTTTCAGATCCGGCAGGTCAATGACAAAAGCGCACTCCAATATCTGACCGCCCAGTTTTTCCACCAAATTGATGGCTGCGCCGGCCGTTCCGCCGGTGGCAATGAGATCGTCTACGATGACCACTTTTTCGCCGGGCATCACACCGTCCCGGCTCATCTCCACTTCATTGCTGCCATACTCCAGGGTGTAGGCTTCGCTGATAACGGGTGGCGGCAGCTTGCCTTTTTTGCGCACCGGCGTAATGCCCACATTGAGTTTGTAGGCCAGCACCGCACCAAAGAGAAAGCCACGGGCATCAATACCCACGACTTTTTCCACGCCCATGTCCTTATAACGGTCATAGAACTTATCGCAGGACCATTGAAACGCCTCTGGATCTTGCAGCAGGGTGGTGATGTCTCTGAAGGTCACCGGATCGATGGGCCAGTGCGGTACAGCGCGAATCTTCTCTTTTAAATCCATGGGGCACACCTCATTTAATTTTGGGGATCGTATTGATAAGCAACTCTTCCACATTGGCGGCGTTCTTTTTAAACACCGCTAATATTTCATCCCAGGTCACGGGCGCTTCATCTTCTTTCCAACAATCGTAGTCGGTGGACATGGCAACGGCAGCGTAGGGGATCTCCAGTTCATTGGCCAGGATTGCTTCCGGGGCGATGGACATGTTGACCACATCGGCACCCCAGAGACGGAACATCTTGGATTCGGCTTTACTGGAAAATCGCGGTCCCTCAATGGTCACCACCGTACCACTGGGATGCACCTTGAGGCTGAGTTCGGCGGCCGTCCGGGTCAACGCACTGCGCAATGCACCATCAAAGGGCTCGGCCATGGATGTGTGTTTGGGGCCCTGTTCGAAAGATTCAAAAAAGGTAGCTTTGCGATGGCGGGTCAGATCGATAAACTGGTCCAGCACCACAAAATCGCCCCGGCCGATCTTTTCACGCAAGCTACCGCAGGCCGTGGTGGCCAGGATATGGGTCACCCCCTGCTCTTTGAGCGCAAAAATATTGGCGCGATAATTGACTTGGGAAGGGCTGAATTGATGCTGCCTGCCGTGCCGGGCAATCATAACCACTTCCGCTCCATTGAGATGCGCGCAGGTCAACGGTGCCGAAGGGGCACCGAATGGGGTCTCAACGGTAACCTCCCGGGCATCTTTAAGCATATCGGAATCATCCAGGCCCGAACCGCCGACAATACCAACTTTTACCATCTGATCGTTCTCCAGCATTGATTTTTTAGAGTAACACAGTTTTTTATGGCAATATTTAACATTCTGTCAAGCCAACGCACCACTACAGATATAAAGCGGCCATAGAGGGTGCTGATAATATCGATATCAAGCAATTGATTTTTTGATGCTTTTATGTATTTCGGTGCATCGCATTCATTTGTTTTAGATATCCACAGGCTTTCTGAGGGACTTTAAGCGCCCGCGTTTGACTTTGCTTTCGATCCGTTTTTGGCAAGCGGCTCGTGTGGGTCGGGTGGCTTTGCGTTTTTTGCGCTGGATGCCGACACTTCGTATCAATGTTTGAAGACGTGCTAAAGCTTCCGCCCGGTTTTTTTCCTGGCTGCGATGCTGCTGAGCTTTGATGACCACCCAACCCTCTTTGGAAATCCGCTGGTCCGCACGCGCCAACAGTTTTTCTTTGTAAGTATCCGGCAATGAAGAGGCCATGATATCAAACCGCAGATGGATAGCCGTGGCCACTTTGTTGACATGTTGGCCGCCGGCGCCTTGAGCCCGAATCGCATGCAGTTCTATCTCTTCCAATGGAATGGCTACCGTATGGGTTATGCGCAATTCAGGCATGCGAAAAGATCCTATGGCGCGAGGGCGTTAGCCGGTTGCAATGGTACGCCCCACACGGGCAGCTTCGCGCAGCAAAGGGGTTAACTCGATGGTTAACAATCTGCGATCTTGAACGACCCATTGCCCGGCCACCATCACATGACGCACATCTGCGCCTTGCATCGCATACACCAGGTGGGACGCCGGGTGATAAAGGGGTGTCAGATGGGGCTGGGCCAAATCGATAAGGATTAAATCGGCTTGCTTGCCGACTTCCAAAGAACCGATGGCATGGTCCAACCCAAGGGCCCGGGCGCCTTCAATGGTGGCCATGCGCACCACGGTGTTCGCATCCATTGTTGTGGGATCGCCATGCTGCACCTTGTGCAATTTGGCGGCGCAGTCCATCTCGCCCCACAAATCAAGATTGTTGTTGCTGGCGCACCCGTCAGTGCCCAATCCCACAGCGAGACCGGCGGCGATGAGTTCCGGAACAGGTGAAATGCCGGAAGCCAGTTTCATATTGCTCTCCGGACAGTGGGCCACACCCACCCGGCTTTGCGCCATCATATCGATGTCATTTTCGTCCACCCATACACAATGGATCAACAGGGTATGGTGGTCCAGCAGGCCCAGTCGATGGAGGTAGGCGATGGGACTGCAGCCATGGTTCCGTTGACACTGTTGGACCTCAAGCGCCGTTTCCGCTACATGAATGACAAAGGGCGCCTCTAAGTCGCCGGCCGCTTTTTTGGCCGACTGTAAAGTTTTGTCCGAGCAAGTGTAAGGCGAATGGCAGAAGATAGCCGGTTGTACCAGGGGCGTTTGGTTCTGCCACTGCTGCACAAACTTCCGGGCGACTGTAATATTTTGTCCCGGATCAGGCACGCCGGGTGCGGGAAAATCGATAACGCCCTGGCTCACGATGATCCGCAGACCGGTTTGGGCCGCAATTTCAGCTACATGATCGGCCAGAAAATAACCATCACAGCAGCAGGTGGTACCATTCAACAGCATCTCAGCAAGGGACAGGCGGGTGCCCAAACGTACATTGTCCGGATGGATGTGCTGGGCCTCAGCAGGGAAAATGTGGTCGTTCAACCATTCATCCAGTGCCAAATCATCCGCCAAACCCCTAAACAGCGACATGGGCAGATGGGTGTGGCTGTTCACCAGCCCCGGCATGACCAACATGCCACCCCCGTCAATGCGCTCTTTGGCTGCCGGCAAGCTGTTTTGATCCGAGGACGACCCCACTTGAACTATCCGGCCATCGTCCACGGCCACTGCACCGTGGGTGAAAACCTCAAACTGGTCATTCACCGTCAGCACCGTGACATTGTAGATCAAAGTGTCTACCGGAGGCATGCTTTATTTCCCCTGAAGCAGATTGAACGCGGATGCCATATACAATCGGCAGAATACCTCAACTTAAAACTTATATATACTTAAATCTTAAAACTCTGGGCTTTTCGATGAATTTAGCTTACAGCTCATGCAAATTAAAAATATAATAATAACAATTAATTACACAAAATCAAGCCCAGTACGTTTCAACCGCCGAAGCTTCGTCCAGATGCTCCAAAACATGCTGAACAATGGTTCCCACCTGGGGCGCCGCCGTCTGGGCCACGCCGATAATCTCTTCCACGCTGGCCAGGATGGGTGCTTCGGGCAGACACATATTGGTAATAACGGACAATCCCAGCACTTGTAAACCGGCGTGCCGAGCGGCAATGGTCTCCATCACCGTTGAAAAACCGACAGCATCGGCGCCGATGGTGCGTAAAAAACGCATCTCAGCCGGCGTTTCCAATGAGGGGCCCAGAAGTCCGGCGTATACCCCCACTTGGGCGCTGAAGCCAGCCTCTTGGGCGGCGATCTGGGACAATGCTTGCAATTGCTGATGATAGGCTTGAGTCATTTCAGGAAAACGAGGGCCCCATTTGGCGTCATGGGGACCGGCCAGGGGATTGGTACCCGTCAAATTTATGTGGTCGTCAATGATCATAATTTGGCCGGGGGAAAACGCAGGATTCAACCCGCCCGCTGCATTGGATAAAATAAGCGTCTGAACCCCCAGAGCTTGAAGCACTCGAATGGGAAAGGTCACCGCCTGGGGGGTATGTCCTTCGTATAGATGGCACCGTCCCTGAAGCACCACTACAGATTGCCCCGCCAGCGTGCCGCCCAATAGCCGGCCTGGATGGGAAGCAACAGAAGAGATCGGGAAATGGGGGATCTCTTGATATTCGATAGAGGCCTCGACCTTTAGTGATGACGCCATATCCCCCAGCCCTGTACCGGTCAAGATGGCCACCTGGGGCAATTGCTGAAGGTGCGCACGCAAGAATTTAGCTGCTTTATCGGCCTCGCTGCGGTTATGCTTGGATTTTCTAGCCATGAATGCCCCCCGAGTCAGATGAAGTTAAACCGTCATATTCAAAACCGACATTGAACGCTGGTGCGCTGTCGTAACGTTATACGCCACATAGCGGTATAGGGTCAAGGATGCCCAACTATCAGGGACACCTGATGTCATACCCTTTGCGGCGAAATTCAAAGCGCTGTTTGGATTGACTTTGAGTCAACTTTATGGGATGGTTGCAGGCTATAATTTTGGACGCAAATGGACCGATCAGGTGGCTTGAAAATGCGTATCATTCCCGACGGTTCCGCTCCGCTAAAATCAGGAAACAAGGAGATCCGGCATGCCCTCTATTCTGCATCCCGAACACGAAGACATCACGGATGAGATGTGGACGCAGATCGATCAGATCATCGCTAAGAATCGCCCGATATCAGGCTCCATCATTGCAGCCTTACGCGAATGCCAGGAAGTCGTGGGCTATTTGCCTGTGGCGTTGCTGGATTACATCAGCCAAGGGTTGAATCTGCCATCAAGCGAAGTTTACGGTGTCGCCTCATTTTACTCTCTGTTTTCCATGACGCCCAAAGGTCGCCACACGATTAAGCTTTGTCTGGGAACGGCCTGCTACGTTAAGGGCATCAAAGAGGTATTAAACCGCATCGAAAACCAGTATAAGGTCAAAGAAGGCGGCACCTCTGAAGACCGTCGCTTTTCCCTGGAGGGGGTCCGCTGTCTGGGCGCCTGCGGTCTGGCACCGGTCATGGTGATTGGCCAGGACACCCATGGGGATGTCTCTTCGGATAAAATTATCGATATTCTTGAAAAGTACGAATAAACCAGAACACCTCTTAAATGGGCAGGTCAAAAAATGATCATATCCGAACTCCAAGAAATCCTAAAAGCCCGCATATTGGTCGGTGAAGACCAACTTAAAAATGTAATCACCGGTGGCGGTGCTGCCGATCTGATGGACGACGTCCTGGCCGCGGCCGCCAAAGGCTGTGCGTTGCTTACCGGTGTCACGACCATTGAGGTGATGCAAACGGCAAAGATTGTACAGGTCGGCGCGGTGGTGATCGTGCGGGGAAAAACCCCCCCCGACGCCATGGTTGAATTGGCTCGAAATTACGGTATCCCTTTATTGTTGACCGACTACTCTTTGTTTGTCGCCTGCGGGCGGCTTTATATGAATGGAATTAGAGGATTGGACGGATCGTGGTAATCCTTTAGGAGCAGAGTACAATGCCAAAATTTACTGTGGAAAACCTGAAACAGATCCAGGAACAGCGTAAGTCCAGGATGGCTTTTGCAGACAAGACCTATCTGCTTGCCTGCGGCGGTACCGGCTGTCATGCCACCGGCAGCTTAAAAGTCATGGAAGCGTTGCGAAATGAGGTGGCGGATAAAGGATTGCAGGATAAAGTTGAAATTATAGAAACCGGCTGCAACGGTTTTTGCGCTGTTGGGCCCCTTATGGTCGTGCAGCCGGGAGATATTTTCTATCAGAAAATCAAGCTGACGGATATTCCCAATATCGTGGAAGCGCATCTGATCAATGGTAAACCCGTTGAAAAGCTTATGTACAAGGACCCGGGCACCAAGAAACGGATCCCCAAACTGCACGATATCCCCTTTTTTGCCAACCAACAGCCGGTGGCCTTGCGCAACAAGGGTTTGATCAACCCTGAATCCATTGATGATTATATCGCCCGCAACGGTTACATGGGTGTCGCCAAAGCCCTTTTGGAAATGCAGCCTGAACAGATCATCGAAGAGATGAAAATCTCCGGCATTCGAGGACGCGGCGGCGCAGGGTTCCCCACAGGCATGAAATGGTACTTTGCCAGCCAAAGCCAGGGCGACGTCAAATACGTGCTGTGCAACGCCGATGAAGGCGACCCCGGTGCATTTATGGACCGCAGCATACTCGAGGCCGATCCCCACGCGGTCGTGGAAGGCATGGTCATCGCCGCCCGCGCCATCAATGCCACCCAAGGGTATGTCTATGCCCGGACCGAATACCCTCTGGCCATAAAACGCCTGCAGATCGCCATTGACGCTGCCAAGGAACGCGGTCTGCTGGGAGAAAATATTCTGGGCTCCGGATTCAGCTTTGATATCGAAATTTACCAGGGTGCCGGTGCCTTTGTGTGCGGTGAAGAGACCGCGCTGATGCGCTCCATCGAAGGCCGTCGCGGCATGCCGCGACCACGGCCACCCTTCCCGGCCCATAAAGGGTTATGGGAAAAACCCACCATCCTGAACAATGTGGAGACCTTTTCCAATGTGGCCCAGATCATCACCAATGGAGGGGCCTGGTATGCCGGTATCGGTACCGACACCAGCAAGGGCACCAAAGTCTTCGCCGTCTCCGGCGATGTCAACAACATCGGGCTGGTTGAAGTCCCTATGGGTTTTAGTCTGAGAGAATTGATTTTTGATATCGGCGGCGGCATTCCCAAAAAACGCAAATTCAAAGCCGTGCAGTTGGGCGGCCCTTCCGGTGGTTGTGTGCCTGATGCGTTCCTGGACACGCCGGTGGATTATGAAGAGATACAAAAAGTCGGCGCCATCATGGGATCGGGCGGTGTGATCGTCATGGACGAAAAAACCTGCATGGTGGACATGGCGCGCTTTTTCATGGAATTTATTCAGGAAGAGTCCTGCGGCAAGTGTACCCCCTGCCGTGAAGGAACCCGTCGGCTACTGCAATTGCTGGAAAAAATATGCGAAGGCCGCGGCGAACCCGGCGATATCGAGGCGTTGGAAAGTCTTTCGGACGTAATCAAAGAGACCGCTTTATGTGGATTGGGCCAGACCGGTCCCAACCCGGTGCTCTCCACTTTGCGTTATTTCCGGCATGAATTCGAAGCCCATATTTATGAACGGCGATGTCCGGCTAAACGATGCGCTGATCTATTGGAATACCGGGTAGTGGAAGACTTGTGCGCCAAATGCGGCATGTGTTTTAAAGCTTGTCCGGTGGAGGCCATTGCGTGGCAGAAAAAAGAAACCGCCCGTATCGATCAGCAAAAGTGTATCAAATGTCTGACCTGTTATGACCGATGTAAATTTGACGCTATCGTATAAGTTTTTCACTGAACCGATGCACTGCCGGACCCTTCGGACAGCGCTAAATCGGGAGCGTTCTCGTACAGGAGAAACCGTATGTTAATCGCAATTATATTGATGGGGGGGCTGGGGCTGGTTGTCGGCATAGGTCTGGCCATTGCTTCCAAAATCTTCTACGTCTACATCGACCCGTTGATTCTGGCCGTTGATGATGCACTGCCGGGTGCCAATTGTGGCGGGTGCGGCTTACCGGGGTGCTCCTCAAACGCAGAGGCCATTGTCGCCGGCAAAGCAGCGCCCAATTCCTGTGTGGCCGCCGGGCCGGAAACAGCCGAAGCCATCGCCGCTATTCTGGGTGTCAGCGTCGAGGCCAAAGAGCCGGATATTGCCTTGCCCGGCTGTACTTACGGCGTAGCTGATGCGGACACCAAATTTGATTACAACGGCATGAACGACTGCCGGGCGGCCGCCTTGCTCAGCGGCGGCATGAAAGTGTGCACCATCGGGTGTTTGGGCCTGGGAACATGTGCCAAAGTTTGCCCTTTTAACGCCATTGAAATGGGCGCCAACGGACTGCCCGTGGTCCACGAAGGCCGCTGTACCGGCTGCGGCACTTGCGAGCGCGCCTGCCCGAAACACATCATTACGCTCTCTTCGGTCACAAGACGCATTCTCCAGGAGTACACCACTGAAGATTGCACCACACCCTGCCAGCGGGCCTGCCCGACCGGCATCAACATCAGCGCCTATATTGGCGCAATTGCCGATGGAGAGCCGCTTAAAGCGGTCGAAATCATCAAAGAGCGCAACCCGTTTCCCACCGTTATCGGGCGCATTTGCCCCCGGCCCTGTGAAAATGAATGCCGGCGACAATATGTGGATGAACCGGTCGCCATTAACTACCTGAAACGTTATGCGGCAGATTATGAAAAAGATCATGGCCAACATATCCTGCCTTATAAAGCACCCGATACCGGCCGCAAGGTGGCGATAATCGGAGGCGGCATCGAAGGATTGTCCGCCGCCTTCTTCACTGCACGTCTGGGCCATGGGGCCACCGTTTATGAAGCCGGTGACCAAATGGGCGGATTACTGCGCTCAGCCATTGCGCGCTATCGCCTGCCCATGGACATTTTGGATTGGGATATCGAGGGCATCCAGGCCATGGGCGTTGTCACCGAGACCGGCAAAGCATTGGGCCGTGATATTTCAGTGAGCCAATTGCTGGCCGACGGCTGCGATGCCGTTTTTCTGGCGGTGGGCGGATGGGACAGCCGTCTGGCGCGCACGAAGGGACAACCGGACGTCAATCCGGCACCCGGATGTCACCTGCTGATCGACGTGATGAAATCCGGTATTGATGGCTATCCCGACCAAAAACTCAAAGGCCATGTGGTCATTGTGGGCAACCCCAATTTGTCCGCAGCCATGATCGAACGCTGTAAAAAACTCGGCGCCCAAAAGGTATCCGTGTTGTTGCGCCATGCCGCGCCGGGTGACCTGGGCGATGCTGAAGTTTTAATGGACACAGGCATCGCCCGTCTCTATGGCCGGGACGATACACTTACGGCTATTGATCTGGTCAGTCTGGACAAGGGTGTGAAGCAAACAGTAGCCGCCGATCACGTTATCCTGGCGGCAGGCCGCATACCGGAACTGATCTTTATGCCGGCATCGGCACAGGAAGATGAACCGTCACAAGAGGCCCCGGTCAACACAACCGGACAATGGGAAGCTTTCCCACCGTATAAGCAGCCGGCTTACCAACAAGAGACCGGGCTCATGGCCAAAGGAGATGAATTGACGGACTTCAGCGCGGCGATTAAAGCCATTGCCGCAGGGCGACGCGCGGCCGCCTCCATTCATAAATCCATTTACGGCATCGCCCTGGATCTGCCCGGTAGCGTGGTTGCCCCACAAACACCGGTTCAAAACGTGGACCGGGTTTTTCAGGTTTCTGTCCAACGCCGCCAAATTATGCCGTTGTCCACACCGGCGCAATTAACCCGGGGCCAGGAGTTGGAAAAAGGACTTACACCCCAAACGGCACAAGCGGAATCGAACCGCTGCCTGCAATGCGGGCTGATTTGCTATCTGCATGATGAGACCGAATCGGAAGACAGCCGAACCGTTACAGCAGCCAAAGCATCATGATGAAAGCATCGACTGCTGTGGGTCGATGGCTTTCGGTATGGGCCTAAATGTAATTCAGACCAATGATTTTATTCGCATTGTAACACGTTGTATGATAGGCCATACAGAGGGAGTCATGTATGGCTATTGAAAAAGGCGTTGTCATCAAAATAGGCTCCGGCGGGCCTGAAACCGCTTGGGTCAAAACCATTGCATCCAGTGCGTGCAAAGCGTGTGCTTCCCGGGACAGCTGCACATCCGGCGCCGGCGCTAAAGAACGTGAAGTCGAGGCCATTAACCGGGCCGGTGCAAAAGTGGGCGACATTATTCAAATCTATATGGATACGACCGCTTTGCTCAAAGCGACCTTTCTTTTGTATATATTTCCTATTGTGTGCATGCTGGCCGGTGGTGTTGCCGGTCAGGCGCTATCCGGCCGGTTGGGCACAGGTTCTTCTCTCGTGACGGTTTGTATGGCGATGGGCAGTTTCATATTGGCAATGGTATTGGTTCGAATCCGTGCAGGTCGCATGGCCCTGAGAATCGAATATCGACCCAAGATCACCCGAATCATTGGTCATTTAAACAATATGTCTGAAGATATTCAATCCCTCGGCGATTGCCCTTAAATATCGCCAGCAACATTTAGGAGAATGTTGCCATGCCGCAAAAGGTTTTTATCACCAGCAAGAATACCGCCACCTTTGTCTGCCCAAAATGCGGCAACTCAACTGTTGCCAACGTGGCCAAATATGCAGCCATTGACAAGAAAATTACCGTCAATTGCAATTGTACGTGCGGCCATCGGTTCAGTGCCTCCATCGAAAAACGCCGTCAATACCGTAAAGGAACCGATCTGCCTGGATTTTATTACCACCATCGGGCCAACGGCGATACCGACAAGGGCAGCATGCGCGTGGTGGATATCTCCAGCAACGGGCTCAAACTTCGACTCAGTGTCGCCGCCAAATTCAGCGCCGCCGAAAAATTGCGGGTTGAATTTTATCTGGATGACAAGCGTCGCACCTTTATTAAAAAAGAGGTCATTGTACGAAACGTTAAAAATAATCTTGTGGGCACTTCTTTTGCACCCAACCAGGGAGACGATCCTGCTTTGGGATTTTATCTAATGTCCTGATGGCCCTGCTTTGACCCTGTTTTAATATTATAAAATGGTCTAATGTTGTTGTATATGTAACCGATAACCAAACCAGGTGAACCAAGATCAAATGATTTGGCATTGAACAGATGACGATGGAACCCTTTTATGGCATATTGTGAATATTGTGCACGACATCACAATGCAGGATTTATCTCCACCCGCTTGGCCGGCACCGATGGCGTTTCCTTGGAAACCGAAAAATGGGCCAACATTTTTGAAAAAGAGGGTTTGACCTGTTTTTATTTTGCCGGTGAGCTGGATCGCGATCCCCATCACAGTTTTTTTGTGGCGGAGGCCCATTTCCAACATCCAACCATTAAAGCGATCAGTCAGGATTGTTTTGGCACCAGCCGGCGAGATCGTTCGGTCACCCGTCAAATTCAAAAAACCAAACGCGAACTTAAAAACCAGCTCTATACCTTTATCGAACGATACGACATCGATCTTCTGGTCGCTGAAAATTGCTTGACCATCCCCATGAATATCCCTTTGGGCATCGCTTTGACTGAGGTGATTTCCGAAACCGGCATCCATACCATTGCCCATCACCACGACTTTTTCTGGGAGCGTCAGCAATTTATGGTCAACGCCATTTGGGAATATCTCAACATGGCATTCCCTCCCCATATCCCTTCCATCAATCATGTGGTCATCAACTCATCCGGAGACAACCAACTCAGCCTGCGGACCGGCATATCGTCCACAATTATCCCGAACGTAATGGATTTTGAAAATCCGCCACCCCCGTTGGATGACTATGCCAAAGATGTCAGGCAGGCACTGGGACTTAAAAATTACGAACTCCTCATTCTGCAACCCACCCGGGTGGTTAAACGCAAAGGCATCGAACATGCCATTGAGTTTTTGAATCGCCTGGGGGCCAGAGCCAAATTGGTCATCTCACACGCCTCGGGTGATGAGGGCTATGACTATGAGAAACGCATATGGGAATATTCGCACTTGATGGGGGTCCACACGGTATTTGTATCCGATATTATTGGGGACAAACGCGGCAAAACACCGGATGGCCGTAAAATTTACACTCTGGATGATATCTATCCCCATGCGGATTTGGTGACCTATCCCTCCAATTTTGAAGGATTTGGCAACGCCTTTCTGGAGGCGATCTATTTCCGTAAACCCATTATGGTCAACAACTACTCCATCTATTCAACCGACATCCGGCCAAAAGGATTTTCAACGATCGAAATCGACGGCTATGTTACCCGTTCTTCTGTGCGCCTGGCCAAAAAAGTGCTTAGAGATGAGGAGTTCAGGCAAAAAATGGTGGATCATAACTATGAAATTGCCTTGCGCAATTTTTCCTATCGTGTCTTGCGCCACAAACTCAAGGCGATGGTCAGCGACATCCTGCCTTGCCGTTTTGGTATGGGGTGAAAAGCGTAACGGCTTTCCCGGCCCACTGCTCGCCCCGCTCGTGTAATTTCCTCATATCCACCGGAAGTGTTGACAAAACAGGCAGACACAATATTTAATAGGGTCTTTACCATCCACGGCAACCGATGGTGATCTGCAGGCAATTGAAACCGGGTGCGGTACACACGCCATATCGCCAAAACAGGCGTTCAGCGGACCAACAGGCAACAACTCCTAATTAAGGATCTTAAACACGGTATGCATATTCTAAAGCTTCAATCCTGCTACCTTCTGATGACCCTAACTGCCGTTTGCCTGCACCCCATCTCTTTGAGCTGGGCGCAAACTACCCAAGCATCGGGCAAACCCGTGGCCATGGTCAATGATGTGGCCATATCACGTCAGGACTTGACCGTTGAGATGGTCCAACTCCGAACCGAGATGAAACGTCGTCACCAAAGCCTTTCGGCCCGACAGCTGGGTCGTTTGCGCAGCCAACTGATCGACAACCTGATCGAAAGGGAGTTGCTTTTTCAGCGTGCCCGAAAAATGAATCTTAAGATTAGTAACAATTGGATTGATCGCGCCCTGGTTGAAATGAAGGCCCAATTCGGCAGTACCAAGGCATACAACGCCTATCTGGAGCGCACGGAGCTATCCGAGGCGCAGCTCAGAGAACGAATCATTAAAGGGCTGATTGTACGACGGTTGTTGCGACGGGAAGTGGTGCGTCAAACCAAAGTCAGTGAAGCGGAAATGCAAGCTTTTTTTCGTCAGCACCCTGAATTTTTCCAACGCAAAGACCAGGTCCGTGTCAGGCATATCCTGGTGGCGTTTGAAAAAGATGAAAAAACCGTAGAACGTGGGGATGCCCTGTTGCGCATCCAATCTATTCAGATGATGCTCACAGAAGGCACTGACTTTGCTTCTTTGGCTCTTGAATTCTCCGACGATCCTAGTAAAAACCGCGGAGGTGATTTGGGATATTTGGAACGGGGTCAGATGGTGCGCTCTTTCGCAAAAGCCGCCTTTAAACTGAAGCCCGGAGAGATCAGTGACATCGTCGAAACCGAATTCGGATATCACCTGATTCAACTGGTGGATCGTATCCCGTCTTCTCAAATGGCTTACCGGAATGCACGCACAAAAATTGAGCGCACCCTTCGCCGAAATAAAGAAAAGACAGCCGTGGACGCCTATCTGGCCCGGCTCAAAAAGCAAAGCCACATCATGCGATAAATCCTTCACATTGAGCCTTGCCTGTTCATTTTATCCATATAAAATAGGTAACTATAGATTTTTTCTTGACCTTTCACCAGCCATTTGATTATGTAAAAGTGGAAAACAGGCTGGCCGCGGCCGATCTATATGCCAGCCCTCACTCCTCGGCAGGTGCACGATTCCAGTAAGAACGCTACACGTACAGGAGGGCTAAGTTTTGGCTACAGGCACGGTTAAATGGTTCAATAACAAGAAAGGCTATGGCTTCATTAATGAAGAGGGCGGTCGCGACATCTTCGTTCATTTTTCTGCCATTGAAATGGAGGGCTACAAAAGTCTATCCGAAGGCGAGGCAGTGATCTTCGAGGTTGAAGAAAGCACCCGCGGCCCCGAAGCCAAAAACGTACGAAAACCGTAACAACGCGCGTCATGGAAAAGGCATCATGCCCCCCCCGCGGGGGGCGATGATGCCTTTTCCATTGAAACCCTTACAGCAATCCGATGGGCAAGGGGATCATTCCCCGATAATCTTTATCAAAGCGCGCTTGCGGCGCCGACCATCAAACTCACCGTAAAATATCCGTTCCCAGGTGCCGAAATCCAAGCGCCCCTGGGTGATGGCGACCACCACTTCACGTCCCATGATTTGGCGTTTCATATGGGCATCGGCATTGTCTTCACCCACGTTGTGTTGATACTGCGATACCGGCGCATGCGGCGCCAACCGTTCCAGCCATTGTTCATAATCGTGGTGCAGACCGGATTCGTCGTCGTTGATGAACACGCTGGCTGTGATGTGCATCGCGTTGCAGAGTACGAGCCCTTCAGTAACCCCGCTTTCACGGATACATTCCTCGACTTGAGGCGTGATGTTAATGAATGCCCGGCGCGTGGGCACTTCAAACCAAAGCTCTTTGCGAAAACTTTTCATTCCGGTCTCCTTATATTTCTATATTTTTTTCAGCAATTGATTGGCCGCCACCAGCAACGGATCCCACACCGGGCCGAACGGCGGTGCATACGCCAGATCGCACTGCAAAAATTGGTTGACCGTCATGTGCGCGTGCAAAGCCACTGCAGCGGCGTTGATGCGATGCGCGGCACTTTCGCGGCCCACCATTTGCGCCCCCAGCAGTCGAGCGCTTGTTTTATCGGCCACCAGATGCACTTGTACCTTTGAACCGCCCGGATAGATATGGGCGCGCGACGGGGCGCTGATGGTAACGCCGACCGGCTCAAATCCGGCCGCCTGCGCTTCCGCCATGGACAAACCGGCACGGGCGACCTGTTGATCAAACACTTTAAACACGGCGGTACCGGCGACACCTTCCAGCTCCACAGGCCGACCCGACAGGTGATCGGCTACGGCCCACCCCGCACGATTGGCCCTTAACGCCAATGGGATCCACACTTTTTGCCCGGTGACGACATGGTACGCATCGGCACAATCTCCTGCGGCATAGATCCGGCTATCGGATGTTTGCATCTGCCGATCCACTGCCAGCGCTTGCGCCGGACCCAGTTCCAGTCCCGCAGCAGCTCCGATATCACTGGCTGGGCGGACCCCAATGGCCACCAGCACCATGTCAGCCGTCAACGCAAAGCCCTCACCCATTAATTTGAGCCGGTCGCCGCTGCGCTCGATGCATGCCACCGATTGGTTCAAATGCAAGCCGACGTCGTGCCGGGCCAGCTCCTGCTGCACCGTCGAAGCCAGGTCGCGATCCATCCACGGCAGCAGGTCAGGGCGCGGCTTGATCATCTCCACCGCAATGCCCCTGGCGCATAATGCTTCACACATCTCTAATGCGACATAGCCCATCCCTAATATCGCAACCTTGTCCACGGCATGGGATTGCAAATAAGTTTTAATGGCCCTGCCCTGGGCCAAGCTTTTCAAGGCCATCACCCCGGCCAAATCAAATCCCGGCAGATCCGGCATTATGGGAACCGCTCCCGTGGCGATCAGCAGCCGGTCGTATGTCAACTGAAACGCCTCGGTGCCATTGGCCAGACCGGATACCGTCCGGTTGAGAGGATCGATGGCCGCCACCCGGCATCCGGTTCTCAAATCAATCCCCATTTTGCTGCGAAACACATCTGCGCTGCGCACCACCAGGTCCTCCATGCTGCGCTGGGGGTCGGCAATATTATAGGGCATATTGCAGGCACTGTAAGAGACATCCTGGCTTTGTTCGAGAACCTTAATGTGCAAATCCGGATTGAGACGTTTGGCGCGGCTGGCCGCGCTCATGCCGGCGGCATCTGCGCCGATGATCACAAATTGCATTCTTTTCCCCTTTGGTGTATGGCGCCCCCCAGCAACAGTGTCACCCGCAGTGTCTTGGATTTAATCGTTGCGCGGTCGGGACAAGTTCAAAAAAAAATCAAGGTGTGGTAAAACCGTAGGGTCAAGAACATCCGTAAGGGACCATGACAACAACGATCCGGTGAAGATTTTCGACCATGCGGGCACCTTGTTTGCTGGATATAATTTATAAAGATTAACGCAGGTACAAACGTGGCGTCAATACAGGAACAATTGGAAGCCATTGCCAAGGCGCTTCCCGAAGCGTTGCCGGCCGACCGCATGGCGGCGGTTAAAGAGATCGCCCGTATCCATCGTCAGATCAACAAGGGAACCGCCACCGCCAAGATCAACGCCCGCTGCCAACGCCTGCACCAACTTGTCAGCGGGTCAGTGGCCGTGCTTCAACGACGCCGTCAGCATTCAATTCAACTGGCTTTTGACACGGAACTGCCCATCTATGCGCATAAGGCGGAACTGATCGAGGCCATCACCCAACACCAGGTTCTCATTGTGGCCGGTCAGACCGGCTCGGGTAAAACCACCCAACTACCGAAATTTTGCCTGGCTGCCGGTCGCGGCGTTGAGGGCTATATCGGCATGACCCAGCCCCGCCGCATCGCCGCCACGTCGGTCAGCCGGCGAATCGCCCAGGAACTGAATGAAGCGCCCGGCCTGACCGTGGGGTATAAAATTCGCTTCCAGGATACCGTCAGTCCACAGACCCGGATCAAACTGATGACCGACGGCATTTTGCTGGCCGAGGCCCACAAAGATCCCGGCCTGCTTCAATACGATACCCTAATCGTGGATGAGGCCCATGAGCGCAGCCTCAACATCGATTTTATATTGGGCCTCCTGAAAAAACTGCTTCAGAAGCGACCGGATGTAAAAGTCATCATTACTTCAGCCACCATCGACACCCAAAAATTTTCCCAGGCCTTTAACCAGGCCCCCGTTGTTGAAGTCTCCGGACGCATGTATCCGGTCCGGACCCACTATGCAGATGAGGCCAACGATGAACTCACGCACGTCGAAAAAGCACTTCAGGCGGTGGACCATCTGATACACAAAGGCCTGCAGGGCGATATTCTCATCTTCATGCCCACGGAACAGGATATTCGCGATATGTGTGATTCGCTCCGGGGCCGCCATTTGAAAGCCACCCAAGTCATCCCGCTGTTTGCCCGGCTCTCTGCCGCCGAGCAGCAAAAGGTGTTCCATTCGGGAAGCCACCGCAAAATCATCGTGGCCACCAATGTGGCCGAAACCTCCATTACCATCCCCGGCATCCGTATCGTCATCGACACGGGTTTGGCACGCATCTCCCGATATACGCCCCGGTCGCGGACCACCACTTTGCCGATAAGCCCGATATCCAAGAGCAGCGCCGACCAGCGCCAGGGCCGATGCGGCCGGGTCGCCAACGGCATCTGTTATCGCCTCTATACGCAAGAGGACTATGAGGATCGACCGCTGTACACCGCGCCCGAGATTCTGCGGGCCAACCTGGCCGACGTTATTCTGCGCATGATTGCATTGGAATTGGGCGATGTGGAAGCCTTTCCCTTCATCGACCCGCCCGCGCCTAAAAGTGTTCAAGACGGTTATCAACTGCTGTTGGAGTTAGGGGCCATCGGCATGGCCCCGCCATCCCGATCCAAATTCGGCAAATACCAGTTGACGCCCAAAGGCCGGCTGATGTCCCGGCTGCCCTTGGATCCACGCTTGTCGTGCATGCTTTTGGAGGCACACGATCGCGGCTGCCTGGACGACATGGCCATCATCGCCGCGGCCTTGAGCATCCAGGATCCGCGCGAGCGGCCGGCCATAAGACAAGCCGAAGCCGATCAAGCCCAGGCGGTTTTTATCACCCCCACCTCTGACTTTCTCACCCTGCTGCGGGTATGGCACACGTACCAAAAGTGGGTCAAAAAGCGGTCCAGCTGGGGCCAGGTCAAAAGGCGGTGTTTCGATCATTTTCTCTCTTTTCGGCGCATGCGGGAATGGCAGGACATCTACCGCCAGATCCTGCGGGTGTTGGCCGAACACCGCATCCGGCCCCAAAAACCCTCCCGGTTTCCCGACGATCAGACCTGTGAGGTCGAAAACAGTGGGTACGCTGCGGTCCATCAATCCATCATCAGCGGTTTTTTGTCCAACCTCGCCCACCAAAAAGAGGGCCAAATATTTCAAGCCACCTATAATCGCCAGGTCATGATCTTTCCGGGTTCCGGACTTTTTAAAAACCCAGGCCAATGGATCGTGGCGGCGGAAATCGTTGAAACCTCCCGCCTCTTTGCCCGCTGCGCGGCCATGATCGACCCCGCATGGATCGAAGCCATGGGCAAAGATCAATGCAAGTATACCTATCTGGACCCCCACTGGGAACGCAAGCGTCAACAAGTGGTGGCCATCAAGCAGGTCAGCCTGTTCGGACTGATCATCGATAAACGCAAGTGCGCATACGGTCCGGTCGATCCTGCCGAAGCCGGCCGGATCTTCATTCAACATGCCCTGATCGAGGGCGATGTGAGCCGACCCAAGGGCTTTATGCAACACAACCGCCGATTGGTGGAAGAGGTGCAGGATATGGAAGACCGCCTGCGGCGCAAAGATCTGCTCATCGCACCCCAGGACCTGCTCAGCTTCTATGAAGAAAAACTGGGCAACGTCTATGACTGGCCTTCGCTCAATAAGCGCATCAAGCAACGGGGCGGAGACCGCTTCTTGCGTTTAAGCCAAAAAGATCTCATGCGCTATGAACCCGAAGGGCAAGCGCTGGCCCAATATCCGAATCGCGTCACTTTGGGTCGGCAATCCATTCGTTGCCGCTACCATTTTGCGCCCGGCGAAGCCCATGACGGCATCACTGCGGATGTTCCGGCTCAAGTGGCCGGCACGCTATGCGGTCATGGGCTGGGGTGGCTGGTTCCCGGATTGCTGGCAGAAAAAATTAACGCGCTGATCAAAGCGCTGCCCAAACAATGGCGCAAACAACTGGTTCCCATTGCCGGCACCGCAGCGACCATCGCCGCTGAGATGCCCGTCGAAAAAGAGACCCCCCTGGCCGGCGCGCTCAGTCGTTTCATCGCCAAACGCTTCGGCGTTAAAATTCCAGCGGACGCCTGGAATGAAACCGCCCTTCCCGACCATCTGCGCATGCGCATTGCCATCACCGACCCAAAGGGCAACATTCTGACCAGCGGTCGTGATCCCGCCATCCTGGGCGGGCAAGAGACTTCCAATGGCATTTCCCAAGAATTCAAACTGGCCTTAAAAAATTGGGAGCAATCGAATGTGACCGACTGGAACTTCGGCGATCTTGACGACTCCATAGAACTGGCCGGCGCCGGCGAACAGCGCTGGACCGTCTATCCGGCATTGGAAGAGCGTAACGGCACGGTGGTGCTGACGGCCTTTGCAGATCCCCGCCAGGCCGGAGTCATCCACCGCCAGGGTGTCAAAGCACTGCTGATGCGCCGCTTTGCGGCAGATCTCAAATTCCTGCAAAAAAACCTCCAACTGTCGGCGGCCTTCAACACCGTCAGCCGCTATTTCGATGGCCTTGAAGTTTTAAACAACCGGTTGGTAGCCCGTGTGGTCGATGATTTGATGGCTAAAGATATTCGCCATGCCGAGATCTTCCATGCCACGGCAGCCCAATTGGAGCGCGACGGTATCGCCCGGCAGGGCCAATCCCTGCGCCAGTGCGTGATGGACGTCATCACCGCCTATGCTAATTTGCGCGCCCAATTCCTTAAAAGGGAAAAAGCCCATACCAACCAGGCCAGCGCAAAAAAATATCTGGAAGAACTGCGTGCGCATCTCAATCAACTGGTGCCAAAAAATTTTATCCAACTTTACGATCAGGCGCGCATGCAGCGCTTGCTGCGCTACATGCAGGCCATATCCCTAAGGGCCCAACGGGGCTTGGTCGACCTTGAAAAGGATCATGCCAAAGCCTCTACCATTGCGCCGTTCCAAACCCGGCTGAACGAACTGGTCGGCAGCTTGAGCCCCCAAACCAGCGCGCCAAAGCGCCAGGCCATTGAAACCTTTTTATGGATGCTGGAAGAGTTTAAAATCTCAGTATTTGCCCAGGAGATCAAAACCGCCCACCCCATATCCGCCAAACGTCTGGAAAAACAACTCGAAAAAATCGACGCCATGGTTTAAGCCTTTATTTATGAATTCATGGAATATATCCATTTGACATTGGGGCTTTGACATTCGGGCTTTGACATTGGGATTTGAGTACTGTGCTGCCGCTTCGGCTAGCATGCCGCCATATCCATTTTACACGTTACTTCCGGGACACAACACTATATGGGCTAAAAATGCACAAATATGCCGCTCATCCTATCACGCAAATCTGCCGACAGATTTATAAATATCTAATTATTTCATTGACATAATAAAAGAATAGCGATATGGGATTCAAATCGAATACGCTCAAGATCCAACGCAAGAGTACCTGAACTGCAAGACATACGAACTTTTGTTCACGTAACGAATAGTTTTTACTAAATGTCAAATTTTTATGGGACTAATCAGGCCCATAAATACGGATATAAGGGTATTATACGACTAATTAGACACATAATACGATTTCGTCGGTTAAATAGACGTAATATAATACGACTATTGGGTCGCCGAATCCATGTTGGATGTAATGAGGAATAATGATGAATCGCTGGGGTATTCCCGCATGGCTTGAAGATGAAGTTTGCCACCGTGACAAAACCTGCATTTATTGCGGAATTGAAATGGTTGAAAAAAGAAACCCTGGCGGCTCACGTAAATGTGTGGCTACATGGGAGCACATCATAAATGACTCCTCCATCGTTACTCGCGATAACATTGCACGGTGCTGCTGCGCATGTAATTCCAGTAAGGGAACCAAGGAGTTATCAGATTGGCTGCAGTCTAAATATTGTAAAATTCATGGTATTTGCACTGACACTGTTGCTGAAGTTGCGAAAAAAGCGCTGATCAAGGCAAAAAAACGAACGTCGATTGAGGTAAAGAAATGAATGATACTGCAACCGTGAGGATATTTCTAACTCAGGGTAGCCCGACCTCCGTCCGAACTGCAGAAATATCAAATTGGACCGGCAAGGCTGTTGCTGGACCAAGGTCACAGATAGAGGAAATGCTAAAAAGAGAGGAGGCTGGAAAACCTGGTGTTTATTTCCTCGCAGGTGTCAATCCAGAATCTGGGCGAGATCGCGTTTATATTGGTGAAGCAGAAGTGATCAGGAACCGTATCAAAGGGCACTTAGACAGGGATTTTTGGAAGACCTTGGTGTTTTTTGTTAGTAAAGATGAGAACCTAACAAAAGCTCACATAAAATATTTAGAGGGTAAATTGATTGAGACAGCACGGGCAGTTGGACGTTTCGAACTAGAAAATGCACAGGCCAGTGGCTCGCATCTTCCTGAGTCAGATGCTGCAGATATGGACGTTTTTTTATTTCGTATGGAACAACTTCTTCCCATTCTCGGCCAGGAGTTTTTAAAACCAGTTGTGAAAAACGAGGTAAGAACTAAAAGGTCTGACCTGTTGTTCTGTGAGATCAAGGGATTAAAAGCAACAGGAAGACAGACCGACAACGGATTTGTTGTCTTAAAAGGATCTGAAGCTGTTCTTGAAGAACGCCCATCAACGCAAAAATACCAATATGCTGCAAACCTAAGAGCAAATCTGCGAAGCGATGGCATGGTTGAGGAGAAAGAAAATCGTTTGATTTTTCTTGCAGACCACGAATTTTCAAGCCCAAGCGCAGCTGCAGCTGTTATCCATGGAGGCCAAGCTAATGGCCTAACGGCATGGAAGGATACAAAAGGAATCTCTCTTAAACAAAAGGAAGAGAAAGACATCCAACCTTAAAATTCAGCGGACGCAAAGGGCTGCGCCGCTGATTTAGGCGTTATGCATAAATAAAGGATTAATTAATGATATATGTCCTTTGGATAGTTGGAATAGTCGTTTTTGTTTTAATTTTATTATGGTTAAATGCTGTTCGAGCAACAGGATCTGTTCTTAGAAAACTCGATGAAAAAATAGAGCCCGCAATAACAGCTATTGAAAACCATTCGGAATCCACAGGTAATATAATTAATGATTTAGCTGAAAATCCTGAAACAAGAAATCATTTGTTCAATTGGCTAAAGGAAAACAATAAGGAAAATTTATTTCCTGATAAATATAGAGAATTGGAAAAAATTGCAGAGTCTGAATTAGTACAATGGTTAATGCATCCTAATGAATTAAAAGAATCACCTGTCAAAATTGAATTGGTCAGAAAAGTACTTGTTAAGAAAGAAAATAAACAAGGGAATTACTATTTATTTAAATTTTCGGTGGATGATAATCATTGGGCATCCAAAAATGGATGGATGGTTGGTGTTGCTGGACCATATTGGGATGATGAAGAAATACCATACAAGTCAATAGGAACTTTTAGTGAGTTTATACCATTTGATGATATGACAGAAGATCAACATTTAGAATTGCTAAATCAAAAGATAAAAAAATGGGGTTTTGTAGTTCCGACTTAATGAGAATTGCATAATCGGGTAGCCGGGGGGTTTTATCCCCCCAGCCCCCACACCACCCAAGCAAGCGGGTCCGCACTGGGCGGTTCCCAGAGCCGTCCGGGCCGTAGCCGGGATATTGAATGATCAACCATAGCTCTTTGAAAAGAAACTACAGGCGACCATCAGGGGCACAGCGGATTCATATTGCGCCAAGCAAGAAATAATTGGC
>JBNLFN010000122.1:0-28321 GCA_050305555.1 Desulfobacteraceae bacterium | reverse complement strand
CCATGCTCGATGCCAACTACTTTAAAAACCAGTCGCCGGGCATACCGCCGGAAACATTAGCGCGCTTGCAGATTATAGCAGCCCCTTTTGTCGAGCACTGCACCATTCGTTGATCTAAACATATATTATTTCATAATTTTTTATTCATCCACTGTACGTCATTCATTTATTGCCTTGACATTCCATTTGGCCTTTTTTATGTTGGACTTGGTACCAGAATTTGCAGCGCACCCAAACAATTGCTTCACCCCGTGCTTGCGGCCGGTTGAACTTCTATGCAGCGACACTTGACCTGTCTGGTACCCCTTCTAAAAGCCAAACGACCGACAAGTCGTTAGCCATATATCGATCGGCAACTAGATTGATAATCCAACCCACTTTCACTAAAAACAACTTTTGTTACAGCGGGTTAGACTGTATTTCAGCCCAACCGGCAAGCTATCTTTACCTTAAAAGGAGACCGCTATGACCAATGCATATCAAACCGCCTATGATCAGTCGCTGAAAGATCCAGAAGCCTTTTGGGGAAAAGCGGCTGAGAATATCTCTTGGATTAAACCCTGGGACAAGGTGTTGGACGACAGCAACCCGCCTTACTATCGCTGGTTTCGCGGTGGTCAACTCAACACCTGCTACAACGCCTTGGATTACCATGTCGACAACGGCCGAGGTCATCAGTTGGCCCTGATTTACGACAGTCCGGTCACCAACACCGTCAAACGGTTTACCTATATAGAATTGAGAGACGAGGTCGCTGCCTTTGCAGGTGTACTCAAGACCCAGGGTGTGGAAAAAGGCGACCGGGTCATCATCTACATGCCCATGATACCCGAAGCGGCCATCGCCATGCTGGCCTGTGCTCGTTTAGGGGCTATTCACTCGGTGGTTTTTGGTGGTTTCGCCGCCAAAGAGCTGGCCACCCGTATTAACGATGCCAAACCCAAAGTAATTGTATCCGCCTCTTGTGGGATTGAAGTTAAAAAAGTGATCCCTTATAAGACATTGCTGGATGGTGCCATCGATCTTGCCGCCAGCAAACCTGAAAAGTGTATTATTTTGCAACGCCCTATGGAAAAAGCCGAGCTGACAGCCGGCCGGGATATCGACTGGGCGGAAGCCGTTTCCAGCGCCACGCCGGCTGACTGCGTGCCGGTCGCGGCCACCGACCCACTCTATATTCTGTACACCTCGGGTACCACCGGCCAGCCCAAAGGCGTCATTCGTGACAACGGCGGCCATGCCGTGGCTCTCAAGTGGACCATGAAAAACATTTACAATGTAGATGCCGGCGATGTCTATTGGGCCGCCTCGGATGTCGGTTGGGTTGTGGGCCACTCCTATATTGTCTATGCCCCCTTGCTGAGCGGTTGCACGACCATTTTATTTGAAGGCAAACCCGTTGGAACCCCAGATGCCGGTGTTTTCTGGCGGGTGATTTCAGAACACAACGTTAAATGCCTTTTTACCGCCCCCACCGCCTTTCGCGCCATCAAACGTGAAGATCCGGACGGCACCCTGATCAAAAATTACGATATTTCCGGCTTTAAGACCCTCTTTTTGGCCGGCGAGCGTACGGACCCGGATACTTTACGCTGGGCCCAGAATAAGTTGGATGTGCCGGTTATCGATCACTGGTGGCAAACCGAAACCGGTTGGGCCATTTGTGCCAATTGTATGGGGTTGCATGAATTCCCCATCAAGGAAGGTTCACCCACAAAAGCTGCGCCAGGATGGAATTTGCAAGTGCTTGATCCACAGACCATTGAACCGGTGAAGCCTGGCGAAATAGGCGCCCTGGTGGTTAAGCTGCCTTTGCCACCGGGTGCACTGCCCACGCTGTGGAACGATGATGAACGTTTCATTCAATCTTACATGAAAGAGTTCCCCGGTTACTATAAAACCGCCGATGCAGGCTTTATCGATGACGAGGGGTACGCCTTTGTGATGGCCCGCACCGATGATATTATCAACGTGGCCGGACACCGACTCTCCACAGGCGCCATGGAAGAGGTCCTGGCTGATCATCCTGATGTGGCTGAATGCGCCGTGCTGGGCGTCGATGACCAACTAAAGGGCCAGGTGCCGGTTGGCTTTATGGTGCTCAACGCAGGTGTAGAGCGCCCCAGGGAAGAGATCATCCGGGAAGCCGTTCAAATGGTTCGCGACCGCATCGGACCGGTGGCCTCATTTAAAACAGCCACTGTGGTCAACCGGCTTCCGAAAACACGATCAGGTAAAATATTACGCGGCACCATTCAGAAAATCGCCGACAACAAAGAGTGGAAAATGCCGGCCACCATTGATGATCCGGCAATTCTCGATGAAATTGAGACAGCGTTGAATGGTATCGGTTTGGCCAAATCCCGATCCTAGCAGATGGGGCTGAAATAGAAACACGGATGGACCGCGCGCTCGTATCGGCAGGGCCGTGGTCATTGCGGGTCCGCCAACAGGCGGCCTTTACGTTGTGCGGCCAACCTATCACAAACAAAGACCATGGCCCTGCCATCCCAATCATCTCAAATACCCATAAAAAATGGGGGAAGCGTCAAACTCCCCCCATTGATTTTCATTTTCATAAGCATTCACCGATAGCCACAGATATCGGCAATCGATTGTTAGGGATGCGGCTCTACTCCTTCGGCTTCAGATGATCAGGCACCAGCACCATTTTCAGCAGCAACGGTTTTAGAAACGACCAACGGATGCCGTCTTTGTATATCTCTTCCATATCCCGGATGGCATCCCAACAGTTATGGCAGGGCGAAATAACCAGTTTGGCACCGGTGGCCAGAATCTGGTTACGTTTGATAATCAGTCCTTTGTTACGTTGCTCACGGTAGCAACCGATGCCGTTAAATCCGCCACCGCCGCCGCAGCAGAAGTTATACTCTTTGCAGGGGGTCATTTCACGGAAATCTTCAGCAATATAACTCATGATTTCACGGGCACAATCTGACAACCCCCCGTTGCGAATGTAATTGCAAGAGTCCTGATAAGTGACCGGTTCTTTAATCCTTTTGTCCGGGTCGATCTTGAGCTTGCCGGTACGCAATGCTTCGGCGACCCACTCCACATAGTGGAAGCTTTCGATGGGTGTTTTCCCACTGGTTATCCCTGCCCAAAAGGGCCCTTCCAGTACGGTGGCCCGATAGGCGTGTCCGCACTCGGTCACCACCATGCGTTTGGGCTTGAGCCGTTCCATGGCCGCATAAACGCTTTCCACCTGCATTTTGCAGGCGGCCCAGTCGCCGGCAAACATGGCCAAACTGGTCTCTTCCCAACCTTCACTGGGGACGGTCCAGTTTTCACCGGCCAGGTGAAAAAGCACTGCCGCTTCAGCCAAGTCTTCAGGGTAGTGTTTGACTTCACGCGCGTTAACTGTGTAAATGATATCCGCATTGGGTTTATCGATGGGAAATTCCAGCCCGGGCCAATCCTCTTCCCACTCTTCGCACATCCATTCGCACGTTTCAGTCCAATCTTCGGTGGACACGTCCATTTGGGCCCGATAGATGCGATGCATGCCCGCACCGATTTTCAGTTCCCAGGGCACAAAACCCTGCGAGTAACAAAGGCCCCTCAAGTAGCCGAACATAACCCCCATATCGATACCAAAGGGGCAGTACAGGGCACAGCGGTTGCAGCAAGTGCATTTGGCCCAGGCCGTATCCATGACATGGCGCATGAACGCATTGTCGACTTTGCCTTTGCGCTTGACCAGTTCGCCCAAAGTGGATTGAATCTTATAGGACGGTACCTGCTCGGGATCATTGTCATTGGCCAGATACAAAAAGCAGCTTTCGGCACACATCCCGCAGTGGGCACAGATCTCCAACCAGCTCTTCAATCTGGACTTTAAACTCTTCTGGATGGCAGCCCAGAGGGCATCACTATCCACGTCCAGCGATTTCATCTCTTCATAGTACAGCTTGCCGCTTTTATCCGCCAACAGGGCATGCAATTGCTCTTCCGTATCCACCGTCTGTCTGTTGCAAAGTGTTCCTTCAGGCATGATACTTTCCTACCTTTTTAAATATTTTCCATCCAATCCATGTTCATGGGACTTATCTTTAGACCAATAAACTCGTTTCTGGAACCTAAACAATGAGCTCGTCTTCGATGCTTTCCCTTGAAGCGCCGGAGGGCTCCAGAGCCAAGGCGACCAAGGGTGAAGCCGTATAAACCCTACTGCGAACCCTTGGCAACGCAGGATATGGAGTCCTCCGGCGCTTCAAGGCAAAGCATTACCAGGGGAAAGACCTACCCTTCATCCCACCCCGTTTGATCCCAAAATCCATTCCCAACTGGGCCCGCGACAGGAAAAACAGCAAAAAGTGGGATAGCTTGGTAAACGGAATGGCCACCAGCATGATTTCACCGCTCAATAGGTGTGCGATCAACCAAAAATTGTAATTTCCAACTTGCATATGGGCCATAAAGCCGGTGAAAAACGGTGCCATGGCAATGCCCAAAACCAGCAGATCATAGGGCTTGGTTAAAATTCGGACCTGGGGAAAGGCAATCCGTCGCAGCAGGATAAATAGACCTGCCCCCAGCATGGCCACTGTCAATGTATCGGCCAGAGCCTCGGGAATACTGGGAAGGTGGAATCCCCAAGCCGCTTCAAACATGATATTGTGGCCCAATAAAAATAGGGGCGTGATCAAAATACCGATGTGGAAAACAAATACCAGCACGGTAAACCCTGGATAAAAACGCCAACTGTGGGTTCCGAAAGGAATCAACCAAGCCACAATCGAACGCAGCGCCCCTTTGATGCCCGGCCCCAAATTCTTCGTATACGTCACGCGGTCGGCCTGCCAGTTGAGGCCGCGAGTGTAACTGATCAAGCGCCAGATTAAGCCGAGAAAAAACACAAGGAAGGCAATCTTGGCCAATGGGCCGGCGATAAAGTCATACATGACGAACTCCTAGTTGAACTATCTTTTAAGCTACAAATCTTTTCGTTAAGGACGACTGCTACTCTTCATCTTTGCCGTTTAGGAATTTCCAAAACAACGGCATGGCCACCAAAGCCATCACGATAAGAACATAGATAATGTTTTTGGTGTGCAGCATAAATTCTTGTAAAGTGTGTATGGTCTCCATCGTAACTTTCTCCCAAGTGCATTGATGGGTTATGATTGCATTTTAAATCATCCGGTTAATGGGACTCATAATCGGGGTGTTCATATAGGATCGGCATGCGGGTACAGATGAATCGATAGACCACAACGCCGACCGTCACAATGAAGACCGAGATACCAATCTCCATCCAGTGCGGGAAATAGCGCTCGCTGGACGGCAAGTGGTAGTTGAACGCCACCATCGAAACATTGAAACGATTGACGATAATACCCAGAACCGTCCAGGCAGCCGTCCAGCGAATGAGCCTGGTGTTTTTGTCTCTTACTCCGACCGCATATAAAAACCCCGGTAAAGCCACAAATCCTAGGACTTCGACCAGAAACCAGGCCCCGTAACCGGAACTCAGATGATGCCAATTGTTGTCCGCCGCCACGCCGATGATTTTAATCACAAAATAGCCGGCCAAGACCCATGCGGCCGCCTTGCCGAAACCCAGCACCAATCCTTCACTG
Source organism: Desulfobacteraceae bacterium (assembly GCA_050305555.1). Lineage (GTDB taxonomy): Bacteria > Desulfobacterota > Desulfobacteria > Desulfobacterales > Desulfosarcinaceae > JARRKU01. The sequence goes on along the minus strand of JBNLFN010000122.1, from coordinate 22,718 downwards.
CCGGCTAAATGGGCTTCATCCATTTTGTCGTGCAGGTAATGGTGAGACAAGGTTCCTTCAAAAATCACCATGGATAATCCCGCGATAACGCTGGTCACAAAGAAGTAGATGGGCAGGTAGGGCGAGTACCACAGCGGATGCAATTTAGAGGGAGCGATCAAAAAAAGTGCTCCCAAAGAGGATTGATGCAGGGTTGAGAGTATGACCCCCAAAATAGTCAGTAATATGGTCAGTTTGACCACCAGGTTGCGGGCTTTTTTCAGCCCCAGCCACTCCATGGCCGCCGGCGAAAATTCGATAAACAATACGGTCAAATAGAGCGCTACACAGGCGCCCACTTCAAACAAGAGCGACGTGGTGCCCGGCGATACTACAAAGGGATACGGCAAGCGCCACGGACGGCCCACGTCGTAATGTAAAGCAAAAACCACCAGGGCGTACCCCAAAAAGCCGGTCAGGATGGCAGGCCGCACGGCACTATGGTACCGCTTCATGCCAAAAATATAGACGGCCGCGGATGTGACGTAGCCGCCGGCGGCCAGGGCGACACCGACCAGCAAATCAAATCCGATCCAAAGTCCCCATGGATTGTAATCAGAGAGATTGGTCGTCGCGTCCAGGCCTTTGGTAAATCGAATCACCGTAAGAATCAGACCCATAATAATGATGATACCCGCAATCACATTAAATGGTGAAAAGAGGGTCTTGCGGTCTGCGGCTGCTGGTTGGGACATGGGACTCCTCCTAAATCTATGCGTCTTCCGGCGCCCCGTCAGAGGCGGCGGATCCTTTTTCATCTTTTTCAGCTTCAGCAGCCGCCTTGGCGGCTTCTTCCAGGGCTTTTTTCACTTCACGCTCAACCGCCGCCTCCCGGTCCTTGGCTGCTTTTTCCATGGCGGCAGCCAGTTTGGCTTCTGCTGCAGCGGTGGTCTCCGTCACGGCCTGGACAACGGCATCCCGCTGTTCCTGGGCAGCAATCTTTTCCTTGCGTTTGTTGATGGCGTAAATGCCGGTCAGCAATACCGGCCACAACCCCACGACCATGGGTACAGCGCCAAGCGCCCCCTTGGTCAATTTGGGAGCCGGTGTATTGCCCAGATCCTCGCGCATACCCATCTCGGCAAAGGTCTTGGCTGAAAGGTAGAGCCAACTGGTGCCCCCCATCTCTTTTTCGCCATAGATGTGATTTTGATAGCGTTCGGGATGGGTGGCAATCCGCTGATGGGCCGCCTCGATAAGGGCGTTGCGTTTGCCATAGACCAAGGCCTCGGTGGGGCAAGCTTCCACGCATCCCGGCAGCAACCCTTTGGAGGTCCGGGGATGGCACATGGTGCATTTCATAACCCGGGGGGTGAGGGGTTCATCGTATTCATAAGTGGGAATTTCAAAGGGGCACGCCACCATGCAGTAGCGGCATCCCACACAGACCTTTTCATTATAAATAACAGCGCCCTCGGGGGTCTTGGTAAACGCCTTGACAAAACACGCCGATGCACAGGCCGGCTCCAGGCAATGATTGCACTGTTTTTTGACGAATGCTGGGGGCTCGCCTTTGAATTGATTAACAACCGTATAGGCTGCGGGAGTGGTTCGGCGTTTTTGCTCCAGTACGCTCAAATCATCGAATGGCTTATCCGGTGCCGGCAGATCGTTAACTTTGTTGCAGGCCCCTTCGCACTTGCGGCAGCCGATACAGCGGGTAATATCGTGCAAAACCGCCATGCTGTCTTTGTATCCTGTAAATTCCTGGTTAGCCGCCGCCCGGGCCGAAGTCCCTACAGCGCTGGTCAGTCCGGCAGCACCCATCCAGCCTAAGAATTTTCTCCGTGAAATCGACATACGCATTACCTCAAATGCTGATAACTGTTATTTGCGTTTGGCATGACAAGCTGTACAATCTCTAGTCGCGGGTTTTTCAAGCCCCATCTCTTCATGGCACCGGATACATTGTTGATGATAGGCTGCCAACAATCCGGGACGCGTTAAATCCACTACCCCGGACGACCGACCGTGGCAGCTCCCGCATTGGGGCGGTTTAACCGAGCCTGGGCCTTGGTGATGGCACCCTTGACAAAGGGTGGTCGTCTGGGAATGAAAATTGGCGGCCAAATGATTGTTTTTTATCCCTTCAGCTAGCGAGAGTACAATTTTGCGATGCGGCATGACCGCCCCTTCATACTCCTTAGACAGCGCTTTGATGGTGACCCTTTCCGGAATCTGATCCAGCGCCACCGCTTTGGCAACCGTTGCTCTATTAGCTAATAGCTTAGCAGCCATGGCTTCGCTCGCTTCAGAGCTTTCCAGCGGGTTTGGATTACCTGCTGTGGGCGCCGAATGGCACGTCTTGCAAGCAGCCTCATTGGTCAAAACACGCCTTTCGGGGATGCTGCTGTGGCAGCCGGCGCACGCCGGTTCAGCCTGTTTTTGGTTATGGCAGCCAATGCAACTGCTCTGCGCTTTGCTCTGATGCATGGCCTGGGCCAGTTTGACCTGTTTCCCTTCATCTGTGCCTTGAACCGTGTGGCATGTGGCACAGCTTTTTAAGCCGGCATGGTGACACACCTGACAGCTATTGGTATAGCCTTCATGGGCTTTATGATTGAATGGCACCGACGGCATACGATGGGTTACAGCATCCGGATTGTCATTTGTCAAACCGGTTTTGACCAGGACCGCATCGGGCTGGTTGCGCACCATGCGCGGCACATCCGCAATTTTTTCAATCAGCGCTTGTTGTTTGGGGTCATGGCATCCACCGCATTGCATCGGGCCGGCGTTCTTGTCTTTAGCTGTTAACGCACGATGGCAGGAAATGCATTGCTGGTGGGCAGCCAACTGATTGGAAATCCGGTTCTCTTCGGTCACTTGCTTGTGGCAATATAGGCAGGCGCTTTCTTGGCCTTTGGCATAAAAGAGCTTTTTGGTTTTGGTATTATATTCGTGGTGACAGTTTTCGCATTTTTCTGCGTTGGCTTTGACATGACGGTAGTGCAACGATTTGTCCAATTTGATGGGCTGCCATCTTCTTTGTGCGGCTGCATTTTTAATATGGCATCCACCACACGTTACGGGCCCGCTCACTTTGTCCGGGGCCATGCGCTGTTCATGACATTTGATGCATTGCTCATGGTAGATCGCCATGACGGTCTCTTTGGCACTGTCCTCAACCCGCATAAATTTTTGGGACAATTTACCGTTGACCATTTTGTGACAGGCCGAGCAATCTTTGTTCTGTTGCACCAAAGCGTCAGTATGCTTGTCGTGGTAAAAAAGCACGGACGGTCTTTCCAAGGGACCGAAAGACTTCAGGCTGTCAATGACGACAACATCCGCTCGCCCTGTTTCCAAAGGAGCGGCTGGGTTCACCATTGCCACTGCTGTCCATACAGCAGCCAGAACAATGACGCCGCAAAGTAAAATGCCGATACCGAATTGGTAGCTTCTCTTCATGCCCATATTTCCAATTCCTTGCATTAAAACTCCTTGCGCCCGGGGCGCGTCCATCCAATAGGCTAATGCACGCCTATACCTGTCGCTTTATTGGCATTGAGCAGGTCTTGCATGGTGGTTTCATCATAGATATTATAGGCCGCCGTCTTCACTTGGCGCCATAGGTTAGAAAACGCACACTGTTTCATGAAGGGGCAGTCTTTTTGTGCCACACAGGCAATACAACTGAGAATGTCCTGCTCCTTTTGCATGTACCTGAAGATGTCCCCCACCGTAACTTGATCAGGTGCCTTGGTCAAAAAGTAGCCACCATAAAAACCCCGTTTGGAGGCAACGATACCGCTTCCTTTCAGCTGGTTGAGAATGACCTCCAGAAAACGTTGGGGAATGGCTTGAGCAGCGGCGATGTCGGATATTTTGGTGGGACCGGACCCTTTGCGCTTGGCAAGCTCATAAATCGCCCGAAGAGCGTATTGGCCTTTTTTGTGCGGAATCAACATGAATACTTCTTGACCTTAATAGTAGGAATACTTGCTGACTTTTTAAGTCAAGTTGGCGTTATAATCAAAATGCCGTCTTCAAGTCAATCGCTTTTTAAAAAAATCTTAATAAATCAATACTATACTAATTTTATATAGATTTAACCAACCGTTATTACGCTATTTTGAATCCGCTAAAACACCATTATTATCCCAAACGCCTTCAATTCCTTTTTCAAGCTAATTTAAAGCGGGCCTCCATAGTATGGCCGTACCATGCCCGGTCAACTCGCAAAGGTTGATTTCTAGCAAATGGATAGGCACCGCCAGCCGCAGCACGGCAATCTGCGCCAAACAGTCTTGAATTGAAAGGCCATCCATGCTATGGGACCGGATCTGAGGGCGTTTTAGGAAGGCCCCAAACCAATGACAACAAAAATAGCATCTGTATTTTTCACAAGGAGGCTGATCCATGGGCCAAAGAACCAATTTAGTTCCCTTTGCTGCCTTAATTGCAATTGCTGTCGTCCTGCAACTGGCGCTCATCGCCGCTGACTGCCGGCAAACCCCGGCAAAAGTGGCCAAATCCTTTGCTGCCGCCTACTATTACCTTGATGCGGATATGCAGGATTACTTGTGCAGCGATCTGGCCGCCGAGGGAGAAACTGTGGACAACTACCTCACCCAAAAAAGCATCGAAGCAAGCCAGCGGGGTTTGTCAATGAATTATTTACGCTACAAATTCATGCACCTGCACGCTAAAACGGTTCAATCCAGCGCAACGGCAGCTAAGATACACCTGACCGGCACCACCCGGGTGTGCATCAACCCCTTGTATATGTTGGTGGGCAAACTGTTCCATATTGGTCAAGACTACCATGTGAACGAAACCATCGAGTTGATCAAAGAAGAAGGTCAATGGCGTATCTGCGGCCAGGCCTTGGATTTAACTTAGCCTTTCGCTACATCGCGTGCCTTGTAAAAGATGCGCCCGGTGGGGTTTATCGATATAACCAACATGCCTTCTAATTCTGATCCTAAAAACCCAGTCCAAAAAGTCTGGGTTTATCTCCAAAGCCATACCGCCACCTGCAAAACACAGGCGATCAAGCGCTTCAGCCCCCAATCCATCCAGTTGAAAATTATCTCGATTGATGGGGCCCTGCCGCCCATCATCGACGATCCTGAGACCTATTTTACCGCTCCCATTGAGGCTGATTTGGTGTTAGATCATCTCAAACATCCTGATTTGAGCGAGGCTTTGGCAGCGAAGTGCCTCAAAGCCGGCATTCCCGTCATCGCTTCGGGTAAAAAACCGCCCCTTGAAGGGGCATTGACGCCCCGAACCTGCTGCGCGCTCACCCACCAGAAAGGACTGGGGCATTACGGTCAACAATTCGGCCAGCCCGTTTATCGAGTGGTGGTCGATGCGGGTCGCATCGCAGCCGTTGAGACCCTGCGGGGCGCCCCGTGCGGTGCCACGTGGGATGCCGCGCAGCGCATTATTGGCCTGAGCATCGACACGGCGTTGACACGCATCGGGCTGGAAACCCAATTTTTTTGTGTGGCCGATCCTTCGGCCTGGGACCCCATCACCGGAAAAAGTCCGGTGCACATTGCTGCAGAATTGCACAAAGCGGCTCTTGTGACGGCTTTAAAAAAAGCCGGCGATCGCTGATCCGAATCTATACACTTCTGCAGTCGTTTTGATACACCTCTTCCCTGGCCACAAAAAGGTGCGTTCTTGAATCAAACAAAAAACGCTTATCTTTACAGCTCAAGTTGATGTTTCTTATGTTCAAAGCAAAAAATAGAGGTCATCGGCGTTGGGTGGGGTTGCCGGACGTTAGCCATGCGGTCTTAGTGGGACTTAGGGGCGGCGCAGGATCAGCGTTCCGCACTGTCTGAGCGCCAGCGAGTTTGCGGGACGCCCGTAGCGCCCCTTAGTCCTACTTGGACCGTGAGGGTGTGTCCGGCAACCCCACCCAACGCCGATGATCCGCTATCCAGCACCTCTTGTCGGACTAGCGCATTATGGATAACCGCAAAAAAATAAAATTAGGGGACAATATGTCATCCATCACCATAAAAGGCTATCAAAACCAGGTGGACAAATGGATCCACTCTTACGGTGTGCGCTACTTTGACGAAATGACCAATTTGGCTATCCTAATGGAAGAGGTCGGTGAAGTGGCCCGACTGATGGTGCGCACCTATGGTGAACAGAGCTTTAAAAAAGCGAATGCAAAAGACCCAATCAGTTTGGCTGACGAACTGGCCGATGTCATGTTTGTATTGACATGCATTGCCAACCAGACCGGTGTGGATCTGACGGCGGCGCTAGAACAGAACCTGGACAAAAAGACGCGTCGTGATCGTCAACGCCATTGGCAAAATCCGAAGTTAGCGCCATAAACAGAACCGAGTGTAGCTCAGGCTGTGCCCATCCGCCACCCTTAACGTTGTACGGTTTTTTTATTGCAAAGAGGCACCATGGACCATTTTAAATTCTCGATCCCACTGCGGATTCGGGTCAGCGATCTAAATTACGCCGGCCATGTCGGCTACCAGAATTTCTTCTCTTTTTTTCAGGAAGCGCGCATGGCCTATCTCGACCAGCTTGGCTTTTCCGAACGTGATATTGGCGGGTGCGGCATGATCATAGCGGAGGCCCACTGCAAATACAAACAGGAGCTTCATCTCAATGACACCATCGAAGTATGGTGCGCTGTGCGGGAACTCAAATCCAAAATGTTTATCATGGCCTACCGTATCACAAACGGCGCCGTCCTGTCCGCCGAAGGTTTAACCAAGAATTTGGGGTACAACCCCAAAACCAAAACGGTGAAACGCTTGCCGGAGGTATTTGTCCAAAGCATTGAAAATTTTGAACACGAAACATAAGTCGATAATTGTGTTTTACGGTCTGTCATCCGTGTATGCAAACGCCCGCCGTTAAAAAAAATAGGGCCCTTTCGGGAGGCGACTAGGAAGATTCATCTGAAGATGGTTCGCTCTCTTTTTCCTCTTCATCCTCTGCCTTGCCAACCGTGACAATCTGATTGCGACCCTGGCCTTTGGCGCGGTAGAGGGCCTGGTCGGCCATTTCAATCAAGGCTTTGGGCTTCATATCGGATGAGGGCACGATAACCGCCACACCAAAGCTCAGGGTAATGAAAGGATCTACAGACGAAGCCTTGTGCTCGATGGCAAGGGCAGCCACCGCCTCTTTAATCTCCCTGGCGACGCGATTGGCGCCCTTAACGCCTGTGGCCGGCAGCACCATGGCGAACTCTTCTCCACCATATCGTGCCACCAGGTCCATCGGTCGCTTTAAAGTGGCATTGATGGCTTGGGCCACGGCATAGAGGGTATCATCACCTTTAAGGTGGCCGTAAGTGTCATTGTAATTTTTGAAGAAGTCAATATCACAAAAAATCACCGCCAAGGTATTTTTATCGCGCTGCGCACGGCGCCATTCCTGGAACAGGCGGTCATCGAAACGCCGACGGTTGGCGATCTGGGTTAAGTCGTCCAACACCGCCAAACGCAACAGCTCATCGTTGGCCTTTTGCAAAGCCACTTCAGCGTGTTTGTACTTGCTGATATCGATCAGTGTGCCCACAATCCGGTTGACATGGCCATCACCATCTCGTTCAACACTTTTACCGCGCACCTGCAACCAACGCCACTGCTCCTTACGCGACAGCATGCGAATCTCAATATCAAAAGCTTCTTGATCACCACCCGACAGGGACTTGAACGTCCCTTCCAAGAGGGCCAAATCGTCCGGATACGTTAAGGTGCGCCAGGTTTCTAGGGTGTGGGGAAACTCTTCGGCCGAATAACCCAGCATGGCAAACCAGCGGGCGCTATAGTAAATTTGGTCTGTTTTCGGATTGAAATCCCAAAGCCCCTCATTGGCCGATTCCAGGGCCAGGTGGAGCCGCATCTGGTTGTCTGAACGGATTCTCTCTTTGCGCCGACGCGTCAGGGCCTCAATAAATGCCTGGGCCAAGGTTTCAACATCGCTCTGATCGATAGGGGCATAGCCCTCTTTCTTATTGGCCAGCGCAAGAAATCCCGATGTTTTTAATGCATGTTGAAGAGGCACCGCCAACAGGGAATCTATTTGGGGGTAACCTTCGGGGAAAGGTTGCCAGGCTGATGGATCATCAAAATGTGGAATGGTGATGGCATCTCCCCCCTCCACAAGCTCCTGCCATATGCCCTTAAGCTCAAATTGATCGCCGGTTGTTGCGTCTACCGCGTTGTCTGAGGACAAATCCTTTTCCGACTGACTCACGGCAATAACATGCCAACCTTGCCCTTTGCGCTCAACCAATAATCCGAAATCGCTACGGGTCAAGCTTTGAGCTACCTTTAAAAAGGTTTGTGGCAAATCAATTTCACTCTGATTATCCAACGCCAACTTGAAAATTTGGTTGACGGCTTCTATCAATTTCGACTTTCGGGTGGTCTGTTCTTCCACCAAATCCCGTTCCATCACCTCGAGCTGCAAGCGGGTGTTGACACTGGTCAACTCTTCGGTACGTTTTTGGACCAATACCTCCATCTGGGACCGGTGCTTTTCCAACTCGTCTTCGATCCGATGGAGATTGGATAGGTCACGGGACAGGGAGAGATTTTGGTAACCCATTTCAGCAATGCGATGGGTCAATTTGTCCGTCCATTCGATGATTTTATGAAAGTTCTCCAAATTGCCCTCGTACAATTTTTCAAACTCCAGTAGGAGATCGCGCGGCTTGACGCCGATACTGACTGCATAGGCTTCCAATTGGTCCCTCGATGGCGAAGGCGCGCATCGCTGGCTTACCCACCAGTTGGCCAAATGATGTCCCTGAACGAGGATGGGAACCGCCGCTTTTTGAATGCCAAAGACACGGAACGTCCGGCACACGGGTTTGCAGTGCTCCCGAACCGAAGCTTGAATGCTGTCGGTCAAAACCGCGCATTCCCTAGCGCCCAGCTGCGACTGCCGCACCAGGCTGCAAATACCAAACACGTTGCTTGGCATGGTTAACGGGTTGCCGTCTGGATCGGTGATAATTGAAGTGACGCGATTGATATCGGCAAGGGTATCCTGAAGCTGCTGCAAATCTTCCAGCATAATCAGGTCAAGTAAGGTCAACTGCTCACCATGCTGAGCCGCATTAGATTTTTTTTGGGGCAACATCGGATCCATTAAACTTCCCATTTTGCGAACCGCATGACCCTGGGCACCCAAACGTGCAACAATTCTGCCATTCAACTGCCCCCCCCGGCAGTTAAACGATCTTACTAACCCCCTCGTGCCCTGGTTGCCGACCAACCATGCTTGCATCCCTGTTGGCCATCACCTGATCACCAACGTGAATACTTTGGCGGCAAAACAAAACCGGGTCGCCACCAAGCGCCCCGGTTAAAAATAAGATTTCCAGGCAGCCCGGCTATCCATCGTTATGGACCCGTAACTTTCCGTCCCTCGGTTGCCCGAAGTTTGGCTTTTTCTGTTAATCCTTAAAGCATTAAATAAGCAAGGTTAATGCCAAAACACAAGCTGTCGTCAAAAACGGATTAATTATTTGATATATTTAAGATTTATTTCCACACGGGGCGCCAACCCATCGTCTCATTTTATGTAAAATAGTTCCTATGCATTGGGAGCTTTGGTTCACATTTACACATTGCCGGCTTTTTAAGATAAGGATTTTTTTAAATAGCGACCAAGCGTAACGCCATTATCGCAACCGTATGCCTGGAGCGCTATAGGCACCCGTATTTATTGGCTTGCCGTTCATTCTTGCTTGACACCATCCGGGCGGTCCCCTATATTACGGCGTAGATCACATCTGAACAATAAGGGTTATATTCCTAAAGTTTTTAGATAGATAACCGATCACATCGAAAGTTCGTCAACTATCTGAATGCGAAAGACGTCTAAGCAAGTGACATATATGGACGGTGTCTCAGTTACTGCCAAAGGAGGGGACATGAAATTTTATCAATGGCCTTTTATTAGCTGCCTGTTCATCCTGCTTTTTTGCACGGCATTAGCAAACGCTGCAGCCGTCAGCCCCACTGCCTCTATCAAAGGACCTATTGATCAAATTATCGGTGTTCTCAATGACCCTCAATTTCAACCACCGGAAAAAAAGACCGACCAACGCCAAAAAATATGGCAAATCGCCCGACCGATGTTCGATGCGCAGTTGTTGAGCAAACGGGTAATCGGCAAACCCTGGAATTCATTCAGCGCAAAAGAAAAAAGCCAATTCACGGATATCTTTGCCCGCTTTTTAGGCACGACCTACATCGAAAAGATGCAGGGCCAGTACAGCAATGTTTCGATCAGCTATGATAAAGAGTTGATCAAAGGTGACCGGGCTTTGGTGCGGACCAAAGTCATCCGCGAAAATTTGGAAATCGCCATCGACTATCGCATGAGACAGACCAATGGCCTTTGGAAAATTTATGATGTGCTGGTGGATAATGGTATCAGTTTGGTGCGCAATTATCGTGTTCAATTCAGCTCCATTTTACAGAATGAAACCCCGGCCCAACTGATCAAAAGATTGGAAGAGAAATTGGCAGGCCAAGAGCAACCTGCCGCGAAGAAATAGCCTGCCTCTATGATAATCACTCGAATAGCTTCGCGATTGGCCGCTTTGATACTAATGTTTATCTGGGTCGGCTGTGCGGCTCAATCCAAATCAACTCCGTCAGCGCCGGCCCCTGAGTTGGCCTTGAGGCAGGACAAACCCATGCTGTTGTCCGGCGCATCGCCGGATTCCATCGACGCCCAGGAAGCGATTTTACTGGAAAATGATCCGGATGACTTGGACGACTGGGAAAAAGATGACTTGGCTGATTGGGAAGAAGATGACCTGGCCATGGCCACGGTGGCCGATCCGCTGGAGTGGTTCAACCGTGCGATGTTTCAGTTCAACGACAAGTTTTACTTTTATCTGCTCAAACCGGTGATACTGACCTATCGGGCGGTCACACCTGAAACAATGCGTACCGGATTCAGTAATTTTTTTAAGAATTTGCTATTCCCCATACGCCTGGTCAATAATATATTACAGGGAAAGGGCGAAGCAGCCGAGGCGGAACTGGCCAAATTCCTGTATAACAGTACGGTGGGGATACTGGGTTTTGGAAACCCCGCCAAAAATTATCCCAAGCTCAATCCGGATCCCGAAGACCTGGGCCAGACCTTGGGCAGCTATGGCATCGGTGACGGTTTTTACATTGTATGGCCCTTTGTGGGCCCCTCGACCTTGAGGGATTCCGTGGGGATGCTGGGCAACACCGCCGTCAACCCGGTTACTTATGTCAAGCCGGTGGAGGCCTCATTGGCCTTGAAAGGCTACGACAACTTTAATCGGCTCTCCATCCGGTTTTATGATATAGAGGCATTAAAAGAAGCCGCCTTCGATCCTTACCAATCCGCAAGAGATTTGTATATTCAATCCCGTCGTAGCCGTATTAAAAAATAATTCCGAGTCCTAGGTTGGGACTGACGGAAAACGCCCTCTGTCCGTATGGGGGATAAATTTGGCGGCTGAGAACCGGTTCATAAAGTCCTGGTTGACGTTCAGCTCCAGGTAGGTGACGCGGTCGCGAACCCTATCGATCTCCGCCGGAATCGAGCGATGGGTAAGCGCCAGCACCGCGCCACCCAAGGAACTGTTGCCCAGCGTTTTAAATCGTTCCAAGGGAAGATCGGGAAGCATTCCGATGGCAATGGCCGATCGCGGATCGATAAGGGAACCAAAGGTACCCGCCACGTAGAAAGTCTCTAATTCTGTGAGTTGAATCCCCATGGTACCGGTGAGGGTTTCCAATATTGTATACATGGCTGCTTTGGAGCGCACCAGGCTATCCAGATCCGCCTGGCTGATTTGTAGATCCTCACCACCAACGGATTGTTGCGCCGGCACGATGGTCAAATAGGCCATATCGTTTCTTTCATGCCAGCGATCACCGCAGGCCCCGGGTATTAATTTTCCGCGAATATCTATCATACCAGCTAGAAAAAGCTGTGCCGCCAGATCAATCACCCCTGACCCGCAGATACCCACAGGCGGTCGTGCATCAATGGTCCTCAATTTAAATTTCCGGGTGTGCGGATCGATGCGTACCTGATCAATGACACCAGGTGCGGCGGTGGTGCCCATACGGCTCATCCCACCTTCCAACGCCGGCCCGGCCGCACCGGCACAGGCCATCATCCAATCCTGATTGCCCAGCACCACCTCCGCGTTGGTGCCCACATCCACAAGGAGGGCCGGCTGCGAACGGCGATGCAAGCGAGAAACAATAATCCCGGAAATGAGATCTCCACCAAAATAGCTGCCCGCATTGGGGAAAATCAGCACTTTGGCCCCGGCAGCAGCCAAAATCCCGAGCTGTTGGGCCGGCATCAAATCCATGCGGTTGGCCGCCGGGATATAAGGTTCGCGAATCATCCAGTGAACCGGCAGCCCGACCAGCAGATGGCTCATGGTGGTGTTGCCGGCCACGCTGATCAGGTGAATGTTGTCCGGGGCCAGCCCGCAGGATCGGCATAGATTTGCGATTTCATGGTTCAGTCCGTCAATGATCAACTGTTGCAGTTCGGCCAAACCACCGGCTTGGTCGGCATGATGGATACGGGCCAATATATCCGGCCCGATTCGGGTCTGGGGGTTGTCAAAAGAAGTTTCTGCGATGTTCTGTCGCGAATGCAGATCCACCAATTGAATCACCACGCGCGTGGTGCCCAGATCCACAGCCAAGCCGGCCAACACCACCGTTGGATCGTCCGGTCCGGCGTAAACCAAAACGCCCCGGTCTTGATCCTGGAAAACGACACATCGGACAACGTATTGGTGGGCCCGCAGCAGACCAGGCAAAGCTTTGGCCATCTGCAAATCCACATCGATACGCGACAAAGCATACGCATCCCGTAGCGCCCGCTGCAAGCGATCCACATCACCTGTATTGTCTTCAAGGCAGGGCGGTGTCAATGCCACCCGGGCCACCCAGCCGGAGGCGGCGGCCTGGTTTTTATTTCCAGGTTTGGAATTCATGGTTTCTGGTGGGATCTCATGTCAGTTCCCGAACGGCAGCCACCAATGCACGCATCATGGCCCCGGCCTCACCCAATAGGGTGACATCACTGGTATGGCGGGTCAAAGGGGTTTTATCCGCATTGATCTCCACCACTGCGGCACCGCTACGTTTGGCAATGATGGGCAGATGGGCCGCCGGCTCCACAGTGGCCGAAGTGCCGACCACCAGCATCACATCACACGTCGATGCCAGCATTTGAGAGCGCTGCAGGCGGCCCATATCGATGATTTCGCCGAACATGACCACATCCGGACGCAAGAGCCCGCCGCATGCGCAGCGCGGTGGCAGAACCGCCAGGTCAACCTGATCGGATGGTGTGCACTGCCGACAGGTCATACAACGCTGTTTGGCAAAGGTGCCATGAAATTCAATCACATCGCGATTGCCTGCAAGTTGATGCAATCCATCGATATTTTGGGTGATCACCGTCGTGAGAATGCCCATGGTTTCCAATTGATGCAACCCCAGATGCCCATCGTTGGGTCGCGCCTTTGACAACGCGACTTTGAGGCCCATAAAAAGCACCCGCCACACCTCGGCCGGGTCACGCTGATACGCATCGACATGGGCATATTTCATGGGATCGATCTTTTCCCACAGGCCGCCCTTTCCCCGAAACGGCGGGATGCCGCTTTCCACCGAAATACCCGCACCGGTCAGTGCGATGGCCCGGTGGGATTTAGCCAGCAATAGGGCCGCTTGTTGGATGGGATCGGTCATGTATACGGGTTCCGGGTTCATGGATGGTACGGGTCTTTTTTGTTCAGCGTGTCGGGTACATGGGTCAATCCAAAAACAAGGAGTCGCAGTGCAGCTTTAAAGCTCAAAGCTCATATCCGAACCCACGGCGAAACAATCAATCTTCTTTTTGCGCTGTTTAATGATTTTCTGGCAGGCGTCTACAATCTCATCGACCTCATCATCGGTGCGTTCCTGGTTGTGGTGAAACAGACCCAGTTTTTGAACGCCAGCTTTGAAAGCCAGTTCCAAAACATCTTTGTAAGACGAGTGACCCCACTCAATTAGCAATTTATACTCCTGGGGCGTGTATTCGGCATCATGCAGCAGCAAATCGGCCCCCTCGCAGTACGCCAGATACTCTTTGCTGGGTAACCCACCGGGATGAACAAAACCCAGCTCATTGTCAGTCAGAAAGACAAAGGTTTTACCGTCTTCGATAAATTTATAACCTTTGCCGGTATTGGGGTGGCTGATTTGGATGGGTACAACCGTAACCGATCCGATCTCAAATTTATCGGGACGCCCCGCGTTGTGTATGATTTTGGCTTTCAAATCAGAATAACGGACAGGGAAATTGGGCGGCGCCATCACCTTGGAAAACATGCTCTCCATAAATTTTTTATGGAAAGGGCCGCGGTGCATGATGATCTCCGGGTGTTCTAAAAAAAGGGGTTTGAAAAACGGGAAGCCCATCAGGTGATCCCAATGGCCGTGGGTAAGAATAAAATTATAACGATAGCACCCTTCCTTGAGAAGATGATTGCCCAGACGGCGGATACCTGTGCCGGCGTCCACGATAATTATATCGCCGCTTTGGGTACGGATCTCCAAACAGGTGGTGTCACCACCATATTTAATGTACTTCTTGCCTGAAACCGGAATGGATCCCCGCGCCCCCCAGCATCGAATAAACATAGATCCCCTCAAGGCTATAATTCGACCCCTAATTAAGAAGCAGATCGTGCAACAAGTTATACCGTGCTATCTATTCTGGCCGTAATATGTAAACCAGGTACCGTCTTGCTCCCATTTTTGAAGGATCTTTGCCGACCGCTGACACAAGCACTGCTCTATTTCAGCAGCTTGGCTTCGAAGCAACCCCGAGAGAACAAATTGCTTCTGTTTACCAAAGCCTGGATCTGCAACCATATGCCGCATCACATCATAATGCATATTGGATATCATAAGATCACAAGCCAGGTCCATAAAATTTTTGGCATCCCCCTGAACCACAAGGATATTTCCGATCCTGCCATTGCGTCTCACATTCTGCATGGCAGTTTCGACAGCCAGAAGATTCAGGTCGACGGCCACCACCTGATCGCCCCCTAAACACGCCGCCGCCAGGGCCAGCAAGCCGGTACCCGTACCCAAATCCAGCACCCGCGATACCGACCGATCCTGAAAGGCCATCTGCACCGCGGCCAGACAATCCCGGGTGGTCGCATGGGTGCCGGCGCCAAAAACCACACCCGGATCAAGAAGGATGCGATGCCCCACGGCTGGAGTACGGGCCGCCAACCACGGCGGCACAACCTGCAGACTCCCCGCCTGAATAGGCGCCAAAGCGCCGCCTTGCCACGCTTCATAGGTCATCTCAAAACGATCGGACAGCACCAGTTGAGGTTGCCGCGACAACACGTTGTCCACCCGGTCATCCGCACTGCGGCTAAAAAAGAGAAATGAATCCCCCTCTTCTTCCCAGTTGCCGATAAAGTGCGGCCCGGCCAGTTCAGGATCATCCGCCACGCGGCCTTCGATGTAGTAGATAAACAGATTTTCATAAGGGGGTTGAGAAGGAAGTGAATTCGACATTTTTTGGTTCTTCTCCAAATGGGCTGGAGATATTGTTGTAGATATTTCTGACGGCGCAATTTCCGGGCACATCGCCGGTGTCAGGGTTTGTTCTGATTGAGCGCAACCACAGGCGTAGCCCCGCTACGTCGAGGATTGCGCGATTGAAGATCGGCCAAATATGGCCGGAGTCCGGGATGCATAAGATGCAAACCTTCTTTTACACGAGACCTATTCGGAGAACTGATCGATATACCACTCCATCGGTTCCAATAGCGTAAAGCCAGCCTCCTGCAAACGTTTTTTTACCCGCATCACGTTTAAGGTCAGCAGATAGGGAAACACCGCCCGCTTATCTTTTTCCCAATAGCGGGCCACCAGCACACTGCCGAAGGAGATGTTCTCTTCGGTAACCACATCGACAATTTTTTTTAACTGCCCCACCTTATTATCCGCCACAATACACAACAGCGTACCGGGCTCACCGATTCCCAAAACATTGATAAAAACCCGCAACAGATCACGCACCGAAAGAATACCCACCAGCATGGAGTTTTCATCTACAACAGGAATCGCACCCACTTTTTTCTGTTCCACCAGCAAGAGGGCGTCTTGAATGGTTTGGGTCGGCGATATGGTCATCAGGTCCGTTGTCATTACATCCGCAACGGTCACGTGCGAATATTTTTCTTTTTCTTCCGGGCTGCCTTTGCCCATGGCCAAATCATAAGGCAGCGCACTGCGAATATCGCGATCCGTAACGATGCCCATCAGGCGATTGTCGGACGCCACCACAGGCAAATGACGAATTTGGCGACGCTGCATCACCTTCTGGGCCTCGAGAAGGCTTGTCTCTTTGTCCACCGTAATCACTTTTCGTGCCATGGATCTGCTGACAAACATTTTAATCTCCTTGTGGTGGCGGGTTTAGGTTGTGGCAATGCGCATCAGGCTAAATACCCAACAGAATCTTCACGTGGTTGGCAGCCAACTCCGGCAAACGCTCCAAGCAATAACCGCCTTCAAGCACCGAAATGATGTGGCCCCCGCAATATTGATCGGCCAACTGCATGGCGGTCTGCATCAAGTGAGAGTATCCATCCGTGGTCAAATTCACATCGGACATCTCATCATCTTCATGGGCATCAAAACCAATGGATATCAACAGGACTTCGGGCCGGAAGGTCTCCAACGCCGGCAACAGATCGCGTTCTAGATTCATATTATAATCATGATCACCCTGGCCCGGCAGGACGGGTGAGTTTTTGGTAAAACCATGACCGATGCCCTGTCCGGTCTCGAACTCCCGGCCTGTGCCCGGATAGGCAAAAGAAGGGTGCTGGTGGATGGAATAGTAGTACACCGAATCATCGCGTTCGAAGATATGCTGGGTCCCATTGCCGTGGTGAACATCAAAATCAATGATGCCCACACGTTCGATACCCCACTGCTGCTGCAGATAACGGGCGGCGATGGCCACATTGTTAAAATAACAAAACCCCATGGCCTGATCCGGCTCGGCATGATGACCGGGCGGGCGCACGGCACAAAACGCATTGCCGATCTCGCTGCTCATCATCAGGCGAGCCGCCTCGATGATGCCCCCTACAGCCAGCAGCGCCGTTTCGTAGGTTTCGGCACACATCTGGTTGTCCTGGTGATCGAGATAGTTATGGCCGTTCAGGCAAACCTCTTCAAAACGTCGGATATAGGCTCTGGTGTGCACCGCTTCCACCCATGTCATGTCAGAACGCAGGGCGCTGATAGGAATCAGGTGCGGCAATAACCCGGCGTCCTCTATGCCTTTGTAAATGACCTGCAGGCGCTCGGGTGATTCCGGATGGAATGGCCCGGTTTCATGAAGCAAGTAACGCTGGTCGTACAAAAAACCCGTTTTTCTCATGATCCAGCCCCTGTCTTGATACAACATGTCTGCCGATATAAATGCTAAAGTCCCGCAGCCACAAACCCATGCGATGCACCCAAAATCGGATCATACCCCGACCACCGTGGGTACTGAACAAGGGGTTACTGAAATATCTGATCAAATAAAGCGAATGCTTTTTGCACCGCCGGGTTATCCTCGGGAATCGCAACGGTGGGCTGGCCGTCTAAATCATATTGGTAAATGGCCTCATCCTCCGGCAAGACACCGGCCAGGGCAATACCGTTCCGGGAGATAATATCCAACACCTCCTGGGGCATCTCCGATTTGGCCTGATTGATCACCAAATAGCTTTTGCCCACGCCGATGTTAAGCTCCCTTGCCAGTTTATCGATACGCAGGCCCGCTTGTAACCCACGGCGAGATGTATCCGTAACAATAAGCAAAATATCCACATTATGGGTGGTTAGACGGCTGATATGCTCCATGCCGGCCTCATTGTCCATCACCACATAATTGTAGTTACCGACCAATTTTTCCAAAAAGCCGGCCAACAAAGAGTTGGCGGCACAATAGCAACCGGCCCCCTCGGGCGTACCCATCACGACCAGATCGAAATTTTCCTGTTCAGCCACGGCTTGCTCCAGCCGCATGGACATAAAAACATCTTTGGTCATACCCGAAGGCACTTTGCCTTTTTTCATATCCTCACGGGCTTGACCCAGGGTGTCGTGCACCTCCAGACCCAGCACCTCGTTCAAATTGGCATTGCAGTCGGCATCCACAGCTAAAATAGGCGTTTTACCTTTGGCAACCAGATATTTGATTAACAAGCCGGCCACAGTGGTTTTACCGACCCCGCCTTTTCCAGCCAGGGCAATTGAAAATGTCATCGAAATCAACCTTTTCTCAGGGGTTAGCATTAAAACGACACCATCCGGATATTAAGGATGTGACCCAAACAATTAAGCAAGTTATGCGGTCCCGTCAAGGATCATTTTTGCATCCATAGCATAAAGTTGAGCCATTTATCCAACGGGTTTGCGCAGACCCGCAACACCGGCAGACGCGATCAGCGCCTATGGCAAGCAAGCCGAGATCGCCGTTCCAAACGGCTTGCATTCATGTCGGCCCTATGGTACCAATGGATAACCTACCAACAACATAGCCAATATTGCCTACAAGGAGGTCCTATGCTTGATATGATGAAAAAGAGTATGCTGGCCGGTATCGGCCTGGCATTAAAAACCTGGGAAGAAGTCGAAGAGATGGCCAAAGAGGTCCAGAAAAAGAGCGAAATGTCCGAAACCGAAGGACGCAAATTCTTGGATGAGGCCAGGAAACAATACGAAGCGGCTCAGGGAAAACTGGAAAAACGGGTGGAAGGTACGGTCAAGGATTTCTTAAAGAAAACCAATATTGTGACAACGGATGAGCTCAAAGAGCTGAAAAAAGAGATCCGTGAACTCAAGAGCATTATCAACGCCATGACCCAAAAAGGCGAATAAAAGGCCGCCGTGCCAGTTTAGGCGTCACCCAAGGTTGGTCCCATGGTACACCCCTACAGCCCTTTTGCGGCCCGTGCGTCGACGTCGCATCACGCGAAAGGGGCATCATGAATGGCTCGACCTTGCTCACAGGACCCCCATCTGCCTGACATCCATCGCTTAACCGCTGGAGCAGCATGATTAGCATTCGCAAAATCGGCATCATTGGGCGCACCTACCGTCACCTGAACCGCTACCGCCAGATCCTGACGGTGCTCTTCAAATATGGTTTCGGCGATCTGATCGAAACCCTTAAAATCGAACAATACATTGAAATCGGCCTCACCATGATCTCACGCAAACGCCGTGAGAGACTGGAAAAACTCACGCGGGCCGAACGCATCCGCATGGCCCTGGAGGAGCTGGGCCCCACCTATATCAAGTTGGGCCAGGTGCTCTCGACGCGCCCCGATCTGGTCTCGGTGGAAATGATCAACGAGTTTTCCAAACTGCAGGACGACGTGCCGGCCGTTGGCTTTGAAGCCATCCAACAAACCGTTGAAAACGAGCTGGGCCGGAATCTTGATCTCTTGTTTGCAGAATTCGACCCGGAGCCCATCGCCTCGGCCTCCATCGGCCAGGTTCATCAGGCGCACTTGCATGATGGCGACAAAGTGGCGGTTAAAATTCAGCGCCCCGGTATCGATCATGTGGTCGAAGTTGACCTGGAAATTATGCTGCACCTGGCCACCCTTGCTGAACGCCATTTGGAAGAGATGGCGTTCCACAAACCGGTACGGATTGTCGAAGAGTTTGCCGGCTCCTTGGCCAAGGAGATGGATTATGGCATCGAGGCCACCAGCGTAGAGCGGGTGGCCGGCCAGTTTCTCACCAACACGTCGGTCTATGTGCCCAAGGTGTACCGCAAATTTTCCACCAAACGGGTCCTGACCCTGGAACACGTTGACGGTATTAAAGTCTCCGACATTGAGGGGCTTTGCAAAGCCGGCTATGATTGCCCGCTGATCACCCGCAACGGGGCAGACATCTTGCTTCAACAAATATTTACATACGGCTTTTTTCACGCCGACCCCCACCCCGGCAACATTTTCGTACTGCCCGGCAATGTCATCTGCCTGTTGGACTTCGGCATGATGGGCGCGGTGGACCGCGCGACGCGCGAAATTTTCGTGGCCTTGGTGGACGCCGTGATCCAGCGGGACGAACCGCGCACCGCCCAGGTGCTGCTCAAGCTGACCGAATGGGATGATGAACCCAATTTGCGCCAGTTGGAAAAAGATGTGGCCGACTTTATCGCCCAATACCTCTATCGCCCCTTAAAAGAGATTCAGTTGGCCCGACTGCTGCAGCATCTGCTGGAACTGGCCACCCATCACCGCATGCGCATGCCCGCCGATATCTTTTTGATGCTTAAAACCCTGGCCCAGTTGGAGGGCGTGGCCAGCCGACTGGATCCTGAGTTCGATCTGATTCAAACGGCCATCCCCTTTATTCGCCGGGTCAAACTCTCCCGCATCACGCCGTCGCGCATTGCCGACGACCTGGTGGGCCTCGTGGCGCAATCCTATGAGTTTTTAACTGATTTTCCAAAGGACCTGCTGGAACTGAGCCGCTCGCTGCGTCAGAAAAAACTCTCTTTCACCCTGGTGATGAAAGATATGGACAAAATGCTGGCCACCCATGATCAGATCTCCAACCGTATCTCTTTTGCCATCATCATCGCCTCTTTGATCATCGGTTCCGCCCTGATTGTCATCTCCAACATGCCGCCCCTGTTCTACGGCATCTCCGTCATAGGTTTGATCGGCTTTTTGGCCGCCGGTTTTTTGGGGATTTGGCTACTGGTGGCCATCATCAAAAAAGGCCGCCTGTAGCCTGTAAAGCACCAAACACGATCTTGCGGGGCAGCGAAATGCATCGACTCGCTGGTATGGAAAGCACCGGTAACAGCTTCTGGTCTTAGTCATGAATCCCATCGGCATCCATTCGATCGGGGAGCACCACCCGGAAGTGGGTGCCTTTGCCCTTTTCGGAGGTGACATGGATGGTGCCGTTGTGTTGGCTCACAATTTGATGGGCAACGAACAGGCCGATCCCGGTGCCGCGATGGCCCTTGGAGGAGAAAAAAAGGTCGAATAGATTATGAGTGGTATCTTTGTCCATGCCGATGCCGTTGTCGATGATATCAAAGAGAACATAGTCGCGTCTGCGATGCAGACCGAATGTGATTTTGCTGCCTTCGGGAGCCCTGTGTTCAAGACACGCGTCCACTGCGTTGTCCAAAATATTGAACAGGGCTGTGCGCATTACGGTCGTGTCCATCTCCACCGGGCCGACCTGATCGTCGATCTCGATTTGGAAATCAATGGATTGGGTCTTCAGCCGAGGTTGAAACGCATGGGCCACATCCTGGGCAAACTTGGATGCATCCGCCGCCTTGACCTCGAGGGGTCGTTCCTTGGCAAAGTAGAGAATATCGAGGATCATGCGTCGGATCCGCTCGGACGCAAAATTGACAATTTCAAACCCCTCCTTGGTCTTGACCCGGTTCTGCTTCTCAATGCCGGAGCCCAGCAAATAGAGCCCGCCATCCAAATGGGTCAGCAAGCCTTTGATACCGTGGGAGATGGAGCTGATGCGCAAACCCAGGGTAGACAAGCGGTCCTGCAGATGGCGCAATTCAGTGATATTGGTTGACATCTCTATAACCTGGAGGGTTTTTCCGGCATCGTCCTTAATGGGGGCCGTGGCGATAAACAGATGGCATTGCTCACCGTCCCTGGTGGTGACGACCATTTCCGATTGATGGGGCCGGCCATCGACAAAGGTTTGCTCTACAGGGCAGTCCGGACAGGGTGTGGATCGTTTTTTATAGGCCTCGTAGCAGCGCATGCCGATATCGCCGTCAAAATCGGCACTGAAACGCTGATTGGCTGCCGTCAGTTCCAGATCCGGATTTTGTACGGTAATATAGCATGGGCTCAAATCGAACAATTGCTGGTAACTTTGCTGGGAGGCATTAAGGTGGCTCTGCTTTTCCTGGACCAGCCGTTCGAGTTTGCGCGTATAATCTTTTACCTGCCGACGCATGTTTATCTTCTGGTGCGCCCGATTGAGGGCGATCTCCAAGATGTCATCGTTGATGGGTTTGGTCACAAAATCAGTGGCGTCCATTTTCAAGCTCTTGATGGCCAGCTCCATGTCGCCGTGACCGGTCATCATGATAACTTCTGTGTCGGGATCCTCTGCTTTAATGGCCTGTAAGAGATCAATGCCCGACATACCGGGCATTTTAATATCAGTGAGCACAATGGCGGGTTGGTGCCGGCGGAACAGCTCCAGCGCTTCCTGCCCATCGGCGGCCGTTATGACCTGATAACCGGCATCGGCCAATGAGAGACCAAAGACATTGCGTATGCCGGCTTCGTCATCCACCAGCAACAGCGTTTCCGTCGTGTGATTGTGTTTCTCGTTCATACCGTTGCGATACTCCTATACTTGTGAACCCGAGGCAACGCGGGCCCTGGGGGCCTCCCGACAATCCAACTGCAAAGGCGCCGAGGCCGCCAGAGCCAAGGCGACCGAGGGTGAAGCCGTATTTGTCATACTGCGATCCCGAGGCAACGCGGGCCTTGGGGGCCTCCCGACAATCCTACTGCAAAGGCGCCGAGGCCGCCAGGGACAAGGCGACCGAGGGTGAAGCCGTATTTGTCATACTGCGATCCCGAGGCAACGCGGGCC
>JBNLFN010000121.1:0-20300 GCA_050305555.1 Desulfobacteraceae bacterium | reverse complement strand
AAACTTTGGGCCTTGAGCCAAAACACAATTTTGATTAGGAGACAAAGGCCCTTATTTTGGTATATCGGCCCGATTCGAAATATACAGCCAGGGGGATCAAATGGAATATATCAATCTTGGAAAAACCGGTTTGCAAGTATCGCGCATATGCCTCGGTATGATGACTTACGGTACGCCCAAATGGCGTCCGTGGATTCTCGATGATGCAGCCGGACGGCCTATTGTAAAGCGGGCCGTGGAGCTGGGCGTCAACTTTTTTGATACAGCGGATATGTATTCGGGGGGAGTGTCCGAAGCGGTGACCGGCAAATACTTAAAAGAATTTACCCGCAGAGAAGAGGTGGTGATCTCGACCAAGGTCTTTTTCCCGGTGGACATTGCCTTTAGCGGTGGTTTTGACAATTCGAAACCCCAGCCGCCCAACACTTGCGGTCTTTCGCGCAAACGGATTTTTGAAGCCGTGGATGCCTCCCTCCGGCGGTTGGGAACCGACTATATCGATCTGTATCAAATCCATCGCTGGGACTACCAGACCCCCATTGAAGAGACCATGGAAGCGTTGCACGATGTGATCAAGTCCGGCAAGGCGCGCTATATCGGTGCTTCGAGCATGTGGGCCTGGCAGTTCGCCAAGGCGCAGCATACCGCCCAAATCCATGGATGGACGCCTTTTGTCTCGATGCAAAATCACTACAACCTGGTCTACCGGGAAGAAGAGCGTGAAATGATCCCCCTGTGCCGGGACATGGGGACGGCCCTGATTCCCTGGAGTCCGATGGCCAGAGGGTTTTTGGCAGGCAACCGCACCCCCGACGACGCAT
Source organism: Desulfobacteraceae bacterium (assembly GCA_050305555.1). Taxonomy (GTDB): domain Bacteria; phylum Desulfobacterota; class Desulfobacteria; order Desulfobacterales; family Desulfosarcinaceae; genus JARRKU01. Next base: position 19,479 of record JBNLFN010000121.1, on the reverse strand, counting down.
CCAGCGGTCAAACCTCCCGGGCTAAAACAGATACATATGCGCAGGAGCTCTACTATCGGGATGAAGATTTTACCGTGGTCAAGCGCGTCAGCGAACTGGCTGCCAAACACCAGGTGAGCAATGCGCGCATCGCTTATGCATGGCTGCTACACCAGCCGGGGGTGACCGCACCCATCGTGGGGGCAAGCAAAACGGCGCATATTGAAGATGCTGCGGCATCCACGCAGATTAAGCTCAGCCCCCAAGAGCTGGAACTGCTTGAAGCACCCTATGTCCCGCACCCGGTGATGGGGCATTCCTAGAAAAAAAGATCGTTACCTATCGATGATGTCGCACCCGGTGCCGCCATTGCCGTTCACTCCTTTGGTGATTTTCAGCAATTTGCTCCCCAACTTCACCTGATTGCCGCCGACGGCTATTCTTCCGACAACGGCACATCGCCCACAGGTTGGCAAACAATAATCAGGAGATGGTTCGTTAATACCAATACTCTTCGAACAGATCAGGCGGCATACGTAAAAATGCCCGGGCAAGTGAATACCTGCACCGGGCATATTGTGCGTGCCTTGTATATTTTATTAGGGCAGCACAGTGATGCTGAGTGAATAGCCTGTTGGACTCGTGTAACAGGCAGGCGGATCGCCGTTGCCATAGGCCTCCGGATATCCGCCACCTGCCGTGGGGGTGCGCACTTCAACACGCCATTGGCCGGCGGGAAAAACAGGATGCTCATCCGGATGCGGCCATGCGGGTCGCAGGTCATGATTAAGGGTACATCCGCCGGCGTTGCCGGTTTGGGAGGTGACGTGCGTGTTGTTGCGGTTGTAAAGTGAAATTTCGACCTGATTGCCGGAGGCCAGGCCGGCATGGGTCACCTGGATACGCAGATTTTGCGGTGCCGGCACATTGAATTGGAAAAAGTCGCTCACCCCCACATGATTGCTGCTGCCATTGATCACATTTCCCAGGAAGGTCCGGCCGGTGCCGAGCACTTTGGCCTGAGCAAAGGTGTCATTGGCCTCATAGGCATCGGTCAGTCGTTTTTTGGAAACAGAGATACGATAGTCGGTGGATGCCGCCCCGGTGGGACTCACCTGGAAGTAAAAGGTCGTGCCCGGCGCCAGGGCGATCCAGAATTTGTCGGTGTAGCCGTCGATGCGGGATCGGTTGGGATAGTAGTAATGAAGCTGGACACTGCCCGATTTGACTTCCACTTGGACTAACGTGCCCACGCCGCCGCTGGTGGCTGTGGCCTTCAGGTAATCCGTGGCGTCATCACCACCCACTTGACCGGAAAAATACCCGGCGCTGAGCAGGGGGGCGCCTGTGATGGTATTGTTGGCCGGTTCATGGCGATCGATGGTGCTGTCATCATCAATGACCAGGAAACGGCGATAGAGGCTGTGATGGTCATCAAGACGATAAGCCCTTCGGTACAGGTCTTCCCGCACGTCAAGTCGTCTCGGCACCCCACCGGATGGGGGTTGAGGGCTGACAAAGATTTGGCCTGCCTTGGTTTTCATTAAGCTGGGGGTGATGTTGAAGCGCCGCCCGCCATTGAACTTTTGGAGGACATTTCCCCTATCGTCGGAAATGACAATGGGACCGACTTTCCGCGGAAATTCCATAAAAAGGGTTTTATTGCTGGGAAAAATTCTGGCGTTGGGCAGAGCTTGCGCTGTTTTTTGCACCTGTTTAGCCGCCTCAGGGGCTTTGCGCAGCAGCCAGATGTCCACTGCACTGCCTTTGGCCACTATCGTTTTGGCGCGGGGTTGCTGCTTGACCACCCGCCCGGGTTTGACCCTGCCGGTTGCGGCATAGCGGGTTTTGCCCATTTTCAGACCGGCATTTTTTAGCACCAAATCAGCAGCAGCCTTGGTTTTACCCAGCAAAGCGGGGGTCGCCACCGTTTCTGAAACAGGTTTGATCACTTGGGGTTGAATTTTTTTTGCAGGAGATTGTGCCCGCGCATACGCATTGCCAACCACTGCAACAGACAGTGCGGCGACCCATAGCATCATCTTTAGCCGATTCATTTGAAAACCTAACATTTATGGCCTCCTTTGAGTTGTTTTTACCTCTATGTGGCCCCGATTCAAAAAAAGGTTCAGAACCATGTCAATATTTCTTTAATAAAAGCACGGCAACTATCGGGTCAAGAATAACTCGATGTAAACAAAAGTCGGACCAACCCACACCCCTGGAAGCGCACTTAGGTATCGAATCGTCACCCATTCCAAAAAAAATAATGGCGGAAATGAACCTTATGCCCTTTTGCAGATACACAATAGGCAAATATATCAGGCGTTCTTCTGTTTGTCCGTTGTGGTGCAGAAGAATATCATCTTAATGAAATTGAATAGGGTAAGGAGGAAAAAATGAAATTAACAAAGAAAACAGTCATTCGGAGTTTCGTCATGGGGTTGTCTACGCTGGTCTTTGCAACAGGTGTGCTTGCCGATGCCCGGCAAGTGGATACGGCCGTCCGAAAAATCAGAAAGCCCCCCCGCATCATCGCCCAGGCGGATGTCGGCGTGGCCATGGTGGACACCATCAACTGCCTGTGCCCCGATGATTTGGGACGCATGAATGTGATGGCGCCATCCACCGTGAGGGTTAAAGTTTTTAACCTGGGAACGGTGAACGCACCCATTAAGCTCCAATTGGATTTTAAACGGGTCAATCGCTCCAACGAAAACCTGGTGCGATTTTTAACCTTGCGGCCCAATGAACATAAATGGATTACGTTTTGGACCGCCCCCATGCTGTTTGACAAGATCAAGGGACTGAAAGCCACGGTAACGCTCATGGCCGATCGAAGCCGGATGATCGATCCCGTGACCACCAACAACAGCTATTTAAACAACACCTGCTTGCCGTACGTTGAATAGGCGGCAACCATAACGTTAATTGAAGAACATACCAAAAAAATAGGAAGGAGGCACAAGCGGCCTCCTTCCTATTTTCGTTTAAGCCTATTGCTGTCTGAACTTTGTGACGGACGGGTTTAGCGACCCAGCGCATTGGAGATAAAGCATCCGCCGCCACCGCCACCGCCACCGCCACCGCTGCCACCGCCACCGCCGCTTCCTGTATCCACCTGGAAGTTGGCGGTGATGGTCATATCAGAGGTTACATTGGTAATCGTCAGGGGGTTGCTCGTTCCGCTGTAATCGCCGCTCCAATCCTTAAAGGTATAGCCCGCGTCGGCAACTGCAGTGACAGAGGTACAGTCTTCTCCCTCTTCGACGTCCTGGTTAGGGTCGCCTGAAATAGAGCCGTTGGCACCGGAGATAAACGTTACGGTTCGTATCGGCAGAATGCCGGCGCCACCAATCTGCACGAGGAGACCCGTGTGGCTGTTCTTGCCGATGGGCATGACCAGTGCTGTGGCACCGGTTGTCAAATTGACGCTTCGAAGCTCGGATTGAAAAGAGGAATTGTTAAAAGCAAACAGATACATCACACCATTGGTGGCGTCAAAATCCATACCCTGGCCAAAATTGGCATCAAACCCGGTCGCACCGAGCAAAGTGCCAGCGCCGGTTGCTTTGTCCACCGTGTAGATGGCGTCATTCACGATATCATGAACATACATTTGACCGGCAGCATCAAATCCGCCTCCGATAACCGCAGGGCAGCCTGTGATTTCACCCACGCGGGTGAAGGCGCCGGTAGCCAGGTTAACCGTGTACAATGAAGAATTGGAAACGTCCGTGCTGGTGGCATACATCACCCCGGAAGAGTTATCCATATCGAGACTGGCAAACGTTTGCGTACCATACGGCACGGGACTTGAAACCAGGGTTTTGGCGCCTGTGGTGCGGTCGATGCGAAAAAAGTTGGCCGGATTGCCGTTATCAAGGACATAGAGGGTGCCGCTGTTGTCGAAATCGGCGGCCCCGATAAAATTGGCATAAGGCGTACTGGATATATCCGTCATACAGCCGGGCAAATCCAGCGCAAATTGGGCAAGATTGTCATTGGGGCTATTTTGCCAACCATAGGCCCAAGGTCCGTTCGCTGTCGCCGTGGAACAGTCGATGACGCCGATGGCGTCAAACACATCTTCCACGGCGGCCACATCCGCGCCCAGGTCCGTTGCGGCGTCGATCCACGCTTGCCGTGCATCCACATATTGATCTGTAGCGGTTTGATAGTTCAGATTGGCGGAAACGGCCACCTGTGCCGCATCATCGATTCCAATCCCGGAAATATTATAGGGAACACCGTCATTGATTCCAGAGCCGCCCTCGGCCAGCAGGTAGAACGCGTGATACAAAGGACCGCCATTGGTATGCACGCCGCCGTTGTCGGCAGTTCCAGTATACCAGTTCGTTCCCATATAGTAGGAAGGATAGCCATAAGACTGGGGATCTCGTAAATTGCGCAACGCCTCTGCGGAAAGCCAGCAGTCTTCACCCATCAACCAGTCCGAATCCCCCGGCGATGAACTGGGATAGCTCGATCGGCCATCCGGCTGGGCGGAAAACTCAACCCAGGCGCCAAAGATATCCGAATACGCTTCGTTGAGCGCGCCGGGCTCATCTTGATAGACAAGATTGGAGCTGTATTGGGTCAGGGCGTGACCGAATTCGTGGGCGGCGACATCCAGGACCGTGAGCGCATCGGCGTCGATCCCGTCGCCGTCGCCAAAGTGAAAATCAGTTCCGTCCCAGTAGGCGTTTACATAATTGGTGCCTTCATGAACATTGACCCGGGCAAAGCCGCCGGCATCATTATAACTGTTGCGGCCCAGCGCCGTTGCCACATGGTCCTGGATAATCTCAAAATTCTTGGCGGCCGATACGGCCGCCCGATCGCTGGTGCCCCAATTTACGCCGGCCTGCTGCTCCCAATCGGCGACATCCAGATCGTAGACGCCCCAGAGGTCATCAAAGTTGTAAAGATAGTAGTTGCCGGCGGTTTCGAGCCAGCCTTGCATGCTCATCTGTGTTCCATCCTCGCCGGTCAGGCGATTGCCCAACACCGTGACATGGCTGCCGTTGCCCGCGGTCGGCGGCGCGGACTGGATATTGCTGTATCGGTTGAGCAGCTCGCCGCTATGGGCATCCACATAGTAGTGCCATTGGCCCGGTTCAGGTCCGCTGTGGCTCAGCACATAGTGATAGGCCAACCGGCCGGAGTAGATCACCAGGGTCGGCTGCTGGGCGATGGTCAGTTCGATTTTGTCGCTTAATTGCGCAAGACCGATTTGCAGCGCCGTTTGGCCGTCCACGTCCGGATGCGTATCGATGGTCGTTTCGGCAAGATATTTGCCGCTAATTCTGTAAATGCGATCCTGGTTGTCAATGTGCACCACAATTTCCGCACCGATCACCGGAAGTCCTTCGTAAAGCTGCGCCACGCGCACATGGGTGTTTCCGCCGGCATCCATGGCACTGCTTTTCAGATTCGCGGCAAACCCCGTGGCGCCGGCACTGTCAGCAGCTATGCCGGAAAACCGCAGGGTTTTGCCAATGGCAGCGCCTTGGAGCAGTTGGCCGACGGTTTGTACGGCGCCGCTTACCACATCGGAGCTGCCGAGGCGATGATCAACATCGCGCAGCGCGATCGTCGTTAATCCTTTTTGTGCACTCCCTTTCAACGTGTTTCCGGGAATTGCTTGAATAGACGGTGAATCCGACCGGCTGCCCATGCTTAAAACGGTCTCGCCGGCGCTGCCTGCAGCGCCATCCTGCGTTTTAAAGGCATAAGCGCTGACCGGCCCAATGAGCGCAAAAGACAATACCCAAATTAGAAAAGATTGGTGCACTTGGTGAAATCGTCCCTTCATCCATATCCTCCTTTGGTGTAAGAATTGTAATTGTTCTCTCGGATTAGCAGAGAAATTTGTTTCCCCAAGCTTAGCCTGCCGGCACAAGCTTAGCGATTTGGCGTGTCGCAATAACGAACCGAAGATTTGCAAGACAAGTGCCATGAGTGGCGTGCGGGTCCTGAAAGGGATGGAGTTATCTAATTATCTATATTAATATATAATATATCAAAATATTTATCCTACTATAAAGGTAGACTTTAATAAGCGGTAAAAAAAAATTAGTAAAAAATGTCCTAAATTATAGGAACAAAAAGACATAACTGTGAAAAAATGCCATATTATAAAGCCACATTGCTTCATTGTTCGATGGCAACGCTGTTGCCGGAATTGAGGCCGAGATCAAACCTTAACTTGAAAAGTGATTTTCGCCCAGGCTGAAGGCAACGTTTCAATCCATTCGATGGCGTTTTACCGCAGACGAGGGTGTTGTCTTCCATCTTAGGGTTTGCAAACGGAACGATTGATCAGTTTTTCTTGCCATCGACAGATATTGCCTTCAAAGGCCGGTAGGGTTTGCAGGCCCAAATATCTATTCTTCTCTTTGGCAACCGCCAGGATACCTGAGACGATCGCCGCTGAAATGGATGTGCCGCTTAAAAAATTGTAGCCTTTTCCCGGCACGGTGGTGAAGATATGATTGGCCGGTGCGCAAACATCGGCAGCGCCGGCCAGGACCGCGTTGGGATAATAACCAGTGGATGGATCCCATCCACCCACGGCGATTACTTTGGAGTGGGAGGCGGGAAAGGGTAGCTTTTTTCGGTTTTTTTGATTGCCGACGGGGGCCACGAAAAGCACACCTTTGCGGTCGCCCGCTTCCAAAAGTTTCATCATCAAACGGTCCGAGGCCCTGGCGCCAAAGCTCATGTTGACGATCTGGGCATCCGACGCAATGGCCATATCCATGGCTTTGGCTATGGATATGGTGGTGCAGGTGCCCTCGGGATCGGTCTTGGAGGTCTGCCAGCAAGCCCGCAACGCCAATAGATCCGCTTGCGGCGCGATGCCGGCCATGCCGAAATTGTTAATGCTGGCCGCCATCACACCTGCCAGGGCGGTGCCGTGAATTTCGGCGCGATACGGGTTGTTACGGATCAGGTTGGCGTGCCGAACCACCCGTTGTTTCAGATCGGGGTGGTGTGTGTCTACGCCGGTGTCCACAATGGCCACGCGCACCCCTTGGCCCTGATAATGTTGGTGAACGGCCGATAGGTTTAAGGTGGAGTAGATCGTCTGCAAGTCATCCTGAGGTTCCGACATGGTGCGGAAAAACCGGTTGAGCTGAACCTGAACGACGCCGCGCTCCTTGCTGATTTGTCGGACCAATATTCTTGGGTTGCCTTGGGTGCCGAAAACGGTGGCGGTCTGGTTCAACGTTCGAAGGGCGATGGTCTCAAGTGTCTTGAGTTTATACTTTTTACCCAGCCGGTTCAATGTAATGCGTCCGCTCATCGTCGCCTCAGTAACCACCACAATCTGACGGGGAGCAAAGGATGCCGGTGTTTTAAACGCGAATTGGGTGGCTGCACTTTGGGCCACGATTTTTTTTTGAGCGTTCAAGCCGATGACCCGCCAAGTGTAGGATTTGCCGGTGTCGAAATGGTTTTTAACCTCATTGCCGGTCAGGGCGTACATCGGTTTTGCCGTACCGGCTGAAAATAGAATTTTTGATTTTTGAGCGATGCCGAACTCGATGCGATACGTTGCAATGGCGTCATCGCCGGACCACTCAAAGGTCTGGGCCTGGTAGTCCAGTTCGCTGTTGTTTTGGGGCGCCTGCAGTCTGATGGTGCCGCGTTTCTTATGGCGACCTGCTTGAACCACCAGCGTGGCCTCGGCCGAACGGATTTTCGTCACCGGTGTTTTGATAACGAATTGGATTTGGTGATCGCCCGGTGGCAGTTTGCTCAGTGGCGAATGTTTCCGGGGATAGGTGACCACCAACCGCTTGGCAGATGCTTTATAGGATTTCACCGATGTGACCGGATTGCCATCAACTTGCCAAAACGCTTCGATGGTCCCTGGCTGATTTAAAAGGACCTCAGCGTGAAGCGGCGGCGGTGTTTGATTAGCCTTGATGGTTCTCTTGGTTTGGCTGCCTGCCGGTTTGAGCCGCCCAGGCAAGGGATTGCCCTCAAAGGTCAGCGAAATGGACCGAATGGTTAATTCATTCGCAGATGCAAGGCTGATGTCAACAGTGGTCAGTGTTCTAATTGTCCGGTTCTTATCATGAAAAGATCTAGTATAAGTGAGTCGCTTGGCATCTAACTTTTGGGCAGCTTGGATTACGGATGGGGAAACGTGCAGGGACTCGATGGTTTGGCCCGTTGATTTTCTGATGGCAACGGTCAACGGCGTGGTAATTTTACCCACTACATTATTTCCCACTCGAAACTGCCCCAAAGCAGATTGCAGCTTTAAGCCGTCGCTGCCGCTGGCAGAGAAAAGATACGTGATGTTTTGTCCTGCGGCATTGGCACTGGAGACAGTCAACTTGTTCGGGAGGCATTTTACAGAGAGTTTTGGATCGCGCGGCTTGATGATCAGGGTAAACTGCCGGTCAACATGGACAACCGCGAGAGCGTCCATCACCGTGGCCTGGATTTTTAACGGGTAGCTGCCTGCTTTTTGGGGCACCCCTTGGATCAAGCCTCTGGCGTCTAATTTCAAACCCGCAGGCAAGCGGCCGGCTGTAAGTTTATAGGTCGGATAGACCTTGGGGTTGTCGATTTTGATCTGATGGCGATAGAGAACGCCCACTTCACCTGGGGCCGGTACGGCCGAAGCGGGTATACCGAATTTGGCAATTTGTGCGGCCCTGTTCGTCGTTACGTGGGATTTTACTGGGAGTTTGATACTATCCGCGAATAACGCGGCCGGACCCCAAAAAAGGAGGCCGATGAGTATCGCTGTGCCCACCCATGGTAACCTGCCACGGATCGTTAGAACCCGTTTTCCATGCTTTATCCCAATGCAGTGCAACATCTGACCGGCCCATTTATTTTAGCAAGGGTGAAGGAGATCGTCGCGGATGGCGCAATGTCGGGTTCAGGGGTCCTAAGGCGAGATAGCGCCTTTTCGGCCAGCCGTACAATGCCGGATGCGCTAAGTTTTTGAAGTATTGTATTCATATCAGCCTTTGCATCGAGCGCCAATACATACAACCCGCCGGCCGTGGGGCCGTCGACGATGCTGGCATGGATCTGCTGCAATAGGGTTCTGATCTCAATTTCCTGGGCCCCTTGGTTGAAAACGACGTTGATATGTATGCCCTCCTTTGGGCTAGGATCTGCAGAGTAGGTATGAAATGGATTGTCACTGGGCACCAGGGCAATGACCAGTACCAATGCGGCAAACTGAAGCCCCGCCACTGACCAGGAGAGGGCAGGGGTGCGGTACCAACCGACCAGTATCTGACCCAACTGCTGAAACCACGCCTTGATTGAAAATGCCGGTGTTTGGACTTCCTGTTTCCGGATGTTGTTTTGGATTCGGGCAAAAACGCGGTCGGCATCGATGGGGGTGTCATCTTGAACCACGGAATAGCTTTCCTGGATCTCAGCGAACTCGGCCAGTTCGGTTGCCAAATCAGGGAAGCGTTGCAGGCCCTGCTCAAAAGCAATGTGTTCTTTTTTGGACAATTGCCCGTTTAAATAGATGGGAATCATCTCTTTTAATTGATCATGGTTATAAGTCATCTTTTTTTACTCCCATCCTGTCCAGGTATTGATGCAGTGCCTTTTTGGCGTGAAAGACTCTGGTTTTCACGGTATTGACCGACACATTGAGAATATCGGCAATTTCGTGGTACTTGAATCCCTGAAAAAAAGAGAGATCCAGAACTTCGCGGTGTTTGGCCGATATCTCGAGCAGACCTTTTGCAACCAGTTCTTTGCGATCCATGTTCGCAATGTCCACACCGCCATCTGTTGTCAGATGGGGGTAATCATCGATGGGCTGAACCGGCCGCTTTTTTTTGAGCGCATTCAGTGCCAGATTGCGGGCAATACCGAAAATCCATGTCTGAACCTTGGATTTGCCTTTAAATTTTTTGGCGCTTTGCCAGACGGCGCTATAGGTTTCGACAACAACATCTTCAGCCATTTGAGTGTCCTTTAGTATGCGACAAACGAAAAAATGAATCTTTTGATGCGTCAGGTCATATAATTGCCGGAAAGCCTCCTGATCGTTTTGTGCACTGGCGATTAACAATTCGTAGAGTTCGTCGCTTTTCTTTTTATTCATAGGTGGCCGTTTCGCTGAAAAAGGTTCACGCGCTTGATCTTTTAAATGGATTCCTCTATAACATCGGATAATTGGGCCGGAGGCTGTGCTTTCACCGGCAGTCCCACGATACATTGAAAAAGCTATTTTTACAAGCAGTTGTAAACAGCCCAGCACTTCACAAACACAGACGCCATGAAATTTGGTTATGTGGTTTTAAAAAGGGGCATGGGGTAACTTCTATCCAGTGGGAGTGATGTTGAAACATATACTTGTTCCGCGTTTTGGTACCCGGCGCTTATGGAGCGCCTGGCTGTTTTTTTTTCTAACCTTTTGCCTGCCCATTGCCGCATCGGCTGCCGATGATCAAGCCGGCGGACCCAACCCTTTGGTTCAGCTGCGGGCACCGCTCCAAAATCAAGTCACCATCAATACAAAACCCAAAATCGAGGCGGTCTTTAAAAAGCCCATTGCGCTGCAAACGCTTTTTATTATGCTGGACGGCATCGATATCACCCAACTGGCCGTGGTGGATGGCCAAGGTTTTGCCTATACTCCGATCCAGGTATTGGCGCCGGGCAACCACACCTTGACCATATCCGGCGAAACGGAACAGGGTCAATCCTTTACCCAGGAGTTTGGATTTGCCACCCGGCATTATCAAAATCTGGAGATGGGGTATTCAGAAAACGAGCTGACTCTAGTTGGCCAGGGTAAACTGACCAAGTCTGAAAGCATGGAGGGACAGGTGCCGGACGAAAAGATCGAAGTCAATTTGCGCAGCACCTCCAAAATTCAGGAAAAAGGTTTCGATCTATCCTTTAATACCAATGTGCGTTATTTGTATCAGGATATTGAGCCCATAGCCCCCGAAAAAACCGGCACCAGCCTGATCGATTTTTTGCTGTCTACCAATTATACCCAAGGTGGCGTGACCACCCATGGCGAATTGGGTGATACCGATATTGTACTAAGCGAAAACACTTTGCCATCTTTGCGCCGGCGGGGCGTGCAACTCTCCGTAGGCTCCAATACGGCAGCAGTGGGGGGGTTTACGGCCAACAGCGCCCAAACCTATGCATATGATGGCGAACTGGGGCTGGGCAACGATCCGCTAAAACGCATTTACGGTTGGTATGGTGATCTGAACTTGATGGACAACCGCTTGCGTCTGCGTCTGTTGCATACCGCGGGCGGAGAATCCGGCAGCAGTTTCGGTACCTACACCCAGGAGACGGATAAAGAGGGACAGGTCTCCGGTGTGGTGCTCACCACTGATTTTTTCGAAGGTAAATTGGTAACTGAATTTGAATACGACCGTGCTGAGTTTGACAATGACACCACTGACGGTCAGGATGCCGAAGAAGATACGGCTTATCGGTTGCAGTTCCAGGGAGGCGTCGATCGCTATTCCTACGGTTTGGCTTATAAATATATTGGCCCTCAGTATGAAGTGGTCGGCAACCAGGGGCTTGAAAAGGATCGGGCCGGTATTGCACTCAATGGTGGGGCCAGCTTTGATCGGCATGCCGTGTCCCTGACATACAGTCGCTACCAGGACAATGTGGAAGATGATGAAACCTTGCCGGTGCTGGTCACCCATACAGGCGGGGTGGACTATGCCTATCTGGGCTTTGAAAAAGTTTCCCTTAATTTGGCATACCAAAAAGAGGTGGCCGAGAGCAGCGATGAGCCGGTGCTTACCGCACCAACGGATCGCACGACGGATACCTTTTCCAGCGGCATCGCATACGCAGTTGATGCTTGGAGCTTTGGATTTCAAGGTACTTATGCGCTCACAGATGATCGCACCGACATGGACACCGATTGCGAAAACCTGACCTTGGCGCTATTACCGCAATACTTTAGTGAAGCTTTAAGCGTCTCTCCCAACTTGACCTTCAACCAGACCAAAGACCTGGCAGCGGATATAACCACCGACTCCTACACGCTGGGTCTTGATGTTCAGGGGAGGTTGTTCAAGGAGAAGTTCAGTTATGGTCTGGGGGGCACCCTGGATTTTACCCGCACGAACGATGACAGTGTGGATCAGCAAACCACGGTTTACTACGTAAATTTGGATTACCGCATCGGTGAGCGAATTTGGGGCTATCTCAGTCCTGTGGTGGGGTTGCGAGGCGAATCCAGTGAGATTGAAGATAAGATTTTTGATCAAACGACTCGGGACTATGTGTTTATGCTCGTGTTTTCCACCACTGCGCTATTTTCATTTTAACAATATGCCGCGTTTTTTTGTGCGCATTTGAACCTTTTGGTTTTAGGAGCGTACCCAATGTTAAAAGGGGATTCTATTGTCCGGTTGAACAGGGATTGTGGATTTGGTTAAAATCAAAGTCATATGGGAAGGTGTCGGATGAAACGTAAATATACCGCTTGCTGGGCAGTGATGCTCTTTTTGGGCTTGGCTATTCCCAATATCTGCCATGCTATTACCCTCAATACATCTCAAACCGTGGTTGAAGCAGGCCAACCTGTCACCATTACAGTACAGGGGACTTTGAATGTGTCCCCCTCGACAGGATGCGTCATCCAACTCAGCTTTGGAGACAGTCGTCAAGCCGTCAATTCTCCGGAATGCACCAACATTGGCGTCCCTTGTGGATTCACCACCACCCATACGTATCAAAATGCCGGTACGTATACACTCCGGGCCACCGCATCGGGCAGTTGTTCCGTCGGTAATTTTAATGGCCCCGATCCGGCCCTTAAAACCATCACGGTGGTAGATCTGAACATCCAGCGCATGGATCTTTATTTTAACAACCGCCAACCCAAGACCACCGTCAAACAGTATCAACGGGATCTGAAGGCCTTTGCCGAAATCCGTTACACCGGTTCCGGCCAATTGCAAGGTCAGTGGGAGATTGACGGACGGTTGTTTTTCAAAGTCAGAAAGCAACTTTATCGCGGCCGGCAGAAAATTGTTGTGCAGACGCCCCTGGCGCCGCCCCTGCCGACTTACGCTGTGGGATCCCACCAGGTGCAGTTCGTGATCACCCGGCCGGATGCGACAATGGAAGCGCCCCGCGCCATCTATTTCGTATCGGCGGAACCGGATCCGTTCCAGGCGGTTATCCGGTTGACAGCACCCCAGGACCGGCAATCCATGGTGTGTGAACCCACTACCTTTCGCTGGGAGGCCGTTACCGGGGCCTATGTCTATCAGGTTGAATTTGTCGAAGCGGGCGGCGCCGATCCGACCTTTTCGGCCTACGCCAAGAAAAACGAATATACCCTGCGCAAGGATGTCTGCCAATCTTTGTTCTCAACCGGGCGTTCTTACAACTGGCGAGTCAAGGGCTTAAACCAGGAAGGCCATGTCATCGGTCAAAGCGAAACATTCAGATTGATATTAAAGAAATAGGCCAAGCATGGATCTCCCGCTGCGGTGGGAGATCCATGCAAAAGGTTATATGCCGGTCTTTTTGATCAACCGATTCAAAGATCCGTATGGTTCAGTGCCTGAACTGCCTTGTGACTTCGCCATGAAACACAATACTATCTTTTAAAAGCAGCCATAGCTTCCTCACGCAACAAGTGCCCCTGATCCAGATAACGTGGTGAATGGTGAAAGATGGTCATCTCACGCACCTGAGCATCGCGGGCCAGTGTACCGGCCTGACGGGCGGTAAGGTGGTGCTTGGCCTGGGCCACTTGACGATCTTTTTCCAGGAAAGCGGCCTCAATGAACAGATGGTCAACGCCGTGGGCCAATTTGATGATTTTCTCCCGGTTCTGCGGGCTGTACGCCGCATCGGCCACGTAGGCGATTTTTTGGCCTGGGGTGATGCGGGTGATTTTGCGGGTCAGTTCCCCCAAAGTAAAGGTTTGCCTTTGCTTGCCGGCATCGGCGGACGTTACGCGCAAAGGGGTGGCCGGATCCGCTTGCTCAAACAATAACGTCTTTAAATCTCGTATCCAAGGTCCCACAACCAATCCCAGGGCCTCCAGTTCTGCTCTGAGGATATTGATGTGGAAGCGTTCTTTGATGGCATAGGCCAGACTGGGGACCCGGTGATCCAAAATGGTGACGCACACTTTTAAGGCAGGTTCCTGATGGGCAACTTCGTTGCGACAGATGCTGGTTTCGCGTGCCGATGGCGCAAATCCTTTGCAGCAGTCAAAATGCTGGGTAATGTGGGCCTGTGAGTGGATTTCGGTGACGCGCAACACCAGGCCTTCATCGTAGTTTTGCACCAGATTCCAGGTATAAGCTTGCAGTTTGCCGGCCACATTGTCCAAAAAACCACTGGGTCCAAACAGATGCAGGATTTTATCACGACCCAGTAGCAGGCGAAGCACTTGGTCGAAACCAATAAAATGATCCATGTGGGTGTGTGAGACAAAGATGTGGCTGGTTTTAAGGATGTCGCCGGCAGACAAGGCGTTTACTTGGCCCAGATCAAAAAGCAGTGCCTGTTTACGAAAAGTCAGGGGAACGAAAAGCCCTGGATCGTCAAATGGCCCGTTGACCAGGCGGGGCAAAAATGAAGGGCGCATAAATGTCAAACCCGACAGTGGTATCAGCAAGGCAGCAGCGTTTAATGCACTGGGCAACGGCAGTTGCTTCAGGCTTCCGTCTGTCTATATGGAAGATTACGGCAATACCCTAACGACCTGCTCGTGAATACAGCCATAGATGTCGCTGTCTGAGCCATAAATGTCCACTACCGATTTGTGATTAATGAGTTTTTCCAGCAAAAATGCGGTCACGTACAAGCTGACCGGGTTGGGATGCTGGACCAATTTGCGGTAGGGCGCTACTAGATAGTCGATATCAAAATCATCGGCACGGCCAAGGGTCTCAATGCAGTCGACAAGTTGTTCTTCCAAGCTGTTCTTGTTGTTGGTCTCGACCAGTTTGCTTTCGACCAGTTTCATGGCAATGGCATTACCCAGGGAATCGACATGGTCCCGGGCGGCATTGATGGCCCGCCGCCGCGCATACTCTTTAGAAGATTCAATTTTGTTAAGCAAGCTGGATTCACGAGTGCTGGGACGGAAAACTTTACCCATTTTAGTTCTACCTTCTTATCGGATTGTAATGCAGTATTGGGTACGGGTGAAGGGTATGGCCGGACGCAATTCCGCATTTTTAGTAACGTTCTATAATAAAGAGAACACATGGGCTTTGCAAGCATAAAACGCGGCTGTTAAGCACCCTCCACCACCAACTGAATTTTCTTATTTCCATTATACCGGTTCCATTGGATGCGAAAGGCGAGTTGCTCAAAATTGTTGGCCTTTGGTGTTTCCGGTGTCAAGTTGAAATGGATGGCATCCAGGGGTTTGCCCCGATGACCGGATTGCAACAGGGTCATACGTCGGTGACATTTGCCCACAATTGCGCCGGAGGCCACGCGCACATTCCGAGCCAAGAACAGCGGGGCGGGATTGGTTTCACCAAAAGGTTCAATCGTTTCAAGCTCATTGAGCAGTTGGGGGGTAATCTGATCCAAACGGATTTCTGCATCGATGGCCAGGTGCGGCAACTGATCGCCGCTGCAAGACATTTGCACCACCGCATTTTCAAAGGCCGTTTGTAATTTTCCGATGTTGGCGGTTTTTACAGTAAGTCCGGCTGCTTGGGGATGACCGCCATATTTTTCAAGAACAGCTGCGCATTGGCTGACCGCTTCAAATAGATTGATGGCAGGAATGGAGCGACCTGATCCTTTGCCCACATCGCCAGAGGTGGCCAGCAAAATAGTAGGTCTTTGATACCGGACAGCTAGCTTGGCGGCAACAATGCCCAAAACGCCTTCATGCCAACTGGGATCTGCCATCAACAGGCTTTTTCGGTCCATGAGGTCCGGTCTGCTTTCAATGCGCTTGACAATGCTGTCAAACATTTCACGTTCAATGGACTGGCGGCGGCTGTTGAACTGATGTAAGGTCTCAGCCAAGACATTCGCCTGATCTGTTTTTGTACTGTTGAGCAGGTCCAGGGCAACATTGGCATGGGCTACACGTCCGGCGGCATTGATACGGGGGGTTAGCCGAAAAGAGATATCTTCTGAAGTGATCGGCCCTGCATGGATGCCACAGACCTGTCGAAGTGCGTCTAAACCGGGCCGTGGGCTGGTGTTGATTTGTCTCAAACCGGCCTTGACCAAGATGCGATTGGCACCGGTAAGGGGCGCCATATCGGCAACGGTGCCGATGGCCACCAGTTCACATAAGGTTTTTAAATTGGGCTCTATGTTTTGGGGATTCCACCAGCCTTTTTCACGCAACACCATCCTTAGTGCGATGGCCAGGTAAAAAGCCACCCCGACACCGGCCAGACCGGACAGGGATTGGGGCTGATCCGGCAATTTGGGGTTTATCACGGCACATGCAGCGGGCGGTTTTTCGATGTTGTGGTGATCCGTAACAATCACGTCTATGCCAAAACGTTCGGCTGCTGTGATGGCCTCAAGGCTGCTGGAACCGCAATCGACGGTGATGATCAGTTTAATGTTGGCGGGTGCGGCCAGTTGGTTGATGTGCTTGGGTTGCAACCCATAGCCCTCGTCGATGCGATGGGGCAGATGCGCATCCACCCGGGCGCCGCTAACGGTCAAAAAGTCCACCAGCAACGCCGTTGCCGTGACACCATCGGCATCGTAATCACCAAAAACCAATATTTTTTCTTTGTTTAACAGGGCCGTGTAAATGCGTCGGGTGGCTGCGCGCATTCCCTTGAGCTCCCAGGGCGAAGGTAGCTCATCCAATCTTGGATAAAGGAACCGGTCAGCTTGTTCCGGCGTATTTATCCCGCGGTTGGCCAGCACAGTTGCGGTGATGGGGTGACAATCGAGGTGTTCTTGGATTTTCCGGACGAGGGTATTTTCAGGTTGCGTGATTTTCCATTGCATTTGCATTACTGCGCCATATCCTATAATAGTGCTGTTCTCAAGTAGAATTGCGGTGGATGAAATATAAATGCATAAAGTGCTTGGCGATGATCGGCAACCGGCTTGATTCATAATCCCTTGCATGGGTTATGGATCAGAAGATCGCCCAGCACATAGGTGACAAATCGCATTGTTCGGGTGTGTTCGCAGAAACGGGAAAAAGTCATGCGCACCGTACGTCAATATTATCGAGTGGATCGGCGCCGCATTAGCTTGATCAAATTTATATTTGAGGCTTATGAAGGCGTGGCTGTGGTCACCACGTTAGATGCCGCAGCGGGTGAGATTGTGCTTTCGGTGGCGCCTGGTTGCGAAACGATTGCACGTGACGTGATGACTGATTTGACCCGTGAATGTAAAATTGAACCGGGGGCATCGCCGGACAAGTGGGAATACGGGATCCCTTATGAATAAGAAGTATTTGCATATCAATACCATGGGATGCCAGATGAATGTATATGATTCGGTACAGATAATGAACAGGATGGCGCCCCTGGGATACCAAAATACGGATGATCTGTCCCAAGCGGATGTGATTATTGTCAATACATGCTCCATCCGAGCCAAAGCCGAACAAAAAGCGTTCAGCTTTTTGGGGCGGCTGGCCCCGCTTAAGGCGCGCAAACCTGAATTAATCATTGGCATCGGTGGTTGTGTGGCCCAACAGCAAGGCCGGCGTATCATTCAGCGCATGCCATTTGTCGACCTTGTGTTTGGCACCCATGCCATCGGCCGCCTGCCCCGTATGCTCGATCGCATCGCCACAACCCGTTGTCAGGTTGTGGATGTAGGTATTGCTGAGCAGATTACGGCCGATGATTTTACAATAGGGCCTTATCCGCAGTCTGACACCGCCAGCTTTGTGACCATCATGCGGGGATGTGACAACTATTGCAGCTACTGTATCGTCCCCTTTGTGCGCGGCAGGGAGTCAAGCCGTGCCCCGGAAGATATCATTGCTGAAGTTGCTGATTTAGTTGCCAAAGGAATCAGCGAGGTGACGTTGTTGGGTCAAAACGTAAACAGTTATGGCCTAAAAGAGGGGCTGTGCAGTTTCGCCCAGTTGCTGGGCCGGGTTAACGCGGTTAACAAGCTTAAACGAATTCGTTTCACCACTTCGCATCCCAAGGATCTTTCTCCGGAATTGGTAGCCGCCTTTAATCATTTGGACAAATTGTGTCACCATATTCATCTGCCGGTCCAATCGGGATCGGATCGGATTTTGAAACGGATGAACCGGCGCTATACGCGTAAGCAATATCTTGAAAAAGTGGACCTGCTCAGAACGACTTGCCCCCAGATCGCCATTACCTCGGATATTATTGTGGGTTTTCCGGGTGAGAGCGATGTTGATTTTGAGGACACGCTGGCGCTGATTGAGCAGGTGGGCTTTGACAGTCTATTTGCCTTCGCTTATTCAGATCGTCCCAGTGCGCCGGCAGTGAAGTTTAATCATAAGGTGCCTGAATCCATTGCCAAGGAGCGCTTGCAAGCGGTATTGGCGCTGCAATCTGGTAAAACTTTAGCCAAGAACCAGGCTATGGTGGGCACGGTACAGCCTGTTTTGGTCGAGGGCCTGAGTCGCTCACGGGGCAACGAAAACAACAATCCCATTGCGGATCGACATAACAACGGGTTTCAATGGTCGGGGCGTACCAGCAGCAATAAGATCGTCCATTTTGCCCAAGGCGCAGAGGCACTTTCCGACAATCATGTATTGACAGGGAAGATGTTGGATATCATGATAGAAGAAGCATTACCCCACTGCCTTTGGGGCCGCCCGCAATTGCCCCAGGTTCCAATAGGATCTTCGGGCAAAGGAGACCAAACTTATGCTGCATAAAGCCAACATTGCCGGATTGACCATCGATCCTTCTTCCAATACCCCCATCATTATCTTAAAAACCGAAAGGGATGATCGCGCTATCCCCATCTGGATTGGTTTGCTGGAAGCCACCTCCATTGCCTCGGCTTTGCAAAAAATAGAGTTTGAGCGACCGATGACCCACGATCTGTTTAAAAATTTTTCCGACCGCCTCAACATTGAAGTCACCAAGGTGGAGGTATGCGATTTGCGCGACAACACCTTTTTTGCAATGATCCATTTTCTTGAAGGCGACACCGCTTTTTCCATGGATGCCCGACCCAGTGATGCCATCGCCATCGCCCTGCGGTTTGAAGCCCCGATATATGTGGATGACAAAGTTATAAATAAATCCAAGCACGACGATGGACAAGTTGAGGTGCTGGACAAGAGTGAAGAGGGCAAGAAATGGGCGGAATATCTGGAAAAATTGTCTCCCGAAGATTTTGGAAAATATAAAGTTTGATGACCTCCTATGCGGCTATCATGCCGCCATGCCCAATTTGCATGTTAGATCAGAGACTCAACGCTAGCAAATAGATCTGATAAAACACATAATTTTTCGGACCTATAACCCATAATAAGGGTTTGGTGATCAAGCCGGTCAGTGAACAAGCCGACCCGGCGCACAC
>JBNLFN010000120.1:0-3737 GCA_050305555.1 Desulfobacteraceae bacterium | reverse complement strand
ATTGAACCCTTGGCCCCTACCAACAACGTCTGATAATATTCATTAGGTAAACTTTAATAACTACATGTAAAATATTGGTCTTATGATATTTTATGCCAAACTTACTATGTGTTAGCCTGCATTATGTCAACTTTACGATCTGCACCTGTAACCGGCAGTCCTACCTCGATGGTAGAAAGACGTAAGTTTAAGGCTTTCTACACTTCGAATACCCCCAGAAGGCTCGACCACAGCCAAATTGAAGGTTTGGAAACTGCTTCTAAAGCTTAAAACGGCCGAGAATTTTTTTAGCGATAATGACTTTCTCCACCTCTTTGCTGCCTTCGAAAATTTCCAATACTTTAGCATTTCGCCAGTAATGGGCAACGTCATATTCTTCTAATATACCATAGCCGCCGTGCAGTTGAATAGCTTCGTCGGCAACCTTTACGGCAACTTCGGCTGCATACCATTTGGCCATTGAACTCAAGGTGGGGTCTGCCTGGCCATTGTCTATTTTGGCAGCGGCAAGATAGCAGATCGACCTGGCGGCCTCTGTCAAGGTGGCCATTTCAGCGATTTTGCCCTGCACCATCTGCTGTGATGCCAGAGGCTTGCCGAACTGTTCGCGCTGGCGGATATGAGCGATGGCCTTATCCAGAGCCCCTTGGGCGGTGCCAACCCCCAATGCAGCCACTTGGACCCGTGAGCGGTTGAAAAAATTCATGACGTTGTAAAACCCCTGCCCCTCTTCGCCGATCAGGTTGAATCTCGGAACTCGCACGTTTTTAAAAATCGCATCACCGGTTTCTGACGCCCGCAAAGACAGTTTGCCGTGATAGGGGTTGGAGCTGTAGCCGCTTCGATTGGTTTCAACAAGAAGGGTGCTGAACCTTTTGTGTACCTTAGGATTTTCCGGGTCCGTGACACACAACACGATCAAAAAATCAGCGGATGAACAGTTGGTGATGAACACCTTGCTGCCGTTGATGATGTAATCATCTTCCTCTTTGACCGCCTCTGTCTTAATGGCGGCCACGTCGCTGCCAGCATCCGGCTCGGTAATGGCCATGCCCATCCTCATCTGGCCTAGACAAATGGGCGGCAAGTAACGTTGTTTTTGTTCCGGTGTGCCCACCATGTCTATCAACTGGCTACCGAAAAACGCCGATTCGATAGCATGGGTAATCCCAAGGTCCACGCGGGCAAACTCTTCGATGATCACGCACTGATCCAGGTAGCCCAACCCCAGCCCTTCGTATTGCTCATTGATAAATACGGCCAAGAACCCAAGATCAGCCGCTTTTTTCCAAAGACGTGGATCAAAGGCGGCTTTTTCATCCAACTCGCGGGCGACCTCCCGGAATTCGCCTTCTGCAAAATCCCGGGCTGCCTTTTTTATTTCCAATTGTTCTTTCGATAGCGCAAACATAAAATTGCCTTTCTTTCGCCTATGGGTACTATTTGGCGAATACCGGCTTTCTCTTCTGCAAAAAGGCTCTCACACCCTCTTTGGAGGCGTCGATGCAGGATATGTCGCCCGATCCCTGGTAGTTGATTTCCAAAGCAGCTTCCAAAGAATCGGCGGCTGCAGCCTGGTTGACCACTCGGGCCGCCAGACCCAGGGCCTCCTTGCTCAAGGATAGATCACCGGCCATGGGCTTTTCCGGGACCACAAATTCGGTGATGGTCACCGGTCCCTCGGTGATGGTCGGAAGATGGCCGACCAGTGCGTTGACCTGGTCAATGGCGGCCGCGATCAGTTCAGAGTAATTATTGGTAATTTGTGACACCATTCCCAGCTCCCTGGCTTGCTTGACGGAAAGCGGCTTATTTTGTCCGATCATCTCATTGAAGGTGGCCGAAGCATGTGGCCATTTGCGATAAGGGATCACCGCGCCGCCCATTCCAGGCAAAATGCCCAAGGTTATTTCCGGCAGTTGAAAAAAAGCACGCTTGTCGGCCACCATGGCATGGCAGCGGATAGCAAGCTCCACACCACCGCCCATGGCCAATCCGTTGACCGCCGCAACGACCGGTTTGCTCATTTGGTCGATATAGTGCAGCACCTTGGAGTTCCCGCGGGCAAGGGCCACACCTGCTTCCCGGTTGTCTAAGGTTGCAATGAAACCATTGATGTCCGCCCCGGCGCAAAAAGCCTTTGTCCCGTAACCGGTGATGACAAAGCCTTTGATGGAGGCATCTGCGGCGCCCTTTTTCAGTTCGGCCAGAATCTCGTCGCAGGTGCCGGCCCCCAGGGCGTTGGCCGCCTGGGGCCGGCGGATGGTGATGATCCGTACCCCCTCTTTGGTATCCACCAGAATATCCCTCGGAAAATCGGTATACCGTCCGACGGGGCCTTTAGGCCGGGGAAAACCCGGACGCTCTCTGTCAAAATCGGCCATGATGCGGTTGACCTCTGCTTCACCCAACTTGGCCATGATGTCGAAAACGCCCTTTTTAAAGCCCAGCCCGATAAGGCTGCCGAAGTTCAGGTCGGAGCGGGTGCCGATATGGCGATCGGCAATATCGAAGCATTGGGAAAAAACCACGCCCAGCATCCGGTCCCGGATCCAGGCCTTCAAATCCAGGGGCATCTCCACGGGGGTGCCGGGTTTGTTGGTGTTCCAGGTGTCCACGGACAGCAGCACCGGCGAAGGGGCGTAGCAGGTCCGTTCGGCCATGCGGCGCATTTGGGATTCGTAGGTCAGCGGGTTGCCGCCGGCCATGTTGAGCACGAAAAAGGGGCCTGCGCCGACAAATTCCTCGGTCGCCGCGTCCACTTGACCGCTTGTGGCCCTGTCCACCAGGTAGGCGGCCTCGTTGGTCCAGTTTTCAAAAATACGGTTGAGCAGAAAGGAAAAGACATTGCGGGTCACCACCGGGGCCTTGCCGGTGTTGGCGAAAAACCAGATCAGGTAGTTGAGCACTTCTTGCTTGACCTTTTCCCAGTTGATCACCTCAACGGCCATGCTGCGCCAGGCCGGGGCGAAAAAATGGGTGATGGTGGTGCGCTCGGGGTGCTGCATGTCTTTAAAGATCTGGTCGGCGGGAATACCGCTGGTGTTGGAGGTCAGAATCGCATCCTTGGCGACGATCTGCTCCAGGTCTGCAAAGATTTTTTTTTTGAGCCCAAGGTTTTCCGTGGCCGCTTCGATGACCAGCCCGCAGTTTTTGATCAGGTTGTAGTCGGTGGTATAAACAATATTGTCCAGCACTGCATCGGCTTGTTCCCGGGTCATTTTTCTGTAGTCAATCGCTTTCTGGGCATAGGTCTTAAACCGTTTTTCCGCCTTTTTCAAAGGCTCTTCAACCACATCGACGAGGTACAGTTTTTTCTGCGGAAGGCCGGTCCTGAGGTAATAGGCGATGTCCGGACCGATATGGCCGGCACCGACCACTGCCATCTCTTCAGGCATGGGACGATCGGTTTGGATAAGAAACGGGTTTTTATATGAGGGGTACAAAGGGCTTTCTGTTTTCATCGTTCAGTCTCCTTATCCGTTGACTTTGATCACCAAGGCAGCGCCGCTGTCTCCGGCTGCGCAACCAGCCAGAAGGCCGTAACCGCCGCCTTTCAACACCAATTCTTCTATCAACTCAACCAGCAGACGCAGGGTGGTGGGCCCCTGGGGATGGCCGAAAATCAAGGAGCTGCCGTAATTGTTGAAAATACGGTCATCGATGCCCATCAACTTTCCCATGGCCAGGTCGTTGATGGTAAACGGGTTGTGGGTTTTCACGGCTGCCAGATCGGC
>JBNLFN010000119.1:0-47543 GCA_050305555.1 Desulfobacteraceae bacterium | reverse complement strand
TCGCCCCGCGCTTTTGGATTGGACTTCCTCCAGACCCAGCCTCGCGACTACGCCCTTGTCCTTCTCCTAGCCTTCGGCTCTACGAATACCTGGCGTGGGGACTTGCACCCCACTAGCTCTGTGCCATGCCTGGCACACACGAAGCCTGAAGCCTAACCGGCGAAGCCAGATGGCCCGAATCTCTATGTTGAAGCCTGGTTTCAAGTCCTCGACATATCAAAATATGCCTGAGAACAACGCGGTTGAAACAAGGCTCGGGTCGCCGTATCTTGAACCAAAACCCGTTTTTAAGATGGCTTCTAAGGACTCGAAAGTGAACAAATCGCGTATTAAAAAGCCGGTTGGAGCAATAACCCAAAGGTAAACTTGACAAGAAATCTGGATAGCGCTTAACCCATCGTCAACCGGTTACGGCCGTCTTGTTTGCTTCTGTACATCAACCGATCCGCCCGATCCACCAACGTTTCTCTAGTGTCGCTCAAGGTAGCCAACGTTGCCCCTACCGAGATTGTTACGTTCAGTTGCTGGTGTTTGAATTTAACCGAAGAATTATTGACTAACTGACGCAGGCGGTTGCCGAGCTCCTCTAATTTCCGGACCCCCACATTGCGGATGACCCCCAGAAATTCTTCACCGCCCCAACGCCCCACCATATCATAAGGGCGAGTGGCTGCTTTGAGAGTGTGGGCAACGGTTTTCATCACATCGTCGCCGGTCTCATGCCCATAAGTGTCATTAAAGTGCTTGAAATGGTCAATATCCATATACAGCAGGCCGAAAACAAAACGCATGCGCCTCAGTTCACCCAGGCGCGAATCTATCTCAGGCTCCAGGTGATGCCGGTTGGGCAATTGGGTGAGAGGGTCCAACAGGGCCAATTGCTCCAGTTCCATGATGCGCTGATGCATTGATTCATGGCTGCTGGCATCTGTAAAGAATTCTGCGGCTCCCGCGACTTCGTTCTTTTCATCGTACAAAGGCATGGTACGTATGTGGACCGGGATGCGGTGACCTTGCTTGTGATGCATAAAAAGATGGCTTGTGTGGAGTTGTCGATCCTTGATGGTGTGTGCCAAAGGGCAGAACGACTGACATAGGTTTCGTCCCTGATCATCAATATGATTTAAGATGTTGTCGTGACAATGATGACCGATCACTTCCTCAGCGCTAAAACCCGTAATCCTTTCGGCTGTCTTGTTCCAGTAGATAATCGTCCGATAACGATCGGTAAAATAAACACCATCGCTGATATTTTCCAATAAAACTTTAGAATCCAATTTCATACCCGTTGCACTCCCAAAATAATCCGGAAATCGACCAAACCTGCTCAGCATCCGCCCAACCAAAATCCGCGGATAGTATACGAAAAATTGTGGGGCTTGTCCAGTTTCCGGGCGGCTCCTTTCGATCATGCTGTTACTGCCATTGCGTTCAACTTCGTGCAACTATGGGGACATCCTCTTTATGGCAGAGCTGAAGTTTTGCATGATATCCATGATAAGCGCGCAGAACTGTCCAGACAAGAATAGATATATTTTTAGATGGGTCTTGACCATTGAGAATTGATCGCTCGATCCAATAAGCTTGAAGTTTTAGATGGTTGCGGACCGGTGGGATCGCCCAAGTGCTGTGTCGTGAGCATTTGCTCGAGTTGTTTTCCCGAGCTGAAAAGAGCCCAGCTTTCCCTGGGCAATTCTTTGAAGAATTCACGGATACGTCTGCGGTGGTCCGAATCGGACAAGACCAGGTGAATGTATATCTTGGCGATGTTCGAGGGGTTCACACGGGCCACCGCCGCGTAGATGGCCGGATCGTTTTCGCCGGAATCACCGACCAGTATGAATTGGCGGTCCGGATAACGCTGGATTAAAGCATTAATGGTGCGGGTCTTATACTCACGCGATGCCTGCATGAAGGCCAAAAAGCTACTATCCTTGATCCGCAGGTATCGCAGTTGAATTTCTCCGGTTGGAAATCCGGCTCGATCGATGAACCGTCTCAGTTCCGGATAAAGCTGCCAGGGCGATGCCGACACATAATGAAAGGCAGCGCCTTGGGTGGCCCAGCGACGATAGACAACCGCCATGCCCGGCAGGGGTTTGAATTCGCGCAGGAAAGTATTGGCCAACAGTTCGCGTTTATCAAGCACCTGGCTCACTTTAATGGTATCATCGATATCCGAGACAACGGAAATCCCATGGGGTGCCGGCATCTGGATGCGGCCTTTGAAATGACGGCCGTCGGTCGCCGTTATGATTGTAGTGGCGTATTGGACAGTGGGTACGTCAGCTGAGCGCGGGGTATCCAGCGCAACTTCAGCCAGTCCCTCAAAATGGCCGTTGACACCGGAGGGTCCAACCGTATAAGACCGCCCGCCGATGTCCACATTCAGGGTCTTGCCGCGTTCATTGTCAACCAGAAACATCTGGAGACGGCGTTCCAGAATTTTGCTTTGCAAACCTGCAGTATTTAACTCCAACATTTGCAAAACGCCTTTTTGCATGGCGGCGCGCCACCATGAACCCCTCTCGCGCTCAAAGATCCAGCCATGCACCGGTATCTGCCAGAACCAGCCGGCAGTATTCAAGCACGCGCTGGTGGTCATTAAAAGAACCTCTTCGTCATCGGCCACGGTGTTGTGCTGCTCTGCGCACTCCAAGACAGCCGTGCCCAATACCAGGGCGAACACCAACACACCAGTTCTCCAAAAAGCAATCGTCAACAGTTAAGCCTCCTTGCGCCGCCGGCGAAATTCCACTGCTTGTTCGCAATCATTTTCGGTCAGGGTTGCCAGCCTTTCTAAAATGGCATGATTACCTTCAGCGGTGTAACCCGCCAGACGACGGGCCAACTCCGGCAAGCGGTAGAAAAAGTTTCCGACGGCTTCCGGCCGGATGCTACGCAGGTTGACACCGCACCCGATCTGGGAAAGAAAATGAGCATTGATCTCCTGCTCGAACTGGCCGGTCATGGGTAAGGCCAGGTAGGGCTTGTGCAGGTGCAGGGCCTCGCTGATCAGGGTGAATCCGGCCGTGGCCATGACGGCGCGGCAGGTCGCCAGATCGTGTAAAAAACCGTCGCGGCTAGGCAGCTTGTACAGTATGTGCTCTTCTCGGGCTTCCCTGTTGATGCCATAGATAATAAACTGTTCACGTGGAAAGGCCTTCAGAATCTCGATAAAAGATTCAAAGCCGCTGGTTAAATAGACCAGGATATGTCCCTGAGTTTCGGGTTGCAGCGCCAATATTTCTTCTCTCAGAATGGGCGGGAACAAAAAGGTACGGTTGTTTGTGGGCTCACCCTGATAGAAGGTGGTGACCAGCGCGACGTCCGGGCTGGGAATCATGGCGCGGATGATGGTTTTGGTCAGCTGCCGGTCCTTTTTCAGCTCGGCAGGGCAGTCGTATTGCATGTAACGCAACCGGTGTTGGTTGTCGATGGAAATTAATGGAAGTTCATAGTGGTGGGCCAGGTAAGCCGTCATTGGTTCGAAATCGGTGATAACGGCCTGGGGCCGAAAAGCTTTGAAAAGCGTGCGGCGCAGTTCGTTGAGCCGCTGCTGTCCTCTGGGCAGCCGCTTCAGGTTGTCCGTGAAGGTCTTGACTTTGTTAACCCGGTTGTCGTCGCTGGCGATGTGCAGCCCTTCGGTCTCGAAAACATCGAAATCATCTTTAAGGTTGGCGAAGCCGCGGTCGTAACTGACCACTTTGATCGTATGGCCGAGCCGTAGCAGATGGGTCAACATGACCCGCGCGCGGGAAGAGTGGCCGGAACCTTCGCCGCTGACACCGTATACCATCCGGGCCATCCGAAATCTCCCTTTTTTGATCACTTAAATTGGTGTGCGCAAGTATATAAAGATGGCTTTGGTGTGTCAATATTGCTATTCTGACAGTATGTTAGCAGGCGCACAGGATAGGCGGGCGCTGCTCCTTTTGGCCGTGGGCCTTCATTCGGTTCAGGGCCGTTACGCGCAGGAAAACCCGTGAAAAATTAATTTTGTTGAAGTTCCGCTTAAGTGTCTCGTCCGATCATCAGCAAAGCGTCAACAGACTTGACAGCTGGAATCAGTGGGTGCCGGGTTCGTCGGCTTCAGGCGTCTGACGGCGGTGAAATGCGCGCAGGAATTGGCCGCATTCGTCGCAGAAATTGACGCCTCTACCGTCAACAACAGCCCGTACATAGCCTTGATAACCGAATTTATTAAATTCGCCTTTGCTCATGGGGCACAGCGCGCCGTCTGCTGCCGTTCGGTAGGTGGCATGATCGGTAAGGCCCAAGTTGTGGCCGATTTCATGCAAGGACACTTTAATGGTGCGTGTGACCAACAGATGGTAATCTCCATCTGATTCAATGCGCTTGGGGCTGAGATGGCGGGTGGAGACCACGGCGACATCATTGTTGGGGTTTTTACCGCCGATGATGGTGTTGTAAAAATCGTCCGGGTCCTGGGATTTTAGATCGGCATCGGTAATGCCCAGGGTATGCCCCCCAATCTCGATATTCAAAACATTGGTCAACAAAAAGGCATCGATACTGTCCGCCACCGGTGTATCATGGTGCCCCAATTGAACGTCGGCGATAATTCCATCAAAAGAAGTTTGGATATGGACGCCGATCTCCTGCAAGGTGCTATAGGTCAGCACCGCGCCCAGCCGGATCAAGTTCAACTTGTCAATGTTACCAATCATCAAGGCCCTCCAGATTTGGGGTTTTCTATCTGATCTTATTTTAACATGCCAGTGGCCGTTTGCCAAAATTTTATCCCTGGCTTAACTGTATTATCGGGTTTTTTCAGCATTTCATTAGGAACAGCTTTGTCGTATCCCTTCGGACCCACGATCGCGTATAACAACAAGGTCTGCTGCTCTGGTTTTCTCTCACTTTCGAACCATGCGACTTTGGACCAAACACCACTTGCCGCCTCTCGGTCGCTACCTCTTGTTTTGGAACACAATGTGCGTTAAATAGCATACGGCCTTAAATAACGATAGGAACCTAACACATGATTACTTTACTCGATTATGGTGCCGGCAATGTGCGCAGCGTGATCAACGCCATTGAAACTTTAGGCGAAACGGTCCAAATCGCGGCCCATGGTGATGATATTTTGGCAGCAGAGCGCCTGATCTTTCCAGGCGTGGGCGCCTTTGGCAGCATGATGCAGATCCTGCATGCCAAACAGTTTGCGGCACCACTCAAAGCCTATCTTGAATCCGGGCGGCCCTTTTTGGGTATCTGCCTGGGTATGCACGCTTTATTCGAACACAGTGAAGAGGCACTGCGCACCGATGGATTGGGTATTTTTAAAGGGACCGTCAAGCGCTTTGACATTGATTTGGCCGTGCCCCACATCGGATGGAACGGCGTGCGTCTGCAACAACCGACGCGGCTTTTTAACGGTTTGCAGGGGAATGAAAAATTTTATTTTGTGCACAGCTATCACGTGGTGCCTGAAGATATGACCGTGGCCTTGACGAGCACAGACTATGGATATGAATTTGTCAGTGCAGTGCAGCGCAACAACATCATCGGCACCCAATACCACCCTGAAAAAAGCGGCCGTGCCGGCCTGAAATTGCTGCAAAACTTTTTGGAAGCTAAGGGCATCGAGAATCAACCCACCCAGGTGGCAGGCCCAACACAGCTGGCCAAACGCATTATTGCGTGCCTGGATGTACGCGCCAACGACCAGGGAGATCTGGTGGTCACCAAGGGAGACCAATACGATGTGCGTGAGTCGGGTGAAGTGCGCAATCTGGGCAAGCCGGTAGAGCTCGCCCGGCGCTACTACCAAGAGGGCGCTGATGAAATTACCTTTTTAAACATCACCGGATTCAGGGACTTTCCGCTGGAAGATATGCCCATGATCGATGTGCTCAAACAAACCTCCAAGAAGGTATTTGTGCCCTTGACCATTGGGGGCGGTATCCGGGACTTTACAGATAAAAATGGTCGTCACTACACGGCCCTGGAGGTGGCGGATGCCTACTTCCGCTCAGGGGCCGACAAAATTTCCATTGGCAGTGATGCGGTCCTTGTGGTGGAGGCCTATCTTGAAAGCAGACAAGCTACGGGTGAAAGCGCCATTGAAACGATCTCACGTGTCTATGGCAGCCAGGCAGTGGTCATTTCCATCGATCCGCGACGCATCTACGTAGATGGGCCGGATGCAATACCCCAACAAGTGATTGAAACGGCGCTACCGGGCCCCCAGGGTGAGCGTTACTGCTGGTTTCAGTGCACCATCAAAGGTGGACGCGAGGGAAGACCGCTGGATGCGATAACCCTGGCCCAAGTGTGTGAAAAACTGGGGGCCGGCGAGATACTGCTAAACTGTATTGATCGTGACGGTACCAATTCCGGATTTGACCTTGAATTGATCAATGCGGTCAAAGGTGCGGTGAGCATCCCGGTGATTGCCTCAAGTGGGGCCGGATCGGCCCAGCACTTTTTGGAAGTATTTGAGAACACCCAAGCGGAATCGGCTCTGGCTGCCGGTATTTTCCACCGCCAGGAGGTGCCGATCGGCGATGTCAAAGCTTATTTGGCGGGCAAGGTGGAAACCCGGTCCATTTCTGCCTGAGAAGAGGCAAATGCGACTTGAGAACAGCATTTCATTTATAACTGTCCATTTTCCAATAAGCTGTAGTAAGTGTTCTGATCGAAGATCAAATGATCAAGCAATTTGATACCCAATGTTTGCCCGGCGGTTTTAAGTTGGTGGGTGACGGCCAAATCGTCTTGGCTGGGAGAAAGATTCCGGGAAGGGTGGTTGTGTGCAACGATGATCGCCGCCGCCCTATCGGTAATGGGATCGGCAAATACTTCGCGCGGGTGAACCAGGGCACGGTTGACCAGCCCCATGCTAACCGTTCGTACGGCAATAACTTCGTTGGCACCATTGAGAGAAATGCATAAGAAGTGCTCCTGGCGACGATCTGCCACATGGCGAATGAGCGGGTAAACATCAGGAGAGAATTTAATTTTGACGCCTCTGGGCCGGATCCTTCGCCTGGCAAACTCCAATGCCGCCATTATCAAAGTGGCCTTGGCCATTCCAACACCATCTACCTTGCACAGTTGGTCCAGGCAGGTTTCCAAACCGTTGCCATCTATGGTTTTGAGTAGTTTTGCAGAGACCTTCATAACATCATGACTTTTGGTACCACTGCCCAACAACACAGCCAGCAACTCCTGATCCGTCAATGCTTGAACGCCCTTGTGTTGTAATTTTTCCCTGGGCCGTTCGTGGCTCGCAAGATCTTGTATCCGCTTCATAAGAACTTTCCTTATTGAAACATCACTTTTATGCTACATCTGCCGAATCACTGCCCAGTTCGTAACAGGCTGCAATCTCGCCGAAATAGAGGGTATGGTAGTCCTTTTGCGGGTAGAGCGAATGAAGCGCCTCCACCAAAAAACATGGGTCCATGGCGCTCTTGTAAATAATTTTGCATTCAATATGCAGGCCTGCAATATCGACAATAGGAGTGGTCACCTTTCGCCCGGGTCGAGTTTGCAGCCCGCACTCTTTTAGCTTGTCTACGTCGCGACCCGATTTCGTGCCGCAATAAAAAATTTCATCACGCAAATCACCTTTGGGCAATGATACACAGAAGTCGCTGGCAACTTCCATGATACTGTAAGTATAACGCGAATTGCGTACCGCCACCATTAATACCGGTTTTCTCCAACATACGCCGACGGTTGCCCAACCGATGGTCATCGTATTGCATTGGTTATTTCCAGAAGCGGTTAGAAAAGCGCCTTGTTCGATCAACGTCAAGGCACGGCCGATAGTGGCAAGGTTCTCGGTCATTTTCATGACACCTCCTGCGGTTGAATGGTTGGCGTCAAAAAAGGAGGTGGGCCAAAATGTAATTATGAATAACCAATACAGGATGTTATAGAATGTACCGTCTACGATGAAAGCAGGTTGCCTCCCTTTTCCTTTCATGCCAGAAATTGAGCCCTAAATCAATACGGGTTTTCATTGACGTGAATTATTAATTATAGGTATATAAAATATTGCTTTTTAAAATATTTTATTATAGCTTATTTTCACACCCACCATCCCATCCGTTTCATAACTGCAGCCCTGCACATTGCACATTTAATCTGCTGTAGCAGGGTTTTTGCCCCACAACATTGTTTGAAAAAGAGAGGCTTTTATGAAGGAACTGATCAGCTACATTGCGCAGTCACTGGTGGACAACCCAAAAGAAGTAGTGGTGTCAGAAGTAGAAGGCAACCAGACCACAGTATTGGAACTCAAAGTGGCCAAGGAGGATCTGGGAAAAGTCATTGGCAAGCAGGGCCGCACGGCCCAGGCCATGCGTACGATTCTCAGTGCAGTATCGTCAAAAATAAAGAAACGTACTGTATTGGAGATTATTGAATAACTGAAACCATGAGACGATGCGCCTGTGCGGCCACACGGCCCGCACAGGCGGTGTGGTCTGCCGGAGGATATTGACAACGGATTAAAGGGATTAAGCTTGCGGAATGATCAGCAACTTTTGACAGATTTTATTTGGTTTTTCCCTGCTTTTTCTGATTCATCAACTCTTCTACAAACAGGAGGTCCAGCAACCCCAAATCTTCAGCATTTTTTTTCTCCATGAGTTCGTCGAGCAGGGTTTTGGTTTTCTTTTTAAAAGGTCGAATCTTGTCATTTTTATTCATAGAAATTACCCCCTGATGGGTAATGGCGTGATCATTGTCCAGCGAATAGCGTCCTCTATTTTCGCTTCACGATTGTATACAGCAAGGAGTATGCCATACTCTGGAATCCTTGTTTGTTATATATATACAGTTTGTTATATTAATTGTGTTCAGGCTCACCACCCTGGCCCGACTGACAAATAGTGTCTCAATACATTCATTTTTGGGCAGGTTTGGGCAGTCTTATTCTATCGGAAACACGCGAGCAAGATCGTCAGGCTAAGTGGGTCCTCCGATGCCTTGCGGCCATCGGCATCCTCGTGCTGAGCATAAGGCCTGAAAATAGCAACGCATACATCAATGGCCAACCATTACCCTACCTCTGCTCAGGCAAATTGGGCATAAGGTTATCCCTTAAACCCAAAGCCGTCAGATCGTCACTAAATAGAGGGACTGATAAGAATTTAGAGGGGCTGTTTCAAGGACCGGCAAGAATACGCTAAATAATCTTCCGAAATCCGGACTTTTCAAGGGCGGCTTTGATAAAATCCCGGAATAGCGGGTGGGGTACCATGGGCCGCGACTTAAATTCCGGGTGGAATTGGCACCCCAAATACCAGGGGTGATCGCCGAGTTCAACAATCTCAACCAAATCGCCCTGCGGTGAAGTGCCGCTGATAATCAGGCCCTTTTCTTCCAATTGGCGGCGCAACTCATTGTTGAATTCATAGCGATGGCGATGACGTTCTGAAACATTTTCCTTGCCATAGGCTTTATAAGCCAGTGTATTTTTCACCAATCGGCAGGGATAGGCCCCCAAGCGCATGGTGCCGCCTTTTTCTGACGTTTCATCGCGCTTTTGTATAGTTTTGGATTGTTCGTCGAACCATTCAGTCATCAGATAGATCACCGGGTAAGGCGTTGCCGGATCGATTTCAGAGCTGTGGGCCTCTTTAAGTCCTGCCACATGCCGGGCAAATTCAACAACGGCAATCTGCATACCCAAGCAGATACCAAAATAAGGCACTTTATTCTCCCTGGCGTAACGTGCCGCACAAATTTTACCCTCAATGCCGCGGGAACCAAATCCGCCAGGCACCAATATCCCATCCGCATCGCAAAGCTTTTGAGAACAAGTTTCAGAGGATATCGTTTCTGAATCCACAAAGGTTAAATTAACCTGGGATTTGTTGGGCAATCCTCCGTGGGAAAGGGCCTCGTTCAAACTTTTGTACGACTCGGTCAAATCGACATATTTTCCCACAATGGCAATGGTAACCGCATGCTGTGGGTTTTTATAACCCTGGCACAGTGCCTCCCAATCATCAAGCTGCGGAGTGCGCGTCCAGATGTTGAGCAATTCTACAATTTTACTGTCCAGCCCCTCTTTGTGAAAAACCAGCGGTACATCGTAAATGCACTCCACATCTTTGGCGGTTATCACGGCATCGGTGCCCACATTACAGAATAGCGCGATTTTGGATTTAATCTCATCCGATAGATAGCGATCCGTGCGGCACAATAAAATATCGGGTTGAATACCGATGCTGCGCAGCTCTTTAACGCTATGTTGGGTAGGTTTGGTTTTCACCTCGCCGGCCGTGCTGATATAGGGGACCAGGGTTAAGTGAATATAGAGGACGTTTTCTTTGCCGGCATCGGTACGGAATTGCCGAATGGCCTCTAAAAAAGGCAAGCTTTCGATGTCACCGATGGTACCGCCTATTTCTACGATCACAATGTCTACATCATTGGAGACCAAGCGAATACTGTTTTTGATTTCATCGGTGATGTGGGGGATCACTTGTACGGTACCGCCCAAATAATCGCCGCGCCGTTCTTTGGTGATCACTGAGTTGTATATTTTACCGGTAGTAAAATTGTTGTCGTGCCCCAGACGGGCGTGAGTGAATCTTTCATAATGCCCCAGATCAAGATCAGTTTCAGCACCGTCATCGGTCACAAATACCTCACCGTGCTGAAATGGATTCATTGTTCCGGGATCGACATTGATGTAAGGATCCAACTTCTGAATGGTCACTGTAAGTCCGCGGCTCTCCAACAAGGCCGCCATGGCCGCCGAAGCCAAACCTTTGCCCAATGAAGAAAGGACCCCACCCGTAACGAAAATATACTTTGCATCTTTTCCAGTCATACCCGCCCTACTGCCTCCCGCTCAGCAAAAATGGTTAATACCGTGTCATTTACCCTACGCTTCGATGCGCCCGATGCTATGGGTATAAGGCATAATGCCACGTCACACAACCCCCAATCTGGGGCTATATTAAGGTTCAAATTTCTTTTTAAATTCATCGATGGTGCGGTCCACTTCCTCCATCTGCTTCTGGCCCGCGTGGTCCTGATCCGGTACTTGGGGCGGTTGGTACATGGTCATCAGATGCGCGATATTAAACAGCTCAGCCTTTATCGCTACATTGGGGTGTACGAGTTTAACCCGGGTGACGCGGATACGTTGCTGGTTGTAAAACGTTTCAATCTGATGGGGATACCAGACACCGCCGTTTTTTTGCCATTTGCGGTATACAAATTCCATTCGGTCCGGTTCCTGTGATGGTGTACGGGCAGGCATAATGTTGATCCAGCGCAGCGGGAAAAAACTATCTTTGTCCACCCATACCTGGGAAACCGATTCATCAGGATACTGAGCCCCTATAACCCAGGCCAGCTGATCATCCCAATGGCCTAAACTGGTAACCCCCACATCGACCCCGTGGTCGGAAAAAGCTTTGAACAACAGATCGCGTGCCATGTAGAGCAGCGGGTCCTTATACCTGTCAAAACGCCCTTCCTGGTTCGATGTAATAACATTGTCTACAATGGTAAGCACTTGCCCGGCGCTCGTTACTAAAATGCGTTGGGTATGGTCGTGCTGGATTTCGCTCCTAAATCGATCCGGATAGCTGTAGTAGAGGTTTTCAACAAGTGTGACCGGCTGGGGGGACACCATGGGATCCTCAATGACCGCCTGTTGTCGCACTTGCAAGGTTTGGGGGCCCTTTAACTTTTTAATCATCAGCTCCAGCACATGTGGCCCTTCCAACACGTATGCCCCGGCTGGGCTGATCCACCCGGCCACAATCAACCCCGAAAAAACTATGTAAATAGCCCATGGGATTCCTATTTTTCGTAAATTAGCCGTCATGTTTCACCTGGCGTTTTCCTCAATAGTGCTGATCTTCATTTTGCGTCCGGTTTTCACCTGAATAACACCCGGAACAATCTCCTGATGATTTTCAATCCTAATCGCCGATAAAGAAATCCTGCCCATAGCGACCTGCCGCCCCTAACTCTTCTTCAATGCGCAGCAACTGATTGTACTTGGACACACGATCCGTGCGTGACATGGAACCGGTTTTAATTTGACCGGCATTGACGGCCACAGCCAGATCGGCAATGAAGGTGTCTTCGGTTTCTCCGCTGCGATGGGAAATCACCGAGGTGTAACCTGCCTGATCGGCCATTTCTATGGCATCCAATGTTTCGGTAACCGTACCGATCTGATTGAGCTTGATCAAAATTGAATTGGCCACACCATTTTCGATGCCTTTGGCCAATATTTTGGGATTGGTCACAAAAATATCATCTCCCACAAGCTGAATCATCTCATCCAGTAACTCGGTCATCAGTTCCCAATTTTTCCAATCCTGCTCAGCCAAACCATCTTCGATGGATAGGATGGGATACTTATCGACCAGCTTAGCATAATAGTCGATCATTTGTGCGGCGCTTAATTTGCGCCCTTCAGATTTGAGAACATATTTGCCTTTGCTGTAGAACTCACTCGCAGCAGCATCCAAGGCCAGCCCGATATCTTTGCCGGGTGTGTAACCGGCGGCTTGAATGGCTTCGATAATATTGGCCAGGGCCTCTTCGTTCGAACCCAGGTCCGGCGCGAATCCGCCTTCATCGCCGACGGCCGTATTCAAATTTTTAGCCTTAAGGATTTTTTTCAGGGCATGGAAGGTTTCAGCGCCCATCTGAATGGCTTGGGAAAATGATTGGGCGCCAAAAGGAATAATCATAAATTCCTGAATATCAAGGTTATTGGCGGCATGCGCACCACCGTTAATGACGTTCATCATCGGCACGGGTAAAATCCGAGCCCTAACCCCGCCCAGATAGCGATACAGGGGCATTCCGAATGCTTGCGCCGCTGCACGCGCGGTGGCCATGGAAACGCCCAAAATGGCGTTGGCGCCCAGTTTGGCCTTGTTGGTCGAACCGTCCAGGGTAATCATGGCCTGGTCCAACGCGATTTGGTCGGCACCGTCCATACCCCGAACGGCCTCGGCGATATGGGTGTTTACATTTTTTACTGCTGTGGCCACGCCCTTACCGCCAAAACGCTTGGCGCGCTTGTTGCGCAATTCCAGGGCCTCGCGTGTACCGGTAGAGGCCCCCGATGGCACGGCTGCCCGTCCTTGGGCACCACATGCCAATGTTACATCCACCTCCACGGTGGGGTTCCCACGGGAATCAATAATCTCTCTGCCTCTTATATCGACGATTTCAGTCATGCTTTCCCCCCTAATCAATCATTCAATGTAATATCCGCTATCCATAAATATCGTTTGCTAAGGCGATCGCTTTGGTACGAAAAATGGAGCGGGATGAGTGCTATTCGGATTAAATTGTGATCAGATTCGGTCTTGGCAAGGGTAGAAAATAGCATTATCCAACCGAGGTTTGCAGCTTGACAATATTGCGGCGCATGTTACTCTGCCTGCCATGCGATGTCAAGAAGATGAGCAAACTTTTAAGGCAGTTACTAAAGTTTTAACTGCTGGATACCGATAACAAATTAACCGGTTTGATACAAGGATTGCGTGGCCATGGAAAGTAAAAACCCCTATAGTGACGGCCATCTGTTTATCGCGGCCATTCGTGTTTTGGAGCATCTCCACCAAGCGCCCCCTGCGCTTGATCAAATTGCTGAATTGCTGGGTTTTTCGGTGGAACAAACCGGGTTGATCAGCCGTCGCCTGCAACACGAAGGTATTGCCAAAGTGGTGGAAAGCGCCTACGGCGATCGCTGGGTGGTGGCCGACCACCTCAAAATAGAGGATCTGCCTCGGGATACAGCAGCCAGTCAACTGGAGCAACAGCTGAAAAAATATCAGGCCGAGAAAGACCATTTGACCTCAAAGGTCGAGGCCATCAAAGCGCAGCAGGCTCAGAAACAAAAGGACTTGTTTGCGGACATCGAAAAGAAGCTCAAAAAGGATCTTAATAAAAAGTAGTGCCCATACCGCTTAAGCTCCGTACCGGAAGACTGGAGTGACATATGGCCAAGGCAACCCGACTTGTTGGAAACAAACACAGCCACCTTGTAAAGTTCATAGCCGGTCGGTCCGGATTCACCCTCATTGAGATGGCCATCGTCCTCGTTGTGGTGGGTATCATCATCTCTATCATTGCCAGTGTATTGCCGTCTCTGATCGCATCCTCTAAAATCAGACAAGCCCGAGCCATGCTGCAAAAGGCCGACAATGCCTTGCAAGGCTACAGCATTGCCAACCTGCGGCTGCCCGCTGCCGACAATGACGGCGACGGCGATGAAGATCCCGGCACCTATGTCGGCACGTTGCCCTACCTGGACCTGGGCCTATCTTCGGCCAATGATGTGTGGGGAAACCCGATCCAGTATGCCGTCTATGGCGGCGGCACCACGGTCACCTTTGACCTGACCCAAAACTTTGCCAACGCGGCTGCATTTTGCACTGAAATCACCAATGCCAGTACGGCCGGTTTTGACAATACCATTGCGCACACCACCACGGCCAATCCCTGCGCAGGCGCCAGTAGCACTGATTCTACCAACCAGGCCTATGTGCTGACCAGCGGGGGGCTTAAAGACATGGACGGCGCCAACGGCTACTTGGACGATTGCAACGGCCAGGCCGGTGCCGGATTTAATATTCCCGGGAAAATACAAAATACCACCTATGATGACCTGGTTCGGGCCTATTCCGTCAACGAGCTCAACCAGAATAATTGCTCAGGCGGCGGTGGCGGCGGTTCCGGCGGTTCAGTAGAAAGCCCGGCGGCGGCTACCTGTGCCGACGGCATAGACAATGACAGCGACGGCGCCACCGATTGTGCTGATACCGATTGCAGCGCGGACCCGTCCTGCACCGGTCCGACACCCTTGACCATCACCACCGCCACAATTTCAGGCGGCGTGGTCAACAGCAGTTATATCACCGCTTTTTCCGCCAGCGGCGGCACCACCCCCTATTCGTGGAGCTTGACCAACAATGGCGGCTTCAGCGACTTTACCATCAACCCGTCCACAGGCTCATTGAGCGGCACCTTGGACCAGTGTCCCAACACCTATACCATTAGCGCGCAGGTTCAGGACTCTACGCTGCCGGCCGATGGCGGACCGTTCACCGACAACGGATCGTTCAGCCTGCAAGTCACAAGTGACCTGACCGTGGCCCGCACCAGCGGGGTCGGCACCAGTATCACCTGGTCATCGTCCAGCCAGCAAGAGACCTTCAGCGCCAATGGCGGCCGCCTGAGTACCATCAACTGGTCCCTGAACAGCGGCGGCGCCACCGGCTTTGCCATAACCGCCACAGGCGCCAATACGGGCACCCTCTATAAAACCGGCAGCACCACGCCGGGCACCTACACCTTTACCCTGACCGCCACCGATGCCAGCTGTGCCACCAACACCGATGACCTGGTCCTGACAGTCACCGTCACCGCTTCAGGCGGCGCGGCTCCCGGTGGTATCGGCGGCATTATCGATACGCTGGAATTTGATACCTCTTCCGGATACAACCCGGACATTATTCAGGTAAGCTCGGATATCTACGTCATCGCCTATACCGGACCAAACGGAGATGGATTTATTCGCACGGTGCAAATCGCCTCGGACGGCCAGATCACCAATACAAGTATCGATACTTTGGAGTTCGACAACCAGGAGGCCACCGATCCGGATATTGTTCATGTCAGCGGCGACATCTATGCCATCGCCTATACCGATCGAGATGGTGACGGCCAGGTGGTCACTGCCCAGATCGACAGCACGGGGCAGATCACCAACTCGACCGTCGATTCATTGGAATTCGACACCAGCAATTGCTACGAACCGGATATTATCCAGATCAGCAGCACCATTTACGCCATCGCCTACGCCGGTCCATGGTGGACAGGCGGCATCATTACTACCGTTGAGATCGACGGCACCGGCCAAATCACCAACACCGTGGTGGACACCCTGGTCTTTGACCCAAGCAACTGGTCCGGATACGAAGCCGATATCATCCATGTCAGCGGCGACGTCTACGCCATTGCATTCCAGGATACCACCTATGACGGCCAGATCTGCACCCTGACCATTGACAGTGCCGGCCAGATCAGCAACAATGTCATCGACAGCCTGGAGTTCAACACCACCGCCTATGATCCGGATATTGTGCAGGTCAACGGCGATACCTATGCCGTGGCCTATGAAGGCCCGGGTGGGGATGGGTTTATCAGCACCGTCAGCATCGCCTCGGATGGCCAGATCGCCAACTCGGTGATCGACGAGTTCGAATACGATACCAGCCAGGGGCAAGAGCCGGTGATGGTAAGCCTCGGCAGCAACCTGTTTGCCATCGCCTATCGAGGTCCCGGCGACGACGGTTTTTTCAGCACCGTCCAGATTGATGACACCGGCCAGATCGGCAGCACCGTGCTGGATATTCTGGAATTCGATACCAATAATGGAAGGCAACCATCCATCGTATCGGTGGGGCCCAACATTTTCGCCATCGCCTACCTCGGTCAAAGCAATGATGGCTTTGTAGTTACGATTTCTCTCCAGTAAGTGATGTGTCCCTTAAAAGAAGTTCACCTATTTGTTTGAATCGTTACAGCCAAAAGCTCAAATGACAAAATCCAAATGACAAATGAAGGATGGAGACCGATTTTATATTAAATCGACAGAATACCTTCATTTGACATTTGAGCTTTGACATTTGGATTTGTAGGTAGGTATTCAGGAACACGCATCATAGCACCGTTCCCCAAGGTTAGAGCGCTGACACTTTGGAGACCAAATCATAGATGGGCAGAAAAAGACCGATGATGACGATGGCAAAAATGGTTCCCGCCACCACCAGAATCAACGGTTCGATGGACTTGCCGATGGTGGCCACCAGGACGGCCAGCTTGTTGCGGTACTGCTCGGCTATATAGTTGAGTTGCTCTGTGAGGGTGCCGCTGTATTCACCCACACTCATCATGCGCACCACAAAATTGGGAAAAATCCGGGCGCCTTTGATGCTGTCTGAGATGCCTTCGCCGTTTTCCAGATACCCTTTGACCTCAAAGAGTTTATCCCGATAGACCTCGTTGCCCACCGAATCGCGCAAGATCCGCACCGATTGAAGAATGTCGATGCCGGCATTGATCAGCATGGCAAAATACTCGGTGATATAGGCCAGAACCGATGCCGTAACGATGCTTTTGGCGATGGGCATTTTTAACATGACATGGTCCAGGGCTTTTCGAAAGTGCCTGCTGCGCTTGCGAAGTATAACAGTGCCAGCCATAATGCCCACAGCAGCGACAATCAGATGCAGGTAATACTTTTGAAAAAATTCCGAGCATTGAATCAGGAACAGGGTAATGGCCGGCAGGTCCACATCCAACTCTTTAAAAAGCCCCACGATTTTAGGCACCACATATGCGAACCAGAACAACAAGCCACCGCTGATGGCGGTCAGCACAAAACACGGGTAGAGCAGGGCCTGCTTGGTGTCACTGACAATCTTGTCAATGCGCAACAGATGGTCGGCCGCGTCCTTGAGCATCTCGTCCAGCCGGCCGGTCTCTTCGCCCATTCGAATCAAATAAATCACATTTTGAGGAAAAATATGAGGGTAGCGTTGGGCGGCCTCTGAAAAACCGGCGCCGCTTTTGATGCGCTCGATCATCTCTTCGAAATCCCTGGCGATCATGGGGAAGTCTTCGGTTTGAGAAACCTCTTCCAAAGCTGTCACCATGGGCATACCGGATTTGAGCATGAGCGCCAAATTGTTCATCAACTCCGCCATCGAGGAACGGGAAAGTTTACGATGGGGACGCAGATCCGCCATCCGGAAAAAACACTGGGCCAGGCGACCCAACTTTCGGACATAAAGGGTTACCCCGCCGTTGCGTTCCAAATAGTTGACCGCCGACATGGTCTCTTGATAGGCAAGTTTCGCAATACCGGTGGTGACCTCTCCGTCCGGAGTGATCATTTTATAGCGATAGTAGTTCATGGCTTCCAGATTGGATCGCACCTTTAATTGGGCGCTTCCGAAAAATTGGCTTGCCGGATGTTGCCCAACACACGAACCGCTTCTTCCACAGTGGTCACCCCGTCTCTGACTTTTCGGAAGGTCACATCGGAAATACCCACGAATCCATTATCAGCAGCGGCTTTTTCGATGGTGCTCATTTCAGCATCCTTATCAATATATTGAGAAAGTCTTTGGTCCACAGTCAAAAGCTCATACACCAGGGTGCGTCCGAAATATCCCGAGCCGCCGCATACCTCGCACCCGTCGCCTTTGTACAAAACATCCAGGGACTGCGATCTCAAATACCGCTTTTCCCATGCTTCAGGCGAACAGGTTGTTTTGCAGGCCGAACATATTTTTCGCACCAGGCGCTGGCTCACCACGCCGATCAGCGAGTCGGCTATCAAAAAGGGCCGGATACCCAGATCCCGCAAGCGGGGAATGGCGCCGATGGCACTGTTGCTGTGCAGGGTAGACAGGACCAGGTGGCCGGTGGTGGAAGCCGTAACAGCGGTGGCGGCGGTATCGGCATCCCGAATTTCGCCCACCAGCATCACGTCCGGATCATGGCGCAAAAAATACCGGATGGCATTGGCAAAATCGTAACCTGCCTTAGAGTTGACCTGGGTTTGACGTATCAACGGAATACCGAATTCAATGGGATCTTCTACGGTCACGACATTTTTTTCCAACAGGTTCATCCGCCGAATGCCGGCATACAAAGTGGTGGATTTTCCTGAGCCGGTGGGACCGGTGAGCAGGATGATACCAAAAGGCTCATTGAACATCGCTTCCACCACCTTAATATGCTCGGGGTAAAAACCCAATTGCTGCAAGCCCATGATGGTGCTGTGCATAGACAAAACCCGCATGACCATATTCTCGCCCTCAGGCGAAACGGTTGTGGAGACACGGAAATCGTAAGGATTGTTCAAAATAGTGGCTGAAAAACGGCCGTCCTGGGGAAGGCGTTGTTCGGCGATATCCATTTGGGCTTTCATTTTAATGCTGGCCACTAGGCGATGCAGGGCAGGCGGCAAGGACATCACCGATGTCATGACCCCATCGATGCGGAAAGCCACCTTGACCGTTTTTTGCGATGGTTGAATATGCACATCGGTGGCCCGCATTTTAATGGCCAGATGGAGCAACAGGCGCACAAATTGATCCATACTGCGCGCGTTTTCGGTATCGTGGGCCAGCATGCGAACCTCGGTCTCCAGCAGCTTTTCCACCGGGTTTTCAAGAAAATAGAAATATTTATGAATCGCATTGATGATTTTAGAGCGCTCGGCAATATGAATCTTGGGCACCAATCCGGTTTGGCGTCCTACCAATTGGCGGATTTTATCATCACTGACAAAATAGGCCGCCAATTCCAACTCGTTGCCGGTCCGGCGGATGGGCAGAAAGGTATTGTTAAGACAAAGGTTCTTGTTGAACAGTTTAAGCACATCGGTATCCGGGATAAACGCATCCACATCGATAAAAGGGACCGCGTTCTGCTCTGCCAAAGTGAAGACCAGATCATACTCGGTGACAAACCCGAGGCGCTCAAACAGTTCACCCAGCATCTCTTTGGTGACTTTCTGCTCTTGAAGGGCATGTTGAATATGCTCTTCGGTGATCAAGCCCTTCTCCTTGAGCAGGGCGCCGATGGGTTTTCGTTTCACGCCTTGGGCCATTGCCCCTCCCTCCATTGTGAATGACTCAGCCAGAACAGGGTTACCTTGTCCGGGAAACCGGTAACCGGCAAATCCAATTGCCGCTGCAACGCAACCACCGCACCAGTTAAACGGGGCCCGACCACGCCGTCAATTTTAGCCCGGTACAGGTGCCTATCCGCCAAAATCCTTTGAAGGGCAACGATCTCCCGGCCTTTGTAATAGGGATAGAAATGCTTGAGCTCCAACCGAGGCCTCCAGAAGAGCAACCACACCGGTGGCTGGTTCCGGTCAACGGAAAAAGCCAGGGCGCCGTAGCGTCGGCGAATGGCGTCCGGTAACGATTCCAATTGAACCAGTTGATACCCTGTCTCACCATAGATCCGCTGCGCCAACCGGTCCAACCGTCTGTTACCAAGAGCCCGCTGAAAGTCTGAACCATACCGGTCCAGCTGATAGATGCTCAAGAAGGCATCTATGGCTTCATCGCGACCAGACGCCCCACCATTTGCCCGAGCGGACGGGGCCGCGACAGTCCCCTGGGGGGCATGCGCCGTTGCTGTTAACAGGCCCCCCGCGTGTGGCACTTTGTAACGTCTGCCTGCCACTGCATTATCCGCCATCAAGGACCGGGCAGTGAAAAAATGCAAACCCCAAGCCGCCACTGCTACTGCCAGCGGCAACACCACTGAAGCGGCCAGGGCCAGCAGGCGCTTTTTCAATCGATGCTTTTCCGGGTCGAGATCGGCATCGGCGAGGCCTGCGATGGCGTATGTAATGCGTTTTTGATTGCTACCACAGGCAGCATAAAGGCAACGGTCCATGAGCAAGTTTAAGCGCCGAAAGTTGCCTTTAGACCGGCGGTAGATTCGCCAGAACGCCGGACGTGTCACGACAATGCGGCCGGTATCACCGGTACTGTTCAATTTGAAGCGGACATAATTGCGCAACTCTTCCGAGGATAGACAACGCAATACTTTGCGGATGACGATACGACTCTGCAGTTGGCGCATGACGTGTTTATTGAGGTGGGTCAT
The DNA here is from genome assembly GCA_050305555.1 of Desulfobacteraceae bacterium. Classification (GTDB taxonomy): domain Bacteria; phylum Desulfobacterota; class Desulfobacteria; order Desulfobacterales; family Desulfosarcinaceae; genus JARRKU01. The sequence goes on along the minus strand of JBNLFN010000119.1, from coordinate 26,867 downwards.
CAATTCAGTCTGTCCCACCAGCAAGATCTGCACCATTTTTTGTTGGCCCGCCTCCAAGTTGGAAATCATACGCACCAACTCCAGGCTTTCACGGTCAAGGTTTTGGGCATCATCTATGATGATGGCACAGTTGCGGCCCTTTTCGTATTGCGAAAATAAAAACGCGTTAAGCTTCTGCAAATGATCGCCCAGCTGCTGCGGGCCACCCGATCCTTGGGGTGTCAAACCAAAATCACGGTTAATCTCCCTTAGCAAGTCCACATCTTTAAGAGAGGTATGAAACACCAATGAAGTGCAGACGTCATGGGTCGCTAAAATCTTTAAAATCCGCCGGGTGATGGTGGTCTTGCCCACGCCGACATTGCCGCTGAGCACCATGAACCCCTTGCGAGCGGTGATACCATGCACAATCTCATCAATCACCTGTTCGATAAAAGCGGTCATATAAAAATTCTCGTCATCAGGCGCCACCGGGAAAGGGTGGCACCGCAATCCTAACACTTTTAAAAATGCTTCATCATTCATGGCCTGCACAGCCTTCATATTTTCCAGGACCCAATCATGGTGATCTGATCCTTGCCGAGTCGGCCGGTAAAATTGCCCTTAGCCGCATCGACCCGACCATCGATAAAGGTATCCAAACGCTTAAAGGTTGCATCGGGAAGTCCGTAGATGACAATGGTGTTGTCTTGCCACACGAGCAATACTTGAACGGCATCATCGCCAAACCTGCTGATACGATAGACAAAGGCATGCCGGGTATTGGATTGCGGCGTCGGCACGCCATTGGCTTTCATCAGTCCCACCACTTCTTGCATATAGGCCACGGGATGGTCTTTTCGGAACTGCGGCCAGTGAATTGTTTTGTATCGCATCTCCATTAGACGAATTTCCCACGGCAGTAAAAATTTTCTATAAAACCCGGCATCCACAGCATAGTTAATTATACGAGCGGCGCCCCAAATCATCAGAAAAGCCACTGCCAAATAGATACTTGTAAAAACCAGCTTGTCGGTCAGCCGCCCGTCAACCTTCACTTCAACCTCTTGATCAAATCTGCTACCAAGGGTTGATCGGGATAGGTATGTCTCAAGCGTTTCAATCGAGCCATGGCTTCACGATATCGCTGATCATGAATCTCTATGAGAGCCAAATTGATGCCGGCCTCCAAATCATCCGGATGGACAGCGATTACCTTTTTCAAGTCCGCTTCAGCCACAGAGTACTGCCCGCGCTTGAAATTCCAGTAAGCACGCATTTTCATGATATAAGGATGGGTTTTGCCTTTAATCCGGGCCAACTGATCCAAAAGTGTTTGCGGATTGCCCCCATTGGGGGCACCCGCGACAGCCTGCTCGATTTCACGCACCAGCCTTGCGATGCGGGCGCTTTTTTCCAGCGCGGCCCGGCGGGCCCGTTCGGCCGCTTCCATTGCGGCGTCAGAGACGGGTGGCTCCGCCATAAGAACGGGTTTATGCTTGCTGGTCATGGGTAAAGGAGCCGATACCAACGGTGAACCCGATGCGGTTAGCCTGATCATTTCGGACGCGGTCGGGGATTGGGGGTCTTGGCCCAGTATGTGTGCTTCGGTTGGGGTTTCGACACTGGAACGCTTCTGGGCGGGCGGATAAAAACGTGTCTGCACATCCTGCGCCCCTTGGGTCACCGGCAGTGGTGCCGCTTGCAGCGAGTTGTCGTCATGTTGCAGTTCAGTATCCAATTCATGTATTGGAGCCTCATGGGGCGGAATCGCATGTCGCCGGCCCGGGGTCACCGGGCCCGCTTGGCCCCCGACACGCTGTTTTAACACCTGAACGGCATAGACCGTGCCGCAACCTAACGCCAATACCACCACAAGACCGATGAGGGTGGTTTTCAACTTAAAAATGGGTTTGGCCGGTTCCTGGTTTTGTTGAGACGTAAAGCCGTCAGATCCTGAAGAGAGATCATCCAGGTTGGATTTTAATTTCTGCAGTGATTGAAAAATAAGGCTCATACTAACGACACGCTCAGTATAATGACCAATTCCCGGGTTTCCTCGGTCTGATCTTCGTCGTGAAAAAAATGTCCCAACAGGGGAACCCTTGACAGTCCCGGCACCCGGTTATCACTCAGCACAGTACGCCGATCGATCAGGCCACCCAAAATAGCCACCTCATTATTGTTCAGGGAGATGGTGGTACTGATCTCCTTGATCAGCACCCGCGGCAACGAAATACTCAACCCACTGTCCGCAGTACCTACGGTTTCAGGCTCCAGGCTGGCTCGATCCACATCGCTTTTGATGGGATTGATCATCAAGGAGATGTGACCATCTTCTTCAATAAAGGGGATGACCCCCAGAATCAGGCCATCGAATACAGTGCTGACCTCTACTTCAGTAGAGATGTCTTCACTGGTTCCGGTGCTGGTGCGTGTGGTCTCAATGCTTTTTTTATAAGTATAAGAAGTTCCCACACTGATAATGGCCGGTTTGCTGTGTTTGGCTCGGATGCTGGGGTTGGATACCACCCGTGTGTCGCCAAAACTGTCCAGGGCATCGATAACCGCCTCAACAGCAAAATCATTATCCTGGTGAGAAAGGATCAGCCCCTGCCCCAGGCCCCAGCCGGTCAAGGTGCTCTGGGCAAATCCGGCGGCCTCTTCCCTCAGGGCGCTCCAATTGATACCGTATTGGTGCTCGTCTGAAAGAGAGACCTCAATAATACGAGCTTCGATTAAAATCTGGCGATTGAGCATCTCTTTGAGGTTGTTGATCAATCGAGCCGCCGAACGAATAACCGCGGGCGTGTCTTTAAAATAAAGGCTTCCGGATAAACGATTTAGGGCATATTTACCGCCAGGGGAAACCAGCCGCTTGAGATTTTCTTCAAGGGTGTCATAGGCATTGCTTTTACCGGAACTGCGGCCGGTCATTTTAAAATTACCCGATAACCCGCCCATGGACTTATTCTCGCTGGCACCCAGCACATCGCCGCCTACGGCAAATTCAGAAGTGACATCGGTGTTCAGAAAATTGAGACTGAACATCATTTCCTGATAGGGACGAATGCGCAGTACATTTTCTTTGGTTTCATAAAACAAGTCGTAGCTGACCAGCACTTCCCGAAGCACCTGGGCTGCCGATACTTTTTCGAAGTTCAACGTCAATAGCCGATCTTCTTTTTGAACACTGGGATCTAGAATAATATTCATACCGACGGCTTTGGCCAGTGAATAGAGCACTGTCTGAATCGATTCGTCTTTCATGGAAAATGAGACAATATGGTCCTCCAAGGGATCGTATACCGGCAGGATAGGTGGCACGGCAATTTGAGGGCCTGGTTTTTTTTCGAGCGTTTGACGCAGCCGGGCCTGACGGGCATCCAATTCAGCCGCATTCTTCTCAAAATAAGCCTGCGCATAGGCATGGGGATCATCGGGCTTTTCCACCGCAGGCGGCGTGACCGCACACCCATAGAGCCAAAGGATCAAAATAAGGATAGCGGTAACCTTGCTCATGATTAACCTTCCCTCTGATTGGAAATCGCACGACCGGTGTCGCTGACCGACGGTGACAACGCATCATCCAGGTAGAGCCATCGTTGTTCCTGTCCGGTCGAAATGAGAACCCGTTGGTTTTCTATTTTGAGTACCTGGGTGCCATCAGCCATTTTGGCACCTTCGGATAGAAACTTTCCATCGATGACACAGTAATTGCGGATGCCGGTCTGCACGGTTAGACTGAGTTGCCACCTGCCCTGTCCCACACGATCCCGATCACTGTTGTCTGCGTCCTGGCCCGACGCTGAATTGTCCTGGTAGCCAAAAAGGGTAAGTGTCTTGGCCGCTACCGATCGGGTAGACGGCGAAGCCAATTGTCCCATACGGCTGTATAGACTATCCATTCGACGCACTTGCTGCTCTGTGGGCACCTTAATATTCAAAGCTGTTGGCGGCCGCCGGTGCCGAATCACTTCGCTTGGGTGCCAGACACCCGATCCGGCATAGGTACCTATGGCCACGAGAGCGACCCCGCCACTGAGAACGGCTATCATGCCATGGTGTTTGCGCTTCATTTCACCGGCCTGCTAAGCTTGAGCATGACCTGGGATTTGCTGATCTGCGTTTCAAAACGACTCTCTTCAATCCGATATCCCAGTACGGTTAGTTGGTTCACAAAGCTTTGGTATCCTCCATGGGCGCGATCAAAAGGCGCTATAATCTCGCCGGAGAGCTCCAAGCGGACCTGATCCGAGGCATAATCCACTTTTAAACGGCTTAGTGCCAGCGTATTGAAGGGTTTATAAGTCAGATCATCTACAATCTGTTGATACGAGGGTGCAGCTTTGATGCGATCCAGCTCTTCTATAAATTTTAGAATGGCTTCAAAATCGGCAGCAAGATCCTGGGACGGAAGCGCCAATTTGATTTTATCCATCTGCTGCTGTACTTGATCCATGCGGCGCTGCAGTCGGGATGTGCTCAAACGATAGCCCAATCCGCCGATGAGCATCACAAACAACAGCAGTATCAAAAAAAGATTCACTGCCGGCAGGCTGCATTTGGAATAGTAAAGCAACTTGTCTTTGAAAGCAGACACACTGCTGACGGCCGATTGTTTTTGCAGTTCATGAGGCCAGGATAGGGCCAAGCATTGTTCCGCCACCTGGAAATCAGTTCGCTCAGCCATTTCCACCCTGCGCTGCCACTGCTCCGGCCAATGGGTGGGTTCATCGGCACTGAGCCAATTGTGACAGATTATCTGATCCACCGAGATGCGGTGCTCATTTTCCACCGACTCAATATCAGTGAGCACTGAATTCCAAAGGGCCTCGATCTGTTCTTTTTCAGTGTCGAAAGCCACACAGCGGTTGGCAAAATAGACCTGGTCCCTGGAGCCCACCAACACCTCGGCAAAACGGTCGTGCCTTAAGACTACGGCTACCGGGGATTTGGCTCCGGATCGACGTACTTCTCGCCAAAAGACCTCATAGATGGCAAAAACAAGGGTAAGATCTTCCTGCCGTCCCAATTCGGTGTGGTAATACGCCATTAATCTGGACGGCACGGCCGTAAAAAATACATCGGCTGTATTTTTGCTGCGCTTTTTTATCCAATGGATAAAGATATTCACCGGCTCTTCAAACTCACCGTTCTCCTGAAGCCTGCGTCGGACCAATAGTTCAACGTACTTGGCAGGGCCCTCCACCGTCATAAGGCGCGACATGCCCTCTTGAAAATCGGTCGCCAGCCACTTGTCGCCTTGAACTTCACGCAAATCTTCAATGGGACGCAGAAACTCCCCGTCCACATGGAAAAATGCGCCATCTAATTCGACAATATGGGCAATGGGCTTGGCTTTCATCGCTACCTCGCCACAAAACGGCCTTTAACCGATAAGATCACGTCAGTTGCGCCGGCACCACTGGTGGCGACATGGGGGCGGCCACCCTGCTCTTTTTCAGGCGCTTTGATCTCCAAAGAGATGGGCCAAAAGTAGGCCAAGTCCGAATCACTGCATTGATAAATCATCTCCTGGGCGGCTTCATAGCTTAGCGGACTTTGAACATTGACATCATAATTGGTCCAATTTTCGCGCTGAAGCCCTAAAGCCCGGGCACGACGGGCGAATCGATCGGCCCGATCCAGCAAAGCGCTCTGGCGCACCAGTTCATCATGCTGCAGGTTGAGCAGACGCAAACGGCGCTGTTGCGCAGCCAACTGCTCTTGGTGCATGGCGTTCAGGGCGTAAGCGCTCAGAAAGACATACGCCCCTATACAGACGCAAACAGATAGGGCAACCGACACCAAATGATGGCCGATGAAGCGGATGGCGCACCTCCTTCAATCATTAGAACTGCATCACCCAATGGGCCGTGTTCACCGTCACAGCAGTGGTGACATCCCAGGCGGCTCCAGTATCTCTGATAAAATCACCGGCCGTCCCATCAGCCTCACCATCGATCATGGTATCCATGGCCAAGGCCAGTTCCGCCGGCACATTATTGATGAGCATCACGTTGCGATTGTTGACGGCGTCCCAGTCAAAGGCGACATCCAATGTATTGGTGCTGCCCGTACTGTTGACGTAGCGGTATTGGTATGGTGTACCCGGCACATTGGATGTGGGCACATCCAATCCCACATTGCTTAGGCCCAAATAGGTGTTAACCGCTGTGGTCACCAAAGCATCCCGACCCGGTGTATCCGTGGGACCTCCGGCCACGCCACCGCCTGTATCGGTTTGACCATCCTGTCCCGCAGCCGCATTCGGCACATCATACGTGTCTCCGAGCAACTTCCCGGTTCGATCGTAAAAGTTGAGGTAGCCCAGCCGCCAGCCGTTCAGAAATTTGGAATAGATGCGCTTCTGTTCGGCCCCGCGAACCAGATCCTTGCCCTTGACAATGGCGCCGATGATAATCCCGATGATGATGAGCACCAAGGCCATCTCCACCAGCGTGAAACCTTTTTGGTCCTTCAATTTTCCCATTGAGCGTTTGATTCGTTGCATCATGAATTTCACCTCATTTGTTAAAATATTATATAGTTAATACACATCTCATGCATGTTATCGGCCGCTGGCTGGACTTTCTTTACTATTATTTTGATAGATCCAACTCGGCCTTCTGCCATAAACAGCATATAGTGTGCCATGGCAGGATAATTGTTATAACTTTTTGTATTTACTGGTTTTTTTGAAATATAAGTAATGATTCTGTCAATTTTATGACAGCGCGCCCTCAATAGGGCAGGTGGGATTGTCTATTTTGCTGTGAAAAAACGGAGAGACCGATAGAAAAGAAGGAAACTGGTCGGCGGCTTTGCCGTAACATTGTCAGAACAGGCCGGGACAGAGCCCGGCCCTACGAAGATCATCTGTCTGGCAACCACCGATTCAGCGAAGGGCCGGCCTCTGCGCCGGCCTGTTGGAACGCCACAAATCAGCAAAACGTAATGGCCGTCACCGGAAACGCGCTTAATAGTATACCTTTACGGGGTTGAACCAATGCCTGGCGCTCTGAGCCGGGATATTTACTATATATAAAATCGGAAGGTTACCTTCACTTATAACTAAACACTTAACAATTAAAACTGCGGGTCAACGCCGAAAAAAAATAATGCGAGCTTAACGCAAATCCTCAGCATAAATTCAACCGATATCAAAGTTACGCCTTGACCCGCTTTATGGCCGCCCCCAATCGCTCAAATTTCTTTTCAAGGGACTCATAGCCACGGTCCAGATGGTAGACGCGATGAACTTCGGTGGTGTTGTCAGCGATCAAACCCGCCAGGATTAAACAGGCGCTGGCACGCAAATCCGTAGCCATAACCGGGGCGCCCGAGAGCGTGGGAACCCCTTTAACCAGGGCGGAGTTTCCCGATATGGTGATGTCGGCTCCCATGCGGCGCAATTCGCTGACGTGAATGAAACGGTTTTCAAATATGGTTTCACTGATCAAACTGGTTCCCTGAGCCACGCTCATGAGTACCATAAACTGGGCCTGCATGTCGGTTGGAAATCCAGGGTGCGGCAGTGTTTTGACATCGACACTGTTGATCGCGCCGCTGCCTTGAACACAAATCTGTTGGTCTTCGATCTGAATGGTGGCGCCGGCCAGGCGCAACTTGTCGACAATGGCCTGAATGTGTTGCGGTTCAGCCCCTTTGATGCAGACATCGCCTTGGGTCAACGCGGCCGCCACCAAAAAAGTGCCGGTCTCGATGCGGTCGGGAATGATGGGCGCACTGACCGGTGCAAGCGTTGACACGCCCCGGATGGTAATCTCCGAGCTGCCGGCGCCTTGGACTTTGGCGCCCATTTGATTCAGCACATCGGATAGGGCCACAATTTCAGGCTCACGGGCGGCGTTGCGCAAAATGGTGGTACCTTCGGCCAATACAGCGGCCATCATGAGGTTCTCCGTGCCGGTCACTGTGACCACATCGAAATAGATGTCAGCGCCCTTGAGCTTGTCACACGAAGCCTCCACATAGCCATGCTCCAGCACAATTTTGGCACCCAGACGTTCCAACCCCTTCAAATGCAGGTTGATGGGTCGTGCACCAATGGCGCAACCACCGGGCAAAGAGACCCGTGCGCGTTTTAACCGCGCGACCAGTGGCCCCAACACCAAAATCGAAGCTCGCATTTTACGCACCAAATCATAGGGCGCTTCAGGATTGTTCAATCCGGCGGCATCCACCTTTATAATGGGGCCATCACTCTCGCAACGTGCGCCCAAGTGGGTCAACAGATCTAAAGTGCTGCGGATATCCCGCAAATTGGGAACATTGGTGAAGGTATTGATGCCATCGCACAGCAAGGCCGCGACCAAAATGGGAAGCGCTGCATTCTTAGCACCGCTGACCTGCACATCACCGGTTAGTTTGCGTCCGCCTTGAACCAGAATTTTATCCATAAACTTTTGCTACTCCACCTATAGTGAGATGCCAGTCAACACAGTTGTAAAATAACATCCACTTTATTAAAAACACGTAAATCCAAAGTCCAAACATCAAAATACCTTCCTTTGATATCTGGATTTTGAGCTTTGACATTTACCAATTGGGCCTTAAAAAGTAAAAGCGTTTCCCACAGCATCTGCGATGGAAAACGCTTTGTTGTTTCGTACCATAAGGCCGGCCTAATGATGGTGATCGCCGCCCTTGCCTTGCATGGTATCCACCACTGCCTTGATGACGCAGAAAGTCATGCCCATGCCAATTACACTGAGCGCATACCAAAGGCCGCCGTGAAACACCAGGTGCCCCATGTCCCATACCCATTCAAAATTAAATGGTAACATTGACTCTCCTCCTTAGGCCTCTGCCGATTCAACGGGATTCAATTCACGCTCCTGCGGAAATATCGGCAGGTAACGAAAAGAGATCATGATCAATATGACACCGTAGGCCACCGGTAAGATGGTGGTGGCGACCTCTTGCCAACTGGGAATATACAGCGCCCAATGGTCAAAGGTCATGACCGGTACTGCCATGGTCTGCAACACCATCACCCAACGATTAAGTGATACGCCCATAATGCCTAGGATAGTGGCCGTCACACGCAGCAAGGCATTCTCACGTGTGGGTTTAAAAATCAGAAGCAGGCCGGGAATCACGCCGCCAATTATGATTTCAGCAAACAAGATCCATGGGCCGTACAGGGCATTGTTCTCAAAAAAGAAAGTCCAGTTAAAACCCTTTGCCGGCGCAGTGCTGAACATCCAGTAGAGGGTGTCGGCAATCTTGACGACGATATAGGACGTAATCATCCAGCCGGCTATTTTAGCCAGCATATGAATAACATTGTCTTTGACCAGCTTTTTACCGCTGATTTTCTCTGTCAGCCAGGTAATAAAAAGAGTAAAACAGGGACCGAAGGCCGCGGCTGACCAAGTATAGAGGAAAAAGGTGTAGGGCCAAATCAGAATGTGCTGCCGATAGGCAAAGGGTCGGCCGAACAGCACGCCGGCCACGCCCCCTAAAGAGCCTTGATGGAAAAATGAGAGAAATGCGCCGGTAGCGGCAAAAACAGCCATGGTGCCGTGCATGTTGTGGCTCAAATTATGAAAAAACGGCACTTTGTCGATCTGGCGGTTTTCCAGAACCAGGGGAATGTACTCAATGGTCAATACCGCGAAATAACACGATAGACAAAAGGCCACTTCGGTAAGCATCGAGTGCACATTGGCATGCCAGAAAATGAACCAATTGCGCATGGGTTGGCCCACATCGATGGCCAAAATCAACAAGGCCGAACTGTAACAAATAAAACCGATCAGTACGGCATAGTTGATAATATTTTTAAGCTCGTCCTTGCCGAAAATGTACTTGAGCAGGCCTGAGAAAAACGCACCGCCACCTAAGGCAATGACGGCCAGGTCAGCCCAGATCCACAGGGCAAACCCATAGTAGTCGTTCATGTTGGTCTGGTTCAGCCCCTTGATCCAACACAGCAGCATGGCGTAGACACCCCACGCCAGAACGCCTCCTGCCACAGTCAATCCCAATAAAAATTTCGGTAGGGAACACCGTTTGACGCCCTCGGGTATCAATGCAGAATCCATAAGGTTTGTGCTCCTTGCTCGTTGCTAAATTGATCGAACCGGTTTAATGCCCATCCTCGTCAAGCGTCATGAGCGCCGGGTTTATCTTTGACCTGATAGTTGTCACCCGCTTTGCGTACCCACGCCCGACTGGAGAGGTAATACACTTTGGGATTGGTGCCCAAGCGTTCCAGCAAGCGGAATGCGTTGGGATTTTTCGGTCGCCCATGGTGATGCGCGTCGGGCTGGGCGATCTGATGTACTTTGTGTTCAGGATTGTTAAGGTCCCCGAAGGTGATGGCGCCGGCCGGACAAGCTTGGGTGCAAGCGGTTTGATACTCCTCTTCCTTCAGATCGCGTCGATCTTCCGTATATGCTTTGTCTTTGGCCAATTGGTAGCGGTGAAAACAAAAACTGCATTTTTCCACGACACCGCGCATACGCGGCGAAACATTGGGGCTCAAATAGCGTTCCATGCCTTCGGGCCAGACCGGATCCCACCAGTTGAAATAGCGCGCGTGGTAGGGGCAGGCGGCCATGCAATAGCGGCAACCAAAACAACGGGTATAGATTTGGCTGACAATACCGGTCTCTTGACTATAATCGGTAGCGGTCGCCGGACAGACCGACACACAGGGTGAATGGCCCTCGTGTTGCCCGGCACAATGCTGGCACGGCCGCGGGAAATAGCACACTTCGGTATTGGGGAACTTTTCACCATTGGTGACTTTGTACACCCGCATCCAGGTGATGCTCAGCAGTTTGTCGGTTTCATCCTGCCGGAAGGGAACATTGTTCTCGGAAAAACAGGCCACCATACAAGAGCCGCAGCCGGTGCATTTATCCAGGTCAATAACCATTCCATAGCGTTTGGATTGATGTTGTATCTGGTCTTCTTTCATCAGAACCTCATTTTAGCAATTTGACTTAGGCCAGCTTGGCACCTATTCCCCAGGCAGCGTCCAAACCGGATGCGGGATCTTCCACGGGTCCGATCAGTTGATTCACATTAACCCCTTTGCCTGCCAAAAATGGGTCATCGGCCCCATGACCGAGGCCACGCGGCATGGCCACTACGCCCGGCCGAATGCCTTCAAACAGGCTAACGCGGACCTTGGCCCGCCCTTTGGGGGTGGCCAAAATGGCCATTTGGCCATCGGTCAATCCCAATTTTTTAGCTGTTTCCGGATTAATTTCAACGAAACCGTCCTTGCCTTTGAGTACCTTGTCGGAGACGGTTTTCAACATAAAAGGCGCATCAGCGACGTAGCAGCTGCTCAACCGAATGGAGTCGTAAGGCACCAGCACCAGGCCATAGCCGGCGTCGGTCCCTTCCATCGCAGCATCATCAGCCAAATAAATGGCCCCCATGTTGTCATTCATCAGCACAAATTTTCCCGAAGCAGTGTCAAAACCACCCTGCGGGCGGGCAGGCGCTGTGCTTGCCACCCAAACGCTTTCTTGCTCAAGGGTGTCCCACTGCTTTTTAAGGGTCTGCTTGAGGCAGGTTTGATAGTCCTTCCATGGAAAGCTTGTCGCCATGCTGCCGCCGAGTGCCTTGGCGATTTGCATGATGGAGTCACCGATATGTTGGGTATCCAGCAGGGGCTCCACCACAGGCCGACTCAGGCCCACCGTCGGCCGGCTGACACCGGCAGTAACGGGTACATCTTCATAGCGCTCCAGATAGGTATGGTTGGGCAAAATCATATCGGCGTACATGGCTGTCTCATTCATAAAAGAGGAGAAACTCACGACAAAGGGAATTTGATCCAAAGCCGCCTGTACGGTTTCACTGTCTGCCAAGCTGTACCGTGGGTTGGCTTCAGCCACCAATAAAGCTTGAATGCCATCTGCCCCTTGGGCCATCCGGTTGAGCAGGTAGCGCACATGAGGATATTGATCCGTTCCGGCGCCGTCGATGCGCGGGGTTTGCAATCCAGCGGCGGCCACCGCATCGATCTCACTCTCGGGCCATTGGATATAATCATACGCGGCCAAAGCCAAGACACCTCCCGGTGAATTGATATTGCCCACCAGGGCATTGAGTGCATGCACGGCAAGGGCCTCTTTCAAGCTCCCTGGGGTTTGCCCCTTTCCGCGGCCGAAAATGGCCAGCGGCTTTTTAGCAGCAGCAAATTTCAAGGCCGTAGACCGGATGGCGTCGGCATGGATACCTGTTTTAGCGGCCACCGCCTCAGGTGTATATTTTTGCGCCACCATTTGGGAAAAAGCCTCAAAACCCTCAGTCAAGTTCGAGACAAATTGCTTATTGAACGCATTTCGGGCAATGATCGCATGGGCCATGGCCAGAGCCAAATCAGCTTCACAGCCCGGTTGAACAGCCAGCCATTCATCCGCTTGGGCCGCGGTGTTGGACAGGCGCGGCTCAATTTGGACTAACGTTCCGTGACGCTCTTTTAATCGGCTTTTGGCCCGAAACATGCGCACCGGCGACCCATAGCCATCCAGGATGGCGCTGCCAAAACTCAATACGAAATCAGCGTTTTCAATGTCCAACCCTACCGGGCCTAATGCGCCCTGGGTCTGGTAGAGCGCCGCTTCATAGGCATCGGCCACCCCGGGCATCCGGAAAAAGTTGGGTGACCCGTAGGCAACCATCAAGCGATTAAGCAATTGCGGTACCGTGCCCACATCCTTGGGCGCAATACAGGCCACGGATTGAGGGTTGCCCTGGGAACGAATCTCACCGAGCTTGACAGCTACCTCTTTGATGGCTTCGGGCCAGGAAAGGGTCTGCCACTTGCCTTGTCCTCTTTCGCCCACACGCTTTAGCGGTGCGGGGATGCGAGTGTTACCATATAGCATTTGCAGTCCGGACAAACCCAGCATACAGATGCCGCCATCGTTGACGGGGTGATCTTCAGTGCCTTCAATTTTAACGGCTCGGCCATCAATCTTACGTACGCTAATGCCACATCCACCAGGGCACAGGCCACAAGTGGAATTAACGTATGTGCCTTCGCCATCTGGCGGTACCGGTACCCAGGCCCAATTTTGAGACCAGATAGAGGCGTCATCGACAAGTTTCCACGGCAGGGGTGACAGTGCTGTACCCGCCGCGCCTCCGACGACAAATGATAAAAAGCATCTTCTCGAGAGTTTCATACAATTACCTCAACATGCGTAGCCCGTCATGGGTCAATATTATGATCGCTGCGTGTGGTCTGGCTATTGCCGATAGTCCGGTACGGCTTTATTTATGACACACAAAGCAAGCGTCGCGTTTGGTCTGTACGCTGGCATCGTGACTGCCGGCCTCGGCATGACATGCGGCGCAATCATCCATTTTCATTCGATCCCAGGAATTGTGTTTGATGCCGGCGATATTATGGCCCCAGATATCCCGGCTGTAGCCGGTCAGTCGGTTCTGTTCATAAGGCTTCAGGCTCTGCGAGGTGCCGATATGACCGTGGCAGGTCACACAATCCATTTGGGCGCCGTAGATATGAGCGGCATGGGAAAAGAAAACGCAATCGGGTTGGCGTGCATAAACCAGCCACGGCACCTCGCGATCTTTGGCCACATACTGTTCATAAAAAATAGCCTCGCTTTCACTTTCCCCAAGGATTTCAGAGTGGCAGTCGGTGCACTGTTCCAGTTTGGGCACACCTGAATAGGACCCATCGGCACGGAAGAAATGACAACTCTGGCAGCCATCGTCCACCTCTTCGAGATGCTGCTTGTGGTTAAAATCGAAAGGCTGTTTTTGCTTGGAATAAAGCACATTGGGAAAGACGGCCCAACCCAAAACCATACTCAGGCAAAGGCCGATGAGAAAAAAGAGGAAAATGGTGGCGCCGCCTCCTGAATGGGTTTCCGAAGAAGGTTGGGCCGGTGATGCCGGGGAGGCATCGTCGATAACATCGTTGGTTATAGGGTCTTCATTACTGCTCATGGATACTCCGTCTTCCTGTTATGGAATCCAATCGGCCAAATCAATTAAACCTATGGGATCGGCCAGCGGCTGACCTCTCCACCATATAACAAACGGGCCTTTCGCCCGATTGAAAACATCGCAATTTGGCACCCCGCTTATCACAGCGGGGCCTCCACGAAAGAGTTTTTTGTATCCAGAGCTCCTTTATTTGTCAAGTTAAATCATTTAGTAAAAGCGCCGTAGCTGTGCAGCCCCGGCAGTAGATTGACACCAAAATAGGTAAATAATACAGCTGCGAAACCTATGATGGACATGACCGCAATGCGTTTTCCCCTCCAGCCGCGCATCATACGCAGATGCAACAAGGAAGCATAGACAAGCCAGGTTATAAAAGACCAGGTCTCTTTGGGGTCCCAACCCCAGTAACGCCCCCAAGCGGAATTCGCCCAAACCGCACCGGAGATTATACCGGCGGTTAAAAAAAGGAAGCCGAACATGATCATTTGGTGGATCAGTTCATCCAGAACCGCTGCATCCGGCAGCCGTCCCAGTAATCCTTTTTCCGACACGCCGTTTTTTTTGAGCAGGTACATAATACCTATGCAAAAGGCGATGGCAAACGACGCGTAGCCGATAAAGGAGACAATGACATGAGCGATGAGCCAATTGCTCTTTAAAGCCGGTATCAATGGTTGAATTTTGGCACTGGTGCCGAACGACGCATAAGCCAGTGCAAAAAATGCCAGGGGTATGGCAAAACAACCCATGACGCGATTCTTATAGCGCCATTCCAAAAAGATATAGATCGCACCGATGGTCAATGCAAAAAACACCAGGGACTCGTAAATATTGGACAACGGCGCATGGCCATACCCTTCGCCGATACCGAAGGACTCAAACCAACGCAATATAATACCCACGGCATTGCCCACCACGGCGACCCACGTCACCCAGGTGGCCACCTGACCAGGTCGCTCTTTGTGAAAAACCCATGCAATCATATACAACCATGCGGCCAGGCCGTATATGAAGGTCACGATAGATAGAACTTGAGAATTGTATGTCATGTAGCACCTATATTATTTTTTTTGATTTGGGAACCGATCCTCAACATCAGAAACTATGATCCATTAGTCGTCAGCTTCAATCAAGTTTAAAGTGTTAAGTTTTAAACCCTGGCGGCTGGTTCAGCCGCCAGCCTCAGCAGCCAGTTTCTCCAATTTATCAGCCATTTGTTGCATTTGGTGTTGAAATCCCACTTTATTTTTATTGGTGGTGCCGGCCAGCAGGACCTTGCTGCCGCTTTCCTGGGGTTGGACCTCAACCACCACTTGTTGATGGGACATGAAAAAGGTCACCATGCAGCCCATGATCATCAAACAAAATCCGAAATATACCAAGCCGACGCCGGGGTCGCGGGTCACTTGAAGTCCGGTGTAATATCGTTGCTGGGTCGGCACAACGCCCTTGTCAACGGAGATCGCCACTTTACCCTGACGCATCCTGTCAAATTGGGGGAATTTCAGGGGCAGCAGGATGGTCTGAACGGCACCCGCAGCGTCGGTTAAAGTGCCGACAAGGGCGGGCCCTATGGCCATACCTCTGAATTCGGCTGCGGCTTGATATTCGGTGACAGTAAAGGATCCCAAACCTTCGGGCAATGTTACGGTTTGACCCACACCGGTTTCAAACGAATACGCCATCCCCGACTCAGTGCTGCGAAATTGAAGGTTGAGCTTTTCCGGTATGGCTGCCTGCGGGCTTGGACCATCAATTTTACCATAGCTGGCCTGAAAAATATTGATGCCTTTGTAACGCAATGGATCGTTGACGATGATATTCTTTTCAAGCGTGGGCTGCCCATTTTCAAGGATGACCAATTTGGAGCGAAACTCCTTGGGCGCACCTGTATCATAAAATTGGACATCGAAATCATCGCAGCGGATAGAAAAGGGAAGCGCATAGCTCAGGCCGGTATTGCGCACCTGAATAGCGCTTACAGTTTCGCCCTCGGGGATATTGACAAAACCTTCAAATCCGAAGTGCGCCCCCACCACGGCGCCCAACAGCAGGATAACGACGCTCAAATGAACACCATAGACCCCCAAACGGGTCCAACGGCCCTTCTCCGCAGTGATGGCATATCCCTTTTGGGCCGTTACCACACGGCAATAGTGAAAATGCTTGGATATCAGTTGTTGGAAAGCTGCTTTGAGATGCTGGGCATCCGGCGTTGCGAAAAATTCGCGGCGTGAAGGGCGCCGCCGGAATCCTTGTAAATTAAACTTGGGGTTCTTTACAAAAATAATTTTGGCGGTGAACCGCAACCGATCTATAGAGCACACCACAATGTTAATCAGCAGCGATACCATTAGCAGCTGAAACCACCAGGAATGGTACATATCAAAGATGTCCAGGTTGGATAATATTTGATAAAGCACCGGACCAAAGGCACGAAAATAGTCAGTCGGACTCTGATTTTGAGGAATAAGGGTGCC
Source organism: Desulfobacteraceae bacterium (assembly GCA_050305555.1). Classification (GTDB taxonomy): domain Bacteria; phylum Desulfobacterota; class Desulfobacteria; order Desulfobacterales; family Desulfosarcinaceae; genus JARRKU01. Next base: position 10,434 of record JBNLFN010000119.1, on the reverse strand, counting down.
GATAATCGAAAGGACCGCTAAGGCGAGCAACACCACCACCGTCAATTTGATGGAGGCAAAAAATTTCCATAAACTGCTCCAATAACCTGCTTCTATCTCGGTACTGTTGTTCATTCACTGTTCCTTATACAATACAGGTGTTGTTCCTGTTCATCCGGTTCACGCAACTGGAAATGCATATCAGACGGATATGATCCTGTAAAGTGAGTTGACGCCACCTGACCTGCTCGCAGGCCAGCGGACCATAAGCGCAAGCTGCAAATTTGGCATCACCTTATTTTCGACCGGTTTTGCCCGTCGGGGTAATGACCACCACAGCCGCTTGCCGGTTGTCCAAGTACTTTGCAGACAAGTTGGATATCTGTTGGGATGTGATAGCCGCATAATCCTTTTCAAATGTTCGGGCCCATTCCAACTGTTCCGGATGACGGGCGGCTCCTTTGAGCACACTATTCAGCCAATAGGTATTGGCCTGGCGCAAATCTTTGATGTGGGTCAACACGGGATCCAATATGCGTCTGAATTCATCCGCGTCCGCAGGTATTTGAACCAGTTGATCTGCAATTTGGCGTACCTCTTCCACAATGCTATCTACCAGCTTAGGGTCAACCTGCACATGGATTTGTAACAAACCATAGTTTTTAAAACTTCGATAGGAATGGTTAAAGGCAAAGGGCGAATAGGCGGCCCCTAATGCTTCGCGTATATGTTGGCGCAATCTTTCCGAAAAGAGTTCCGCGACCATGGCCAATCGGCGAGTACGTCCAATGTCCCAAAAATCATCAGTGGGATAGGCCACGACTACCAAGGCTTTTGAAATATCGGTTTGGGCTGTGAGCCGCAGGGTTTGCCCAGACGGAAAGGACGGCCCAAGGCGGTTGGGTGGTGAAAGGGTGGCCGTTCTTTTTGGAAGTGTACCAAAGTACTGTGCCACCATTTTCACAAGGGTGTCAGGTTGGAAATCACCCACCACGGCCATTTCCATCGGAAATTGATGCAGTTGTCCCCCATACCATTGCTTGATCTGCGCCAAGGTGCACTGTTGCAACCGGCCCCACTCGGGCGTTCCAAAACGACTGTCACCTCCGGCGAAGAAGCTCTGGCCGCGCAGTCTCATCATACCATCCACGCTGTGGGGCAATCGCTGCCCCTGGTGCTCGAACTGTCTGAATGCCAAACGAAACGCTTCCTGGCGATAACCGGGATCTTTGATCGCTGTGTACAGCAATTGGAGCAAAAGGGGCAGTTCAGATGTCACCGCTTCGCCTTGAAGTGAAAACATGCCTTCTTGAACTTGCAGTTCAATATTAGCCCAGCGACCGGCTAAGGCTTCTTCCAGCGCAATACGGTCTATGGCGCCAAATCCCGATTCATTGATTACCGCTTCGGTCCATTGGGCCAGTCCAGGTTGCGCCTCAGGCTCGGAGAATTTTCCCTGGCCGAAAGACAAAGCGACCAGCACTTGATTGGCTTTGAAGCGAGTGGGTTTGAGTAGCAGGGAAAATCCGTTGGCAAAATCCACCTTTTCCAAACCCAACTCGGCGTCCTTCTGCCGCTGGACAATCATCCCGCTGCCTGTTGGTGCCGGCAGATAAGGAAATACCGCCAGCTCTTTGTTTACCGGCGGTGATATTGTCTGTTGCCGGCTGGCCAAGAAAGCCGTTTCAATCTGCTTCCGAGGTGTATCTATCTCAGAAGACAAATCAACATTGCCCGTGACCAAAACAAGCCGGTGTGGGGCCTCCCAGATGTCGGCAAAAGCCTGATTGACTTGATCCAACGTTACAACCTCCAAAATCGGCGCCAGTCGACCAAGCCGTTGGTCCGGGGCTTGAAACACTTCCCAATTGCTTAAACTGTCCATCATTTCGCGGGCAATGGCATTGCTATCGCGTGTATCGCGCTCTTGGGCTTCTCGTTTTAACTGGGCCTGGAAGTCCCCTATCGCACAACGAAGTTCTAGGGTGGTAAAACCATATTGCAGTGCTTTGCGTAGGGAAAGATCTAACACGCCCAATGTTTTTCGCCAATTCAGCGGTTTGCAATCAGCCCGGATCTCAGCATATTTAATTTGGTTCAGGTAATAGTCTGCCCCCATGTTGGCAGAGGCCAGAACGGTATCGGGTTGTTGAAGAAGGGCATTCAGCCTTTTTTGCATCATATTGACGGCCAGATTCCGCAACAACACGGCGCGTTGCCATCGGCTAGAATCAGGTGGTTGTGGCGTTTGGACTACCGATTCGATGGCCACGGTGGTGGCACCGGCCTCCGCTTCCTGGTGATAAAAATATTGATTCTTTTTGTGTTCCATTCGCCCCATGAGCGGTATATCCCTGGCAGTAGCGCGTGGTCTAATATCTCCAAATTGCTGGTTGATGAGCTGACGCGCAACGCTCACATTAAAAGCGCCCACCATAATTAAAACCATTCGTTCCGGACGGTACCAGGCATCATAGAATCCACGCAGAATTTGGGCATTTATTTTTTCGACAACCGCCTTTTCACCAATGGGGAAGCGCCTGCCGATCCGCAAATCCGGCATCTCAAAATTCAAAGTGGCTTTGATGGTTCTAAATCGAGAGGAATCGCGCGAGCGCATCTCGGCCAGAATGACTTTTTTTTCGCGCGCGACCTCTTCGGGCGACAACAGGGCGCCCTGGGCGTAATCTTTGAGTACCACCATTGCTTCCGCCAAACTATCACGATCACCTTTGGGCAGCACCACATCATAAACCGTCTCATTAAATCCTGTATGCGCGTTGGCATCCGGACCAAATTGCATACCAATACGCTGAAAAAATTTAACCATCTCTCCCGGAGGAAAATGGGTGGAACCGTTAAAAAGCATGTGTTCTAAAAAATGTGCAGCACCCTGCTCCTGCTCTGATTCGAGCAAAGATCCGGCTTGGATAAACAGATGCATGCTAACCCGATCGGAAGGTGTCTGATTCTCTTTGAGTATATAGCGGACACCGTTGGGCAAACGACCAAAGATCGCAGTGGGGTCCGGTCGTAAATCACTTTTTTGATGGGGCCAGGTCTCTTGAAGTGTCGTGTATACCGGCATCTGCTCATAAGTGCTTGGCGAGATGGCAGAGCATTGAAAGAGCACCAGTAACAAGACCAGGCACAAGCCTTTGCTCAGACCGCTAAAAACCACAAGCTTGGGCTTGCATGCCCTTTGAAATCGGCCCATAGAGATCTCCTTTATAACTCATTGCATCATCTATATTGTTTGGCGTGACTGCGATGTATTCGCTTCGCTCTACCCAATAGAATCCTATTTGTCCTATCTACCAAACAAAGTTATATTGACGATAGTTAGTTTCTGCCGTGTAAATCGTATTGATACGCAGTCAGTTTAAAAAATTCAGTTTAAAGAATAAAGTGTAAACTTTAATCTTTAAACTTTGCGGCTTTAGCCAAAACACAATTTTAATCCGGAGATACAGGCCTTTATTCTAGCCTATCAGCCCGAATCCTATTATTAATAGCAACCTAAATTTAAGAATGGATTAACAAAAGGCAACATGACCTATTTGTAAATCATCGGGTTGCCTGAACAACCTCAATGTATCGATTTGAATAACAGCGTGTCGAAACTATCTATTATGGCAAGGGATATTAATGGCGTGCAATGGATGATCAAACCAATTGCAGGAGGCAAAAAAAACTTTCAGCGCCCCTGCATGGTACAGTAGCGCTGAAAGACTCTAAACGATGCGCATGAAAAGGCTAATCCAAAACCAGTTTCATGCTCATCGCTTCATTGGTTTTTTTGTTACTACGCTTTTACATAGACCCCACGGGATTTGGCTTTGATCATTTTTTTCTTGCTCAGCTTGTAAAGGGCATTGCTCAACTGCCGAGATTCCAGGCCTGTTTTAGCTTTCAACGTAGCAATGTCGGCACCGGCCTTGCTCTTTTTAATGACGCCCAACACTGAATCCAGGACGGTGTCCTTGCCTTTAACGGCTTTTTTCTTGGCTACTGCTTTTTTTTTGGCAGGTGCTTTTTTCTTAGCAACGACCTTTTTCTTGGCCACTTTTTTCTTGGCCACAGCTTTTTTCTTGGGCTTGGCTGCCTTTTTCTTGGCCGGGGCTTTTGTTATCTGTTTGTTAATTTTTTCGAGTTTTGCAGCTAGACCGGCCAGAGATTTGGCCACAGAATTTAATTGGGTCTTAACTCTTTGCATATGACTACCTCCTTAATAATTTAATATTGTTACAAAAATCAACTATTATCTTCAGCCCTAATATAACCTTTCTCTGTTGTCAACAACTTCTTCAAAAAAAGTAGCAATTTCTTTTCTTCAAACTCAAGACAAATGGATCCAAATTACTGCACACCCTTGCCAATTAAGCATATAGCCATAGAAGACTTATAATTCATTATATGTTTAGGATGTTAGCATTTACTGTCATTGGACGATCTTTTTCAGATATTCGACTTTAGGGACCGCATGGAAAGACTTTGGGTCTTCTCCTGCAACCCAAAGCTTCTGCATTCGACCTCAAAGTGAAAGGCGCTTGCAATTCTCACCAGCAGCTGGCCAGCTTGCGACAACTCGATTGCAATTACTTTCTTTGTCTGGAAAATATTTCTATCGCTATATATAGAAAAATCACATAAACGATATACTCTATTTTGTGGTAGCACCGCTTGACCATAAGTTTTCGTCCTACTGTTCAACCTGTCTTTTTTCGCTTTACTGACAAGGAGCTATCACAAAAAAAACGGATTTTGGTCCAAGGTGTCGGCGGGGACGGGTTTAAGACCGCAGGCATACTGTCGTATGTCGAGAATTTGAAATCCGGCCCCCAACACCCAGATTGGGCCATCCGGCTTCGCCTCGAAGGTTTCCGTCTTCGTTAAAACTACCCCGGACATGAAAGACTTTATTGAGATGGCTTTAAAATTCTAAACATGGAGCATAATAGTCTTGCACACCAGATTGCAAAGCCTGCTCATATGTGAATTCCAATTGAGCGTGGGCTATTTTGACTGTTAATAAGTTGATTGTCTCATTTTGATAGCAAGTTGGCACCCAACATTGATTCCGACACATCAAAGAAAAAGTGCCTTGCCTTCAGGAACCTCCATCACCCCTGCTGTGCGCTTGACAAAGCATTCAAAAAGACTTAGGTCACGAAACAATAAAATCAATTAACTTTGCGGCTTGAGCCAAAACACAATTTTGATTCAGAGGCACAGACCCTCATCTGGTATATTGGCCCGAAATCAGTAATACGGTGGCGGTATAGAAATGTCCCAATATTCCCTCTTTTCGGATACACCTGAAAATCCCGGTGGAAACCTGCGCATCGCCTATGAACGATTACTGAACCCCGCGCAATTGGCTGCCGTAACCCACGTTAACGGCCCACTGCTTGTGGTCGCCGGGGCGGGTAGCGGTAAAACTCGAACGCTTGTCTACCGTGTGGCCAAATTGGTGGAAGACGGTGTTCCGCCCACCGCGATTTTGCTGCTATCTTTTACCCGCAAAGCATCCCATGAGATGATTAAGCGAGCGGCTGAATTATTGGACAATCGATGCCAAAAAGTGTCCGGGGGCACCTTTCACTCCTTTGCCAACCGCGTTTTACGTCATCATGCCGGTCGCTTGGGATTTAGCCAAGGGTTTTCCATATTGGATCGATCCGATTCAGAGGACTTGATTGGTTTGATCCGTAAAGAATTGACCCCTGATAATCAAAAACTTCCCCGCAAAGCAACCCTGGCCAACATTTTTAGCCGCTCGATCAACAAAAACCTGCCCCTGGAGGATGTCGTTTACGATGATTACCCGCACTTTGAACATCAATTAGATGACTTGCAAAAGATTTGGAAACTCTATGGACAACGCAAACGCGAGCATTACTTTTGCGACTACGATGATTTGCTGGTCTATCTGCATCAATTGCTGGCCTCCGAAGACAACCTTCGGGAGCAATTATCTGCCCAATTCCAACACATTTTGGTGGACGAGTATCAGGACACCAACCCTATCCAGGCTGAAATCATCACCCTTTTGGCCAATCCAGATAAAAACGTCATGGTGGTCGGCGATGACGCCCAAAGCATATATGCTTTCCGTGGCGCCAGTTTCAAAAATATTATCACCTTTCCCGAACGATTTCCCGGCACCCGAATTATCAAGCTTGAAGAAAATTACCGCAGCTTGCAACCCATTTTGGACATGACAAATGCCATGATTGAGGAAGCTGCAGAAAAGTATACCAAACGACTGTTTACCCAACGCGGTGGTGGGCGTGTCCCTGTTCTTGTTGCAACGCCAAACGAAAACGCCCAATCCCGATACATTGTGGCTGAAATCAATCGACTGCTTAGCCAAGGCGTGGCGTTGCAAGATATGGCGGTATTGTTTCGCGCCAGTTTTCACGCTTTTGACCTCGAATTGGAACTTACCCGTGCCGGCATTCCCTTTGTCAAATTTGGTGGTTTTAGGTTCACCGAATCGGCTCACATCAAAGATGTACTGGCCCATTTAAAGATTTGTTGTGTGCCCAAAGATCGGCTAAGCTGGTACCGTGTGCTGCTGTTGGTCAGCGGTATCGGCCCCAAAACAGCACAGAACATCTATGATGCCGTCATGAATCAAAACAAAGGTGCCTCTGGTTTATTGGACGCACCTTTAACCGCTAAAAATGCGCAGGCCCTCGCACCACTCAAAACACTCATCGCCAACCTCAGTACGGCGCAGTGGTCACTGGATCAAATGGGTGAACAGATCATAACCCATTACTTACCGACTTTAAAAGAGCGCTACGATGATCATCCCCGACGTCTGCGCGACCTGCAACAGTTAACGGCAATAATGGAGCGCTATGATACGCCGGAAGATTTTTTGGCGGATATGGCCTTAGAGCCACCCAACACTGCGGTCGAGGGACACATGGCTTCGGAACAATTAGATGGCGGCCACCGGCTGAATCTATCCACTGTTCATTCGGCCAAAGGCTTGGAGTGGCATTCGGTTTTTGTGATTTGGGCATTGGACGGTCGGTTTCCCTCTCATCATGCGATGGACCGCCCGGACGCCCTTGAAGAAGAGCGGCGCCTAATGTATGTAGCTGCTACCCGCGCGCGCGAGAACTTGTTCATCACGTATCCATGCAATGTGTATGACCGCACCACCCAAACCGTTCTCTACCATCCTTCTCGATTTTTGGACTGCATCGCTGAGCAGATGTTGGAGAGGCAATTTTTCAACCCCGAACACGCCTGACCCGCTAGATGCAACTTTGCAAAGGGCAGGGCTTATGGTACAGGTGCATTTTACGGCAACTGAAGCAAGCTTATCCAACACACCTTTAGCGGAAGCTCAATAACACATGTCTGGTGAATACCTCATCCTCATTGTCGGCTATGCTTTTGGTTTCTACATGGCATGGAACATCGGTGCCAATGATGTGGCCAACTCCATGGCATCGGCGGTCGGTGCCAAAGCGATTACCATTCGCCAAGCTGTTTTTATTGCCGGGATCCTCAATGTCATAGGGGCCGTATTTATCGGCTCCCATGTCACCGACACCATTCGAAAAGGCATTGTCTCCACTGAAATTCTCAATGATCCCCATCTGGCCCTCGTGGGTGCACTTTCAGCCTTATTGGCGGCTGCTTTGTGGGTCTCTTTTGCCACCTGGAAATCACTGCCGGTCTCTACCACCCACTCGATTGTCGGGGCCATGATCGGATTTGGCGTCATGGCGGGGGGGATGCACGTCATCAATTGGCCCAAACTGGGTGCCGTGGTTTTGAGTTGGATTATCTCACCGCTGTTCAGCCTGCTCATTGCTTATGTTGTCTTTAAATTGATCGTACGCTTAGTTCTCTCCCGCCGTCATACATTTTTAGCTGCCCTTCAACTATCTCCGCTCTTTATTGGTGCCACCGGATTCGTGGTGGTCTTGTCCTTTTTATTTAAAACCCCTTTGGGTAAAAAATTCTCTGTTTCCATGCCCATAGCGCTTGTGGCAGCATTTTTGTTTGCCGTTTTGATCGGTTACGTTGGTCGCCTGCTGCTGAAAAAATTCATTGTGGACAAAGGGAATGCAGGCGCAGAAGAAATTTTCAGACGCATTCAGATTGGTACATCATGCTATGTGGCCCTGGCCCAGGGCGCCAATGATGTGGCCAATGCCATTGGCCCTTTGGCCGTTATCTATTTTTTGGTTAAAACCGGCGGCGTGGGCGCCAAGGTCCCGGTGCCTGTCTTTTTGCTCCTGTTCGGTGGTGTGGGCATCGCAGTCGGTATCTCAATGGCAGGTTATCGTGTGATGAAAACACTGGGCACTCAAATTACGACATTGACCAATACGCGGGGGTTCTCGGTGGACTTCGCCGCTGCCACCACCGTATTGTTGGCGTCGAAATTAGGGCTGCCGGTTTCCACGACCCATGCCGCCGTTGGGGGTGTCTTGGGCGTGGGTCTGGCTCGCGGCATGGAAGCTGTCAATTTCCGTATCGTGTTTCAAATTATGGTCTATTGGATACTCACCGTTCCGGCATCAGCCTTAACCAGCATGATCTTGTTTAAACTCATTGGGTCCATCATCCACTAAGGAGTGCACCATGCGTTTACCATTTTTATCCATGTTTATCACCTCACCCTTCGAGGGAATCCAGGAACACGCCGAAAAGGTCAAAGAGTGTGCCTGGGCTTTTCAGCAGGCCATCGAGTGCCATTTTTCCAACCAATGCCAGACTTTCGATATTCTACGCAAAGAAGTGGTTAAGCTGGAAAGCGAAGCGGATGCCATCAAACGGCGGATTCGTGGGCATCTGCCCATTGGCACGATGATGCCGGTCAGCAAGTTTCAATTGTTTCGTTATTTGCGCGAACAAGATGGTGTATTGGATTCCGTGGAAGATGCGCTAGACTGGATCTCTTACCGACCGGAGCCCGGCATCCCGCTGGAACTGGAAAAGGACTTTGTCTTGCTGGTGGATGCGGTCATCGAACCCATCGATGAATTGAGCAAAATGGTTCGGGAAGCCCGTTCCTATTTTAAAACCTATAATGAGAAACAGCGTGGCAAAGTCAAATCCATCATTCGCGATTTGCGCCAGCAGGAGCATGAAGCGGACAAACTGGAAGATGGGATTAAAAGACGGGTATTCAATATGGATATCGATGCGGTTTCAGTCTACCACCTGATCCAACTGGCCGAAATTCTGGGCTCCATTGCCGATCACGCCGAGAATGCGGGGGATATGATGCGGGCCATGTTGGCCAAGTAGTTGTGCAAAGGATAGCACTAAGGGGCGGCGAGTTTTTAATCAAAAAAAGCATACCGACAAAATATCAAAAAAAAGAGAAGCGCCACAAAAAAAGCGATGTATGCTTTCCAGTCCGTCACACGTTCTGCAAATCCATGCTTGCCCAATTTTCCCAAACGGGCTTTGCAAGACGGGCAAATCTCCGCATCCAACGGAACATAAGTATAACACTCATGGCATTTTTTGGCCACGTATTGTGGGCCATCGTCTGTGGATTCCGGTTTGGCCATCACAAATGGTCTCCCCCCATTTTTCCTCCCCCAAATCGTTCGTCAGACCAACTATGGGGTAAAGATTTGCTCATGGTTGATTTTGATATCGCTACGCGCTTTTAAATCAGCGACCCAGCGTTTGAACGTGGATTGTTTTTTCTGCTCGGTCAACCGCTTTAACGTCGCTTCTTTTTCTTTAGCAAAACCGTCTGAAGAAGGCAATTTACGTTCTTTTAACTGAATCACATACCAACCTTGTTTTCCCTGAAGGGCTTGTTGATAAACAGGTGACTTTTTAGACATCTGAAAGGCCGCTTGGGCAATTTGCGTTTCATTGCCAATCTTGGGAATCGTACCGCTACGCTTGAAAAAACCAGTAGATGCCGGCACGATCTTAAATGCTGCTGCAGCCTCGGCCATGGATGCACCCTGTTTTATTTTTTCCAGAAGGTCTTGCGCATCTGCTTTGGCTTTTTCGCTTTGCCGGGATTTGACCCAATCAGCACGCACCTGAGTTGATATGGCGGCAAGCTCCGGAATTTGGGCATCGCGCCGCTCGAATACCTGCAGCAGGTAATATTTGTCGTTTAGGGATACAATTTCGCTGATATCCATCTTCTTTTGCAAGTCAAAAGCAATCTTGGTGAACTGCCGGGGGTCATCAATGTCTTTTTGTTGAACACCTTGGGCGGAAAAATATTCTGTTGTCCTTACCGGGACGTTGTACATCTCACCGGCATCGGTCAGATCGTCCCCGTCAAAAACAGAGGTGTATACCTCTTGGGCCTTGTCCGATGCCAACTGCTTGGCTTTGGCAGCTACCAGTTGACGGCGAATCTGAGTTGCCACCGCTTCAAAGCCTTGGGTGGAGGCGGCATTGATCTTTTCCACCTTGATGATATGCCAGCCAAAGCGGGTG
>JBNLFN010000118.1:0-19714 GCA_050305555.1 Desulfobacteraceae bacterium | reverse complement strand
GCTTTCGACCAACCCTGGAAGCGTGAGACAGAGGGAGCCGTAGGTGCTTACTGGGGCGTTTGGGATGTCCACCGCAGGGCCAAGTTTCCTTTTCGCAAACCCATTGTGGCCGTTCCCAATTGGTATGTCCTGGCCGGCTTTTCTATTTTGATTGCCGGCATCCTGCTGTCCCTATTGCTGACCGACAGTCAAACCCTCACCCGGCGGGGGCGCAGCTTCATCGCCATGATGGCCTATCTGGCTTCAACGGCAACCGTTTGGATTGTTTACGATTACAGCAACCAATACCTGACTGTCGGTACGGTACTGGTGGGGCTGGTTATGTTTGCCGGCATGCTGGGCGCCATTGTAATCCTGCTCACCGAAACCCACGAATGGGCTGAAGCCCACTGGGTAAAACACCGCCGCCGGCTGTTTGCGCCCATGGCCCTGCCGGATGAAGCCCTGCCCCGGGTATCCATTCATGTGCCCGCGTACAATGAGCCGGCAAAGATGCTGATCTCCACGTTGGATGCCCTGGCACGGTTGGATTACCCGCGCTATGAGGTGCTGGTTGTCGATAACAATACCAAGGACCCCGCCACCTGGCAGCCTGTGGCGGACCATTGCGCCGCACTGGGCCCCAAATTTCGCTTTTTCCATGTCGAGCCGCTTACCGGTTTTAAAGCCGGCGCATTGAATTTCGCCCTTCAACATACCTCTCCGGCGGCTGAAATTGTGGCCATCATTGACAGCGATTACGTCGTGAATCCATTGTGGCTAAAACGGCTGGCCCCGCAATTTTCCGATCCCCAAGTCGCATTGGTGCAAGCGCCCCAGGACTACAGAGATGGAGATGAAAATGCGTTCAAGGGCATGTGCCACTCCGAATACCGAGGTTTTTTTGGTATTGGCATGGTGACCCGCAATGATCGTAATGCCATTATCCAGCACGGCACCATGACCATGGTGCGGCGCCGTGTGCTCGAGGATGTCGGTGGTTGGGGACAGTGGTGTATTACTGAAGACACCGAGCTCGGCTTGCGGATTTTCGAACAAGGTCACCAAGCGATTTATATTCCCCAAAGCTTCGGTCAAGGGCTGATGCCCGACACGTTTGGCGACTACCAGAAGCAACGGTTTAGATGGGCGTATGGCGCGGTTCAAATTCTGCGACGCCATTTCCGTCAACTGATAGGGTATCAACCCAAAGGTTTAAGCAAAGGCCAGCGCTATCACTTTGTCGCCGGATGGCTGCCTTGGATTGCAGATGGGGTGAACCTGGCCTTCAATCTCGGCGCATTGGTCTGGTCGCTGGCCATGATGGTCGCACCGCTTCAGGTCGCCCCTCCCCTTGTGGCACTATCATTGATACCGCTGTGTGTCTTTACGTTTAAAATCGGCAAGATGATCTACCTTTATCGTGTGCGCTTTCATGCGACTGTCGTTCAGACCCTCGCTGCGGCCATCGCCGGGTACGCGTTGTCCCATACCATCGCCCGTGCGATTTGGTTGGGGCTGGTGACCCGAAGCATACATTTTTACCGCACCCCGAAAATGGCCCCTAAACCCGGGTTGGCAAAAACGCTGGTTTTTGTTCGGCAGGAGATCGTTTTGCTTCTGGCTCTGGTTGGCGCCGCCATCGGTATTAATCTGCGCCTTCCTGTGGCGGATTTGGACTTGCAGCTCTGGCTGGTTGTCTTATACGTGCAGGCCATACCCTACCTTGCCGCATTGCTGACTTCGCTGCTCAGCGGATTACCCAACTTCGGCTTGCGTACTTTATATCCAAAAAAACGCGAAATTAAGCTGCAGAAATGATCCTGTTCATGAATCTGCTTTTTTGGCCACTGACCACAGCCTCTCCAATTCAGCGTGTGATAATTCGTCCAGTGAAAGATGCTTTGCCGCAGACATGGCCTCCATCTGTTGAAAACGGCGTGTAAATTTCTGGATGGATTGAATCAATGCCTTTTCCGGATGGATATGGGCCTGTCGGGCCACATTGACCAGGGTGAACAGCACATCCCCGAACTCCATGCAGGTTTTGTCGTCGGCGATCTCGGCTGCGGTGGCAGAACCATCTATTTCTTCTTTAAATTCAACCCATTCGGCCGCTGCCTGGGCCATAACAGCTTCGAGGTTGTCCCAATCAAACCCAATGGCGGCCGCCCGTTCGGAGAGCCGATAGGCCCGCATCAGGGCCGGCATCCCTTTGGGGACCGAATCCATCAACGAGTGGGCCGCATCGCCTTTTTCCTGCTGTTTGATTTGACGCCAGCGTTTTTTGACCTGCGCAGCGCTGTCCAGCTTGTCTCCACCAAAAACGTGGGGGTGGCGGCGCACCATCTTTTGCCTGTTGCGTCCCAGTGCCTCATTGAAGGTAAATCGGCCCTCGGTCTGAAACAGGTGGGCCACAAACAGAACCTGGAAAATCACATCGCCCAACTCATCGCAAATGGCATCGGTGTCATCGGCGACAATGGCATCCACCAGCTCATACATCTCCTCGATTAAATAGGCGGTGAGCGAAAGGGGGGTTTGCCGGCGATCCCAGGGGCAGCCGTCTTCGGCCCTTAGCGCAGCGATCAGTGCCAGCAAGTCTTCAATGGTCGCTTTGGGCGTCAGGTCCTTTGGGTTTGCCATGATTTTTTTAATTCGTGCATTTTTTGGTTAAATCTATTTTTCATCGCATCGGGTACCACCTTGACCAGAATGGCGCTGGCGCGCATCATGTTTTTACTTACCGTAGATCGGCGCAATATGGCCGCATTCGCGGGTAAAAAAGTCGTCAGGATCAGGATCAACACCGTGGTGATCAACAAGCCCTTTACCGTACCAAACACCCCTCCCCCGAGGCGATCCACCCAGCCAAGCAGAGCGATATGCATCAGGTGTTTGATTAAAACGCCGGCAATACTGACCAAGAGGTAGATCACCACAAACAATATCAGGAAACTGAAAATGTGAAGATAGCCCGTATTGGCTATCCAGTGGCTCAAGGGTCCGGCAAGCCGGGGGTAATAGGTATAGGCGGCATAAAACCCGCCAAGCACCCCCACAATAGATGAGAGCTCTTTAACCAATCCTCTGAAAATGCCGCGAACCAAACAAAACCCCAAAATGGAGATCAACAGGTAATCTAGCAGGTTCATGATCTACCTTTGAATTGTAAATGACCAATTAAATCAACGCCTTGGTAATTGGTCAGCGACCAAATCCCATTTCGCACAGCGGGCTCATATTTGGGGCCCAACGTCATTCGCATACGCGCATCTATCGGACGGCAACGGTAACAAAGGCCATGCAGAGCGTCAAGGGTTTTCCATTGGGTCGTGCAACCAATTGGCGTTTGCAATCCTTTGGAAAGTCAGGTATTTTCTTATTTGGGCAACACGACGGACTGGAGCGGATATAACGACCAACGGTCGGCGTGATGATACGTGTAAAAGAACAATTGGATAGTACCTATGGGCAATGATCAACACCAGCTTAAATTAAGCTTCACCGATTTAGAGCTGGTACGCCAGCTATTTGGCGAGCATAACAGCCACCTGCAGCAAATCGCTCTGGCCCTTGAACTTGATATTCAAGCCCGTGGCAATGCGTTGCACATCCAAGGCGATATCATCAATGTGGAGTTGGCGCAAAACCTGCTCACCCAACTCTACGAATTGCTGAAGGCGCAATTTCCCCTCTACCCCAACGACATCGATTATGCGCTACGCTTGCTCAGCGCCGACCATCGCACCAAACTCAAAACGATTTTTTTGGACACCGTATTTATTACCGCCAAAAAGCACGCCATCAGCCCTAAAAGTCGAGCCCAGAAGGCCTACATCGATGCCATGCGCCAATATGACATTGTCTTCGGCATCGGCCCGGCCGGAACAGGAAAAACTTACCTGGCCATGGCCATGGCTGTGGCCGCCTTGACCAAAGGAACTGTAGATCGCATCATCCTGGCCCGACCTGCCGTAGAAGCGGGTGAAGCCCTTGGATTTTTGCCCGGCGACTTGACTGATAAAGTCGATCCCTATCTTCGGCCGCTCTACGATGCCTTACACGACATGATGCGCTTTGAAAAAGTCACCCATTTGATGCAGCAAGGGGTGATCGAAGTCGCACCCCTTGCTTTTATGAGAGGACGCACCCTCAACGACTCGTTCATCATCCTGGATGAAGCCCAAAACACGACCTCGGAACAGATGAAAATGTTTCTGACCCGCATCGGTTTCAACTCCAAGGCTGTCATTACCGGTGATATTACCCAAATCGATCTACCCGCCTCCAAGCGCTCGGGACTGGTCGAAGCCAAAAATATCCTGGCTGAAATTGCGGGTATCGAATTTGTCTTTTTTTCCCAGCACGATGTCGTGCGGCATAAATTGGTTCAGGATATCATTCAGGCATATGAGATGTATACTGCGGAACAAAACGGCCAAAATACGCCCAATTAAAAACCGCATACTGGAAATTGAATAACGATGGGCGGAGATAAAATCAAAAAACGCACCGATGGGTTCCAGCGCCACGAAGCGCTTTTTCGATGGCTGGTGTTGATGACCGTTGTGGGCACATTTATCGTGCTGCTTTACCCCAGCCTGGTGGTTCAACGTCACACCTACCAGCTGGGCGACATTGCCGAACGTGATATCAAAGCCCCGCGGGACTTTTTCATCGAAGACGAAGCCGCTTCTTCCGCCATTCGCGAGCAGGCCGTAGCGAAGGTCCTGACCGTTTACGACTACGATCCGCGCAGATCGCTGGAACTCACTGCAAATTTAAAAAAATCATTTCACCAAATTCACAGCCTACTGGTCAATGACGACCCTGAAATTTCCGGCCCACCCCCCGGTCCGGCACCGCTGGAGTCGGGCAAGGTGTCGGCCAAAACACGCAAAGATATCGCATGGGCGCAAAAAGAAAGTTTGGAAAAACAAATCGGTCTCAAACTCAGTGAAGGCGATTTTAATCTGCTGGCCAAGGCAAACTTTGACCCGGCCATCTCCCAACGCATCATCAATATCCTCAACCAAATCCAATCCAACGGGGTAGTGGCCAACAAGGAGGTCCTGCTCAAAGAGGCAGGCCGGGGCATCACCATGCGCAATGTGGCCACCCAGACTGAAAAAACCGTCACTTCATTGCGACAATTTTACGGACCCGATCAAGCCAAAACCATGGTGCGCATTGTTGCCGCACCCCAAGTCAAAGACATGCCATATAGCATGGTCAATCTTGTTGTCGATTTTTGCCAGCGGTTGGTGCAACCCAATATTACCATCAACCGCAATGCCACTGAACAACGCAAAGAGCAGGCCACGGCAGATGCCAAGCCCATTTTGTACAAGTTTAAAGCCGGTGAAATGCTGGTCAGAGAAGGTGAACGCATTAACGCTGAACAATTGATGAAATTAGAGGCCCTGCAACGGCAGAAAGAGACTGATCAAGTGACGCCCATCGGCTTGGGAGCGGCTGCTATCGTTGCCATCTTGCTGGTTGTGATCCATATGCTTTACTTTCATCAACCCCGTTACCATCGCCTGAATAAAATTAAAAATTTGGTTTTTATCGGTATTGTATTGCTGATCGTGATCATCGTGGTCAAAATTTCGGTTGTCTTCTCAGCCAACCTGTTTCCCAACCTGCCGGTGGTGATCCCAACTGCGTCGGTGGTTTACGCCGCCCCGGCCGCTGCCGGTGCCATGCTGATCTGCCTCTTTTTAGGATTTGAAATCGCCATACCCTTCAGCCTGGTGGCTTCCGTTTGCGCCGCCATGCTGACCGGTAATCGTGTGGAGACATTTTTCTTTTTCCTTATCGGCAGCACCTTGGCCGCCTATTGGGTTCAACATTGCCGTGAGCGCAAGGTTATTATTGTGGCAGGTATCCAATTGGGCTTAGTCAATGTGGTCCTGGCCACCGCGACCAGTGTCTATGCCGCCAACTATGCCGGACTGAAATTACCTTGGGATTGGGCCATGGCCATTGGAGGGGGAGTGGGCAGCGCCATCGTTACCGTAGGCATTGCTCCCCTGCTGGAGATGACCTTTCGCTATTCCACGGACATCTCGCTGCTGGAACTGGCCAATTTGGACCGCCCCATTCTCAGGCGCCTGATGATTGAAGCGCCAGGCACCTATCACCACTCCGTCATTGTGGGCTCGTTGGTGGAAGCCGCCGCCACTGAAATTGGCGCCAATCCCCTACTGGCCAGGGTATGTGGTTACTACCACGACATTGGTAAAGTTAAGAAACCCCTCTACTTCATTGAAAACCAGACCCATGGCAAAAACAAGCATGACAAGCTGGCACCTTCCATGTCCAGTCTGATTTTGATTGCCCACGTAAAAGAAGGCGTGGATATTGCCCGCCAGAATAAATTGGGCGAAGCGATCATCGATACCATCCAGCAGCACCACGGTACCAGTTTGATTACCTTCTTTTTCAATAAGGCCATCCAGATCAAAGGCGAAGATGCGGTTAAAATTGACGATTACCGCTACCCCGGACCCAAACCGCAGACCAAAGAAGCCGGTCTGGTGATGCTGGCCGATGTGGTGGAGGCCGCCTCACGCACACTGGAAAATCCAACACCCGCTCGCATTCAGGGCCTCGTACAGCACTTGATCAATAAAATATTTGCCGACGGCCAGCTCGACAGCTGCGAGCTGACCCTCAAAGATTTACACCGAATTGCCAGCAGTTTTAATAAAATATTATATGGTATCCATCACCACCGTATTGAATATGGCGATACACAAACCAAAGAGAACCTTAAGGAGAAAAATGGCAGTTCTGATCGACAATCAACAAGCAAACCATCCAGTAGAGATCAAAAGGGTTCAAAACAAGACCCAGGCCATCTTAAACGCCTTGGACTCTCCTGAATCGGAGTTGTCCATCTTGATTGTGGATGATCGGCGCATCACTGAGCTCAACCAGAATTATCTGGAGCGCCAAGGGCCCACCAACGTCATTGCATTTTCCATGCGTGAGGGTCCCCATGGCGACATTAATCCCCACTTGCTGGGTGATGTGGTCATCTCCATGGATACCTGTGCGCGGGAGGGGCGGGCGTCCGGCATCAGCTTAAATGAGCGCTTCGATCAATTGTTGATCCATGGCATCTTGCACCTGTTCGGTTATGACCATCTCCACTCCGAAGCAGAATCGAAGGCGATGGAGGCCAAAAGCCAGGAATTGATTGCGCTGATCAATTGATACGAGGCCACCTCTTTCCAAAGCAGGGTTACGATTCGGCCTTCTTCTATATTGAAGTCCAATATTGTTCTATCAGCGGTTTAAGTTGAGGAGTGTCTATGTCCAGCTTAACGGTTTTAGTTGATTCAGTGGCAGCACTGCGTGAATCCACGCATGCCGGCAATCCAGATCCGGCAGCTGCTGCGGTTGTGGCGGAGTTGGCTGGTGCTGACAGTATTGCTGTATATTTACGCGAAGATCGTCAGGTCGTACAAGAACGTGATTTGCACTTGTTGCGCCGCATGGTCCAGGGCCGGCTCATTCTGCACATGGCCGCCACATCGGAAATGGTCGGCATTGCGCTGGATGTTAAACCCCAGCGCGTGGTCCTGGTACCCGATCTCGATGCCGAGACACCTCCTGAAGATGGATTGGATCTGGTTCTCCAGAGTCGCCATCTTTTTGAAACCTTGGACACTTTGCAATCCAACGGCATCAGTGTCGGTATTTGCATCGCCGCAGAACCGGAACAGGCCAAGCTGGCCCATCAGCTCCACGCCAATTGGATCCAAATCCATGCCGGCCGGCTAAAAGCCGCCAACACACCGGTCATGCAGACCCAGGAGCTGGCCAACATCACCGACACCGTTAAAATGGCCAGCAAATTACGTCTGCGCATTGCCATCGGTCATGGCCTGGATCACCGCCTGATCCAGCTTTTTAAAGGAATTAGCGAAATTGATGAATTCAGCATCGGCCAAAGCCTGATCGCGCGCGCGGTATTAAAAGGCATGGGGGCTGCCGTCAATGAAATGATCGGCCTGATGCGAACAATTTAAAGGATGGCATCATGATTGTTGTTACGGCAGACCAGATGCAGGCCATGGATCGGCAAACCATCGAAGTGTTCGGTATACCCGGCCGGGTGTTGATGGAAAGTGCAGGCCGCGGGGCCACGCGCTTGTTTTTGGAACGCATTTACCATGGCGGTACGGTGGGGATCGTGGCCGGGCGCGGCAATAACGGCGGCGACGGTTTTGTGATAGCCCGGTACCTGGCCCAGCAGAAAATTGGGGTGACGGTTTTTTTGCTCGCCAATGCAGACACAGTCAAAGGTGATGCAGCCGCCAACCTAAACCTGCTGGCGCCATTAAAAGTGCCGGTTATCGAAATCGCCGACACCAAACAATTGGCCCGCCAGCGCAGCCATATGCTGCATATGGGCTGCTGGGTAGACGCAATCCTGGGCACCGGTCTCAACGCCGATGTCAAAGACTATTTTCGTGAAGTCATTGATTTTCTCAACAGCCTCAAGCGCCCCATCTTTGCTGTTGACATCCCTTCGGGACTCAACGCGGACACTGGTCAACCTTGCGGGGTGAGCATTCAAGCAGCCGCCACGGCCACTTTCGGATTTGCTAAAATCGGTCAAGTGATCCAACCCGGTGCGCAGCTTTGCGGCCACTTGGCTGTTATCGATATCGGCATCCCGCCGACCATGGCGAATGATCTGGACCGGCGCCACCATCTGATCACCGCGCAGCAGGTGGCCACCATCTTGGGCAACCGTTCCGCCGACACCCACAAGGGCCGCACCGGCCATGTGTTGGCCGTTGCCGGCGCCATCGGCAAAACCGGTGCCGCTGCCATGTCCGCCACATCGGCGCTGCGCGCGGGTGCCGGTCTGGTGACGTTGGCCATTCCTGAATCCCTCAACGCCGTATTGGAACCCCAGGCGACCGAAGCCATGACCCTGCCCCTGCCCGATCAAGGGACCGGACAGATTTTGGAAGAGGCTTTCAGCGCTATCGTTCAAGCCGCCGATGCCAAGCAGGCCATGGCCTTGGGACCGGGTCTGGGAACAGCCGCCCACACCCGCAACCTGGTCTCCCGCATCATCAAGGAGATCGATATCCCCATGGTCATCGATGCCGACGGTCTCAACAATCTATCCGGTCATTTGGGATGGCTCAAAGGACGCAAAAGCGGCACCGTGCTCACCCCACACCCCGGAGAGATGGGTCGTCTGACCGGACTGTCGGTGAATCAGATTCAGGCAAACCGGGTGCATGCGGCCCGCGGCCTGGCCATGGCACACAAAGTTCATGTGGTTTTGAAAGGGGCCCGCACCCTGGTAGCGGACCCCGGCGGCGGTGTTTGGATCAATCCCACCGGCAATCCCGGTATGGCCAGCGGGGGCATGGGCGATGTACTGACCGGGCTAATCGCTGGTCTCCTGGCCCAGGGATACCGTGCCTGCGATGCATCGATTGCGGGTGTTTATCTGCATGGCATGGCAGCAGACCATCTGTCGATCACCCAACCATGGGGGTATCTGGCCACTGAAGTAATGAACGCGGTCCCCGGGGCTATCGGCAAGGTGTTTCAAAATCCAGCAGCCATCGCTTTGCCGGTTTACTTGGGCTAGCCGTAACGGGGCGATAGCGATGAACGATAAAAGCACTTGCCGGGTGATCGCGGGTAATGCCCAACAGACCCAAGTGTTGGGCCGGCTTATGGGCCGCTTGCTAAAAAGGGGTATGGTCATCCGACTATTGGGCGACTTGGGTGCGGGTAAAACCTGCTTCGTCCAAGGATTGGCCAAAGGGTTGGATGTACCGCAGGAATATCCGGTCACCAGCCCCACCTATACTTTGATCAACGAATTTCCCGGACGCTTGCCCCTTTTCCACGTGGATCTTTATCGCATCCATGGCAGCGAAGATGCTGAAGCCATTGGATTCTGGGATATCATGAGCCCGAAGCATGTAGTGGCCGTAGAGTGGGCTGATCGAATTGCTGAACCCCAGTGGCCACCCGGATCGCTGACCCTCCATTTTCATCCCCAACCCAACGAAAGCCGCCTGATTGACCTAATTGGCAGTGGACTTCAAACCGTCAATTTGATAAAGAAGATCGGTTCCTTGTGGCGCGAGCAAACAGACCCATCGCCCACACCAACCCAATAAGAGGCACACATGGCACTCGTCGTACAAAAATTTGGCGGCACTTCGGTGGCGGACATCACACGCATTCGCAATGTGGCCCGCAGGGTGGCCAAAACCTATGACCAAGGTAACGATGTGGTGGTAATCCTTTCGGCCATGGCCGGCGTCACCGACAGCCTGATCGAACTGGCCAACAACGCGTCCAAAACACCGGACAAACGTGAAATGGATGTGCTCCTGGCCACCGGCGAGCAAAGCACGGCTGCCCTGCTGGCCATGATACTCAAGGACATGGGCTACCGGGCCCAATCCATGCTGGGGCACCAGGCCGAAGTGGTTACCGATTGTGCTTACGGCAATGCCCGTATATTGGAAATCGGCGCCGGTCGCCTCTACAAGCTCATCGACAAACACACCATCGTGGTGGTTGCCGGATTTCAAGGATACGATGTCAAGGGCAACATCACTACCCTGGGGCGTGGCGGCTCCGATACTTCGGCTGTGGCCATTGCCGCGGCGCTCAAAGCCGACGTGTGCGAAATTTATACTGACGTGGACGGCATTTACACCGCCGATCCCAACATCTGCCCCAAAGCACGTAAACTCAGCACCATCACCTATGAAGAAATGCTCAATATGGCCAGCCTGGGTGCCAAAGTGCTGCAGATCCGCTCCGTGGGGTTTGCTAAAAAATACAATATCCCGGTACACGTGCGCTCATCATTTAGCGAGGAGGAAGGCACCATGGTCGTTAGTGAAGATTCTGCAATGGAGCAACTGGTGGTTTCAGGTGTCACCAGCGACAAGAACCAGGCCAGGGTCACCATCACCAAAGTACCCGACCAGCCCGGCATTGCCGCCAAAATATTCTCCCCCCTATCCGAAGCGGACATCATCATCGATATGATCATCCAAAACACACGCAAAGGGGGCAAGACCGACATGACCTTTACGGTCCCCATTGCCGATTTCGAGCATACCCTTGAAGCCACACGCAAAGTGGCCGATGAGATCGGCGCCGAGGAGGTGTTCGGCGACAGCAACATCGCCAAAGTTTCGGTCATCGGCGTGGGCATGAAAAATCACTCCGGGGTAGCGACGGTGATGTTCAACGCCCTGGCCCGGGAAAACATCAACATCATCTTAATCAGCACATCTGAAATCCGCATCAGTGCCGCGGTGGAAGAAAAGTATGCGGAACTCGCCGTGCGCGTGTTGCACACCGCCTTTGGCTTGGACGATGGATAGGCCCGAGCCCGTCGTTCCATCCATTCCGGAGGACCTGGAATGAAAGTGCCCAAATTCAGTTCGGACCAACTTACCATGATCCTCATCATTGGGGTCATCCTAGTGGCTTTAACACTATATCGATTTACGTTTCACACTTGACTCTCAACAATTCGGGGCGAACGAAACACCTGCCCTTTATGGCTTGGGAGTAATCCGGGTCGACAACCTATCGGTTTTATATGCCATGGCAATTCAAACCAACGATCTCGAGGACTTGAAAAGAGCCAAAACCCTTCTGGAGAACCCGGGAATTGCTGCGAAAATTACCCATCTATTGGGCACGCCCATCGAGAAGGGATTCGCCCTTTTACCCGACACATGGCGAAACCAGGTGGCGGTTCTGACGCAAACCGCCCTGTCCAAGGCGCTCAACACCGCGCTGATCACCATAAAGCATACACCCGGCGAAGCGGCCGCCAATGCCTGGCATAAGCTGGCGGTGGCTGCCACAGGCAGCCTAGGGGGCCTATTCGGACTCCCGGCCTTGGCTGTGGAGCTGCCGATAACCACAACCATCATGCTGCGCTCCATCGCCGATGTAGCATTGAGTGAGGGTGAACCCATTCACCAAAGCGACTCCAAAATGGCGTGCCTGGAAGTTTTTGCCCTGGGAGGGCCAAGCCGCGTGGACGACGCGGCTGAATCAGGATATTTCGCCATTCGAACGGCATTGGCGCAATCGCTCTCACGCGCGGCAGAACATGTCGCCCAAAAAGGGCTAACCGAAGAGGGTGCGCCGGCCCTGGTGCGATTGATCGTTCAAGTGTCTGAACGCTTCAGCATCCAAGTCTCTGAAAAAACCGCCGCCCAGGCTATACCGGCCATCGGCGCTGCAAGCGGTGCCCTCATCAACACCCTTTTCATTGATCACTTTCAGAATATGGCACGGGGTCATTTTATTGTGCGGCGGCTTGAAAGGCGATATGGCCCGGAACGGGTAAAAAGGGCGTACGACGCCAGTTAGGCAGGGTACATAAAAAATCATGCTGGGGTGTTGAATTCTGAGATTAGGTTTTATAAGATTCGTTTTCCCGATTTTTTCTGTGCCACCGACAACAATCATACGATCATCAGGCGAACTGGAATAATTGCAGCTGTTGCTATTGGAAAATGTGGGATTTGACTATGGATACACATGATTGCAAAGAGATGTACCGGAAAACCTTTGACGCCGTTGCACAAGGCTATGACAATCCTGCCACCCGTTTTTTTGCCGAGAGCGTACCGCCTTTGGCATCCTATCTCAGGCTCAAAGGAGATGAAAACATCATCGATGTAGCCACCGGCACCGGCCATACGGCGTTGGAGCTGGCCAAACACGTACCCCATGGTCAGGTTCGCGGCATTGATTTTTCCAAAACCATGCTGCAAAAGGCCACTGAAAAAAAGGAAGCCTTAAATCTTTCCAACGTTCAGTTTATTGAAATGGATATGCAGTCCATCCAATTTCCAGACAACTACTTCGACTTGGCGGTATGCAGCTTTGGTATCTTTTTCGTGGACGATATGGTGGGGCAGCTGGGCCATATGGCCAACAAGGTCAAACCTGGGGGAAAGGTCATCACCACCAGCTTTTACCAAAATTTATTTTCACCCCAGGCCGACCTGTTCCTGAACCGTATCGCGCAATACGGTGTGGAGATCCCCCCCATGACTTGGAAGCGCGCCGATACCAAAAAGAAATGCCGGGCCCTGTTCCAAGACGCGGATTTCAACGATATCGTGACTTACCAAAAAGATATCGGGTACTATCTTCCCCAGCCTGAGCAATGGTGGGACATCCTCTGGAACGCCGGCTACCGCGGCTTGATCAATGAACTTTCAGAACAAGACCGCGAAAGATTCAAAAAAGCCCACCTCACAGAAGTGGGCGCCCTGTCCAACGGCAGCGGCCTGTGGCTGGAGATCGATGTACTTTATACCATAGGAACAAAATGAATATCCGGTATACGCCTATCCGTCATAACGCCGCCGTTGAAGCAGATGTTCTCCGGATAGTGACAATTCGGAAAATCAAGATAGCCACTTTTTCAGCATACCGGCCAACTGATCCGGATCGATCGGTTTTGCCAAATAGTCATCCATTCCGGCTGCGATGCATTTATCGCGATCGCCTTTCATGGCATTGGCGGTCATGGCAACGATGGGCAATTTGGGGTTAAGTACCTTTGACTCTGATTTTCGGATTTGAGCCGTCGCTTCGTAGCCGTCCATTACCGGCATTTGGCAATCCATCAGGACCAATCCATAGGGGACCTTTTCCAACGCTGTGATGGCTTCGCTGCCATTGGCAGCGATATCGGTTTGGTATCCCAGCTTTTTTAAAAAGATCCGAGCAACTTTCTGGTTCACCAGATTGTCTTCAACCAATAGGATTTTGCGCTTTTGCTTTTTCGTATCGGCCAGCGAGTGGATGGTGATGATCCGTTTGCTCTGACGGCTCTGTGGTGGCTGGGCATTTCCACTGATCATCATAAGGCAATCAAACAGATGGGATTGCTTTACCGGCTTGGTCAAATAGGCATCGAAACCGATTTTCTCACAATTTTTCGCATCACCACGATTGCCCATGGTGGTCATCAGAACCAATTGGGTCCCCTTTAGATCAGGATCCTGCTTGATTCTTTGCCCCAATCCCCTTCCATCCATTTCCGGCATGCGCAGGTCAATAATGGCGATTTGATACGGATCATCTGCTTGCACCGCCGCGTGCAGCTTTTCCAGTGCTTCCGAGCCGCAAGCAGCTTCATCATACCTGCAGCCCCATACGCTGAGTAGCTTCCCCAACAGATGTCTGGCGGACTGATTGTCGTCTATTGCCAAGATACGCTGATCCCGAATATCTTTGGGAACAACGATATGATGATCCTCACTATCCATTCGTTTTTCAAATATCGCGGTAAACCAGAAACGGGAGCCCCCACCTTCCCGACTATCCACGCCCATACGGCCGTTCATCATCTCAGACAGTCTCTTGGAAATGGACAATCCCAGTCCGGTGCCGCCATATTTACGTGTTGTGGAGCTGTCCACCTGAGAGAACGATTTAAATAAGCGGCCCATACGATCTGCGGGTATGCCTATGCCGGTGTCGGAGACACTAAATTGGATTGAAGCCTGGTTGTCATTCTCGTTCTCCAGTCGGACATGCAGGACAATCTCCCCTCTTTCGGTAAACTTTATTGAATTGGAGATAAGGTTGATCACTATTTGGCGCAACCTGCCCGGGTCGCCACGTAGAAGCGAAGGTACATCGTGATCGATGAGGGCAACATATTCCAGTCCTTTTTCATGGGCTTTTATAGATAGCAAATCTCCTATCGATTCGATGGTGACCCGTAGATCGAAGTCGATATGTTCCAGTTCAATTTTATCGGATTCGATCTTGGAATAGTCCAGAATGTCGTTAATTATCTCCAGCAATGAATCGGCGCTTTTTTGTATGGTTTCCACGTATTCACGTTGTTCGTCACCTAAATCGGTTTCCCGCAACAGTCGCGCCATGCCGATGACCCCATTCATCGGGGTTCTGATCTCATGAGACATGTTGGCAAGAAAAAAGCTTTTCGCCTTGTTGGCCGATTCGGCTTCCTCTTTGGCGGATTGCATCTCTTTTTCAGCCTTTTCGCGTTTCACGATCTCGTTTTTGGCCAGTTTCAGGGAAGCCGAAGTACGCAATCGAACTTTTTCAGCGGTCTTGGTCGTCAGCGACAAATACCAATTTATCATATAAATCATAGAAATTTTTATAATTTCAAAATCCCAGTTTATTTCGCGACCTTCAAATCGGGTTAAATAGAACAACAACGATAGATAACCAAACAGATAGAGATGGGTAAATAAGATGGTTCGTCTGAAGGTCGTATTGGTCTGGTCGGCCACGCGGATAACCAGCAAAATAAACAGCCAGCTTTTATCCCCCCCGGAAAAATAAATGGCGAAGATAAAAAAGATGATGTCAATTCCAAGGAAAAAGACACCCAGATCCCATCGTTTTACATGAGAATAGAATTTATAGAGAACCCCCCAGGAAATGAAACAATATGCAAATCCGATGATCAACGGTAACGTCAGCTTGGCATTGGAGTTTGGATCCAATAACAGCTGGTTATGCAACATCAAAACAACACCCAGAATTCCAAAACCAAGCACCCTAAGCATTGGAATCGTAAATACATTCAAACGGTACGCTCTTAACAGCTTTTTGTTTTTTGACACTATCGGATCAATGTAGAGTTCGACATTCATCATTTTCGAGAATTCCAGGTATGGCAGTATCTAATTTACGATACACTCATATCGCTTTTTTCGGCTTTTATTCCAAATAGTTTAGAAGGCAAAACGCGCAATGCAGAAAAAGGGTGCCCACGCACTGCGCATGGGACGCGTACATGAAATAATTGAACCTTTTTGAATGTCCGAGCCACCTATCTCTAAAATGTCATCAATATGAATAAAGAAAAGACCTCATGTTAGGCATACGCGCGTTTGGTTTTACTTTCTGAACTTCATGTTGAAAAACAAAAAGGCTGTGAACCTTTGGGTACAGCCATCAAAACAAGGAGACCGAAGATGAAATTTTATAAGCAAATCAGAAACCTCTATGTGGCGATGTTTGTTGCGGGTTTGGTTATTCTGAACGGATGTGGCGGCGGTGGCGGTGGTGGCGGCGGTGGTGGTGTCACTTCACCACCTGAGCCCCTCCTCCAGGATGGCATATTCACGGTTGTCAATTTTCATGGAGAAAAACCGGGGGCCATTTGGGATGTCGATTCCAAAACCTTTGATTGCGAACTGGCTGACGACGACACCGTCTATGTCGATCAAGATCGGGACGGTGATTTTAGCGACGAAGTCGTACCCTATGAAGTATTTGCGGATGGGACCCTGGCTGTTGACGGCGACTCTGTGGGTGTCTACTCCGAGGACGAAAGCACGATCGCCACAACGGATACAACTTCCACTGATTACATGGATTTTGCTATCGGCCTGCGCGAGGGAAGCGGCATGAGCGTTGACACGTTTAACGGCCCATATTTTGTCACCAAATTCGCAGCCAATACAGCCCTTGGCATCACCCACACCTATACCGCAGTGGCAACGGAAACAGGGCACGGTCTTGGCTTATTCGCAATTGCGGAATCCTCAGACCCGGCGGCCATCGGCACCAGTTCAGCGTTCCATTATTCCATTGAGGACAACGGCAATATCGTCTTCACCGATTCCCACGAGGAGGGCAAGATCAAATCGGATGGATCGTTCTTCATCGCCGGCGACGCGGACAGTGCCAATCATATCGAATCGATTATGATGGGCATCCCCCTCGACACGAGCGGGACGATGACCCAGGCGGACCTTGAAGGAGAGTACATTGCGAACCTCATCGGCCGCAATTTGGTAACAGGAGATTATTGGACAGCCCGTATCCTGGCCACATTCGATGGTTTGGGAATCGTAAGGTACGAGTTCCTGGCCCACACCTCAGTGGGCGGTGGTGCGACGGGCTATCTGGCTTATCACGTATACGCCTCCGGTGCACTGTTAGTCGGTCCGCCTTTGGAAGTTGGCGCTGTCAGCCAGGACGGCAACACCTTCTGTTTGGCCGATACGGATACCAGCGACGGCCAGATCTACATGATGGTGGGCTTTAAGAAGCAATAGGTGCCGAGAGCGTGCTCGATGTGCAGCCAGCTTTGCCGTGGGTCGCAGCCATGCAAAAAAGGTAAATTTTTAAGTGCCAAGGGCTCGCATAAAAAGAGATTTGCCTTTTAGGCGCCCGGAATTGGGTCAGATTTGGTTGATCCAATTGAGTGCAACCGCAGGAATAGCACCGCTATTGCGAGGATTGCGCGATTGAGAATCGGCCAAAGATGGCCTGAGTCCGGGATGCATAAAAGGTAAATCTCTTTTTATGCGAGCCCTCTACACCCTAGGGGGGACAATCCGCACACACCGACCGAAACAGATTGGTGGACAGATAGCGGTCACCCCGGTCGGGCAATAAGGTCACCACGGTCTCCGATGCAGGCAGATCGGCAGCAATCTGCAGGGCTGCCCATACGGCTGCGCCGCTGCTCATGCCGCAAAAAAGCCCCTCTTCCATGGCCAATTGCTGGGTTGTGGCAAAAGCGGATCGGTCCTCCACAATAAGTGTTTCATCAATACGTCGAGCGTCATAAATATCGGGGATGATAGCCTCTTTAAGACTTTTGAGCCCCTGAATGGCGTGGCCCTCCATGGGCTCGGCCGCTACGATCTTGATATGGGGGTTGTGCTCTTTGAGACGTCGTGATGTACCCATGAGGGTGCCGGAGGTGCCCAGTCCAGCCACAAAGGCGGCCATTTCACCACCGGTCTGCTCTAAAATCTCAACCGCGGTGGTCTCGTAGTGGGCCATCCAATTGCCCGGGTTGGCAAACTGGTTGGGCATATAGTAGCGATCAGGGTCCTGTTCGAGGATTTGGTGGGCTTTGCGGATGGCGCCGTCGGTTTTTTCATTGTGCGCCGTTAGCACCAGCTCTGCGCCATACGCCAAAAGGGTCTGTCGCCGTTCCGTACTCACGCAACCCGGCAGGGTCAATTTGACCCGGTAGCCTTTTGCAGCGCCCACCATGGCCAAACCGATGCCGGTATTGCCTGATGTGGGTTCCAAGATGACTTTACCAGGGGTCAGTTGGCCTTCACGTTCTGCCCGCTCAATCATCCACAGGGCCGGGCGGTCTTTAACGGACCCGGCGGGATTTGAGCCCTCTAATTTGACCAAGATCCTGGCACCCTTTTTAGGCGCCATGTTGCGCAGCGCCACCATGGGGGTGTTGCCCACACAACCGAGAAGGTTGGCTGCGTCACAGCGCTTGCGCTTGACTTGATCAATCCGTGTTAGGTTGTCTTGCTTGGTGGCCATGGTGCATCTCTCCTTCAACGATAAAAATAAGACGTCGCATTCTACTCAAAAATCTTATTATACAAAAACAACGCACAGCACAATGTTTTAATCTTTAAACAGATAGTGCATATGCGCGAATTGCACAGCATAAACCAACTGCCGTCAATATGCCTTTGTCTGGTAGATCGGCCCGATTTTTCAGGCTGCATATTTCTGAAGGGTTTTAATTACTGCGTCACTGAAATTGCGTTTTAATTTAAGATGGACGGAGTACTCGTCCAATGGGTGGCTCGCGATGCCATGCACGATCCCGGTCACCGCCACTGTCTTTGATTGGCCCTCGATGTTCAGATTAAAACGCACACCAAGGGTCCTGCCTATCAAACTGCGAATGGCTTTACGGTTTTTGGACTGAAAATAAAAAGAGAGCCCGCTTTTGGAGATATCCCAAAGTTCCGCAGTGATCCTGCGTTTTAAACTGCCTTTAGAATCCGATGATAGCAATTGGAAGGTGATATTGACATGCAGGTTGAACCGCTTTTCGGATCTGCGATCCAGGCCTTTGCGACGCAAACGATCCGGTATGGATGCAGCGAATCGGCAGGCGCTGTTTATCTCTTCTTCGCAAATTTGGCCATTGGCCTTAAGGCGATCCAGGGTGGCGCGATCCAAATAGCTCAATCGAACCGGTGTCAATGTTTTTACATCGACGGTGCTGACGTTGACCGAAAAAAAGGAGTCCTGACCAATGATGTCGCCACTTACCAAGGTGTCGATGAGCAAATCTTTGTCTTGATCAACATAGATAATTTTTAAATTGCCGTGGTGGATCAGATAGAGTTTGTCATTGGGCCGGCCCTGCCTGATAATTAATTTTTCGCTCTCACAAGACAGATGTTTCAGATTGAAAAAAAAAGCATGGGCCGCTTCTTTCGAAAATTTTTCAAACAAAGGGGCCCACAAACGGCGGAATTCCTGGGTCAGCATCTTGCTTTTTTGGGCCTCAATGGCCTCGTTGACTTTAACAATTACGGAGAGGGCCATGGCATCCACTTTGTAAATTTGGTCACGATACACCTCTGCCTGAACAAAATCATGTGCTTGGGCACTTGCCAAGGCCAATTGATAGAGCACATGAACCGCTTTTTCACTCTGACCGGCTTTTATGAATTGAGCCACCTGGGCTTCAAGTGCAGTGGACATTTTTCGACTCCATCTGCCGTGCGTTTAAAAGTTGAAACATCAATAACCATATCGGATAGTTGGATGCTTAACTTTAGCATATAACCTATATTTTTTATTTTTCGATTATCCAGAAAGTGCGACAATAGGTGTTGGATCACCGGTCGTCGGCGTTAGGTGGGGTTGCCGGACACGCCATCACGGTCTAAGTGGGACTAAGGGG
>JBNLFN010000117.1:0-4625 GCA_050305555.1 Desulfobacteraceae bacterium | reverse complement strand
TCTCGCGCAAGGATTATCAGCGTTGCATCAAGAACATCTCATCGGCCACAGCCAGCCGCGACCTGCAGCATGGCGTGGCAATCGGATTATTGCAAAGATCAGGGGACAAACGCACGGCGGTCTACAAGTTTGTAAAGGGCCAGTAGGATGCGGCATCCCGCCCGTAGGGGAAGGATAAAGCTCAACGGGGGAACGCTATCTGTCAAATATTGCTGAAAGAAGATTTTTTGTTCGCTTAAAACCTTACATACATATTTACGTTATGTCATAGATCGCCTCTATCGTTGTTACAACCATAACAATGATCAGCGACCAGGTTGATTTAGCCTCCCCAAAATATGATATCGGCATCTACCGCCCCAGAAATCCGCAGACCAGCGGCTATTATCGCAGTGTGCAGGATCATTTTGAGACTACGAATCTAATATTGAAGATGATGCGCTTATTCGCTGCCGCCGGCCATCGATTATTGGACCCAATGAATCATAATGACGGCTATGGCTTTGCCGTCATGCTGGTGGGCTGTTGTCAAAAATTGGACCAATCGCCATCTTTTTTCCCATCATTGCAGGTTTGTTCAAAATCGCCCAACACACTTATATCAGGCCTTTATGCGCGCTGCTCCCAACCCTATTAGGACGTACAGCATGCTGTATGTCCTAATAGGGTTGACACACAATTGTGCCTTTGCATACTTGGCTGCGTAAAAAGCAACCTCTTATCCATATATCCACTTAACACTTCAACTCAGATGCAGAGCCGTTCGTATGCACGGCTACAGCCGATTCAATTTTGGCTAAACTCAACCGGTTATTGTCAGTTATTTCCGGGACAAAACATTAGTCGGTTTGTTGGACAGGCAAAACGATTGCTGGTTTTCCTAATGGCGCTTAATTCTCCTTCTCCCGTCCTTGGCCGGCGTGCTTTAATGCCTTGAGTTGCGCATACCCCTTTTGAACGGCCTCCTGCTCCAGCGCGCTGTCGGCCATTTTTTCCGCCACTGCCAAAGCTTGCATACCCGCATCGATATCCCCTTTTTTGCCCAATGCCACACCAATGCCGACATATGCCTTGACATAGTTGGGATCGAGTTCCTTTGCCCGCACAAACTCCCTGTAAGCGTCGTCGACCTTTCCCACCTCGAGCAGTTGGTTCCCGTTGGCGACATGTTGTGAGGGGGTGTCCAGTCCCGGACGTAAAAAGATGGTGTCCGGCCCGCATCCGGCCAAGAAAAAACTGATCAGCAGAGGTACAATCCATTTGATTTTAATCATGGCAAAGCCTCCATGAATTTATCCAGCACGATTATGACGCGACATTGCTTAAGAAATTCCAAATGAGAAGAGGAGCCTCGCAGCCTGGATGCATCGGCATTGCTGATAACGATACGGCAGCTGCCCTGCGGATCGGTTTTCAACCCTTTGACGACCAGAGGTTTGGGCGCCACCCGTGGAAGAGACGACCAGGAACCATTTGTTATGCGGATATATTGGCATATGCCATGTTGAACGGCATATTCGCGGCTCACATAAGCAGGGCCAAATACCTCCACTCCATTTTCATTGAGCAACAAGGGAACCATCGAGGGTTTTGCACCGGTTCCGCGGGCATCGACAATTAATCCGGTATAGTGCTCAGGTTCGGCGATCTCATTATGTCGATCTGAGGGTTGGTCCGGAAAATCCGGAGCGTGGACTGTCCCATTGAGGGGCTTTATGGGTTGAACCTGCCGAATGTCTGAAGGCAGCACGAACTGTGAGAATCCACCGTACAGGCTCATTTGAACGTACAGGGTACCGTCTCCGGACGGCGACCAGTTCATATGCGAAATCTTGGACCCTGCGGCCATGTCCATTATTTTGGATCGGGTGTATGGGTCTTCAGCAAAGAGTGATGCGCCGCTCTGCTGATCATCAATGCGCAGTTGAAGCAGTGTTTCATAAACATTTCGGACAGCTCTCTGGAAGGCCAAATCAATGCCTTTCTCACGCATATCCATCCCGTCAACCTCTTGGGCAGATATCTCACCAATGGCTGTCACCAGGCCCTGTGTCCAGTTGATCTGGCCCGAGTTGAAATGCTCGATCATATCCGCACTGGTGTCGCTCCCAGCCAAGAGTGGGTCGCTCCAAAACCAAACGAAGATCAGAATGAACCAGCAACCTGTTTTCATCTTTTAATCTTAGGTAGTTATCCTAATTGGTTGACCGTGGGCTTCAATATATTGTAAGACTACGTGTAAGTCAACTCACCCGATGGGTGGCAGAAACGAATCGAGCCTCAATTTATGGAACGTGTGACCGGTTATATTGGACGCAAAGCCATTGGTTCCATCAACCATATCCTGGACTTGTTTGCCTTTACCTTTCGAATTCTCGTTTTGGCCATAACCCGGCCAAAATCCGGACGAACGCTGATCACCCGCGTGATTGTCCAACAACTATACTTCACCGCTGTCCAAGCCTTGCCCGTTATCGTTCCCATTGCCCTTTTGATCGGAAGCGCCGTTATCATTCAATTTGCAAAGTTATCCGGGCAGTATGACTTTGCCCGTATATCCGTTCTTTTGATCGTGCGTGAGATCGGCCCGATCGTGACCGCCATGATGGTGATCCTCAGGTCTGCCACCGCAGTAACCATTGAAGTGAGTTATATGCGCGTCCTGCATGAGTTGGATGCCATGGAGATGAATGGATTGGATCCGGTGCGCATTGTCTGCGTGCCGCGGTTGGTAGGGATCACATCCGCCCTTTTGGGACTGTTTATCGTATTTGATCTGGTTTCCATAATGGGCGGTTATACGCTGGTCTGGCTGACGCGATATGTCCCTGCGGGCAACTTTCTCCAACAGATTGCTAAAGCCATTACCGTCTCAGACATTGCTGTTGGAATTATAAAAGCGATGATGTTTGGGGTCACCATCACCGTCACCTGCCTCTATCGCGGATTTGAAATGAAACGCCGGATCACAGAGATACCGGTTGCCACATCGCGCTCTGCAGTGGAATGTTTTCTCTACTGTCTGGTCATTAATGCATTTATCTCCATTATCTTCTACCTGTAACACCGCCGCAAAGGAAAAACCAGCGCCATGACAACTACCAGGGTTGAAAGGGTATTAATTTGACAGCCATTATCGAAATGTCGGATTATACCCTCGCACCGCAAGGTTCGGGTCACGGCATCAAAGGATTCTATTTTGCCCTTTCACCCGGTGATGTGTGTGCGGTGGAAGCCCAGACCCCGGATGACGCCGCAATATTTCTGAGGGCCGTGGCCACGCTGATACGACCCGTCAAAGGCACCTACCGCTATGACGGCAAACGCATCGACCTGAAATCGCACAAAGATCTGCTCGAATGCAAACCCAAGATCGGGTATATTGCGCCGGATGCCGCATTGATCAGCAACCTGACCATCCGACAAAATATCCTGATCCAGCGGTACTACCGAGAGAATGATCTCACCATTGATTTGGACGAGAAGTTGCAGACCTTATGCGATACTTTGGGAATTTGCAGCAAATTGGATATGAGACCGGCGGATCTCAATTTGATGGAGAGCCAAATGGCCATCGTCATCCGGGAAATCAGCAAGAAACCACAAGTATTGTTGTTGGACCGGCCTGAAGACTTTATCGGGCATGCAAAGTTCGATATACTGGTGGAGATTTTCAACGATTGGATCGCCAAAATGAAACCGGTGATTTTTTTATCCTATGACCGAAGATTGATTCGAAGGTTCGCCAATCGCAAGGTGATGATTACCAATGGTGTGCTGACAACGGTCGATGTCAAACAGACAATGGGTCCAGCTGATCCGAAGGATTGACCGCAACATGGAAATGGAATTTTCGAAACTGGAACGGGTTGTGGGCACGTTTGTGATCGGTGTATCCATTCTGCTTATCGCAACGCTTGTTGTCATCGGTCGCGGAAAAGACTGGTTTGAGACCTATATTACCTTCTACACGACCTTCAGTGAGAGCTACAACTTACAGGAGAGTGCCGCAGTCAAACTGTTTAAGGCGGACATCGGCCGGGTTCAAAGCATTACGCTGGAAAAGGATCGGGTAAGGGTCAAATTGCTGATCCTGGAAAAGTACGCCTCCCGAATACGGCAAGACGCCATCGCTGTTGTTGAAAGCCCCACCCTGATCGGATCCGAGTACATCTCCATCATTCCCGGCTCACCGGAGTCCCCCCTCATCCCGGAACAGGGAGAGATCCCCTCCCAGGAGAAACGCTCCATATCAGATATTCTGACGGAATTTGAAGTCGAAAAGACCGCTAAAATGGTGGTAAAGGCGATTCAAGACATCTCCAACGTCGCCCAGAATCTCAGCGACCCCAAAGGCCCACTTCGATCCGCCCTTAATAATCTCGAAAAAACAAGCAGCCATGCAGAGCAAATCGCTGCTGATCTGCGCGCAGGCAAGGGCCCCATGGGGACCGTTCTGAAATCCGAAGATCTCCTGCTTCAAATCCTGCACAATGTCAATCGCATGGGGGACATTTTGGACAACATCAACGCTGCGACAGCCAAAGCACCCGCCACGATGGAGCTTGTCCAGGACAATTTGACTGCCTATCGGGATGCCGGTCAATCGGTTGTTCGACGCGTCG
>JBNLFN010000116.1:0-46482 GCA_050305555.1 Desulfobacteraceae bacterium | reverse complement strand
TATGAATCGATCGGAAGATATCGTTTAATACATCCAGATCGTCCGGCTTTTGCTGCAAACGCATTAAATTACGCTCGGTCGCCTCAAGGTGCTCTCCGGTTTCAGTGATAAAATCTTGAAGCAGGGATGGGTCGGTCATGTTGCTCTCCTTTTAATGCCCTCACGCATAATAAAGCATGTTTAAAGCTGTTGACGCGCTTATTACGTGCGTTTTTGACTTTTTCACGACCTTGTCCGGGGTTGTCTGCACGGCGGTTGCTTGCTATCATCGTCATGCCCTTTCAAGCGTTTTCAATCAAATCGATGATGGCTTTTGCATTGTGCTTGTTGACATACCCAATGGCACCAATACTTTTGGCGTCTTTGCTATACTTTTCTTCATCCAGGTTCGAGAGAAAAACAATTTTCGCATTAGCATCAATTTCAAGGATTTGTTTGGCAGCTGCAAACCCATCCATATCGCGCATGGTGATATCCATTGTCACGATATCCGGGGTGAGTTTTTTAAAAAGGGCCACCGCATCCTTACCATTTTTGGCTTCCCCCACAATTCGATGATTCGCACTTAAAAGTGTTTGTGTGATCATCTTGCGCATGATGGAAGAGTCATCGACAATGAGGACATTCTTACCCATTGAAGCTCACCTATACTAGTTTCTGTGTCAAACGGCTTATTGATTCCTCATGGCGCTGATCTTTTTGAACTCTTCAACCAAGAGAATCCGGTTAAAATCGAGAATGGCCATCAAATTCTGGCCCTGTCTGCATACGCCTCGTATGTAATCGCTTCTCATCCCGGCCACAACCAGATCCGGGGCGGGCTTAATCATGTTGGCAGTCACTTTGAAGACCTGGGTAACGTGATCTACCACAAAACCGGTAACTCTGCCGCCAATATTTAAAATGATGATCCAGAGATCATCGGATCGATTGGCTTGGGTGTCCGGTAGTTTAAGGCGCTTGTGTAAATCAATGATAGGGATGATACTTCCCCGTAAATTGATGACCCCTTCAATGAAGGCCGGTGAATCCGGAATTGCCGTGACATCAGCATCTTTAATAATTTCCTGAACCATCAGAATATCAACGCCGAAAAGCTCACCGGCCACAACAAACCCAACCATTTGCATGGCATCTTCAGTCTCAACGAGCTGCCCTTCCGGCTTGGCTAATGTCTTTTCCATATGGGTATCTCCTTTAATGCGTATGGGATTTTAGAAAAGAATTGATTGCACCGGCCATCTGTTTGTCACTAACAATATATTCCACCTCATACTGGCTGGCCGCTGCCATGGGAGTCTCTTTAAACAGACAACTTCTGGGATCCTGCACAAATGCTGTGCCCCCCGCGTTGATGATCTCTCCCAATCCTTCAAGTCCATCATCACCGGCACCGGTGAGAATGACCCCAGCGGCATTTCGCTTCATTGCCTGAGCAACCGATGTCATTAAACGATTGATGGCGCCTGATCGCGTCGGAAAAGGTGAAGGGTTGACCTGCAGCCGCATTTGGTGTTGATCATGAACAAGGGTCACATATTCGGTGGCAACGGCAAGGTAACATTTCCCACCCTGCAGAACCGTACCGTCCATGGCGCGTTCAATATCTAATTCACTGCACCGGTCTAAATAGCGAGCGAATGCGTCAACATGATGCGAGGCTTGGTACATCACCGCAATGTAGGCTGATGACAGATCTGCACGCAGCCGGGGAATCACATTGAGCAGCGCACCGTAGCCGCCTTCAGCGACACCGATGGCCAAAATATGTTGGCATGCACGACTGCTTTTTTGATGCTTTTTTTTATCTTTATCGGGTCGACGCAGGAAGCGAATGGACTCAATCTGGACACTAGCGGCTAAATCAATTTTGCGCAAAATCTCAGCTTCTTGAGATTTTAAATCACCACCTTTAACTTGAGATGGCTTGGGCAAAAAGTCAATGGCGCCATATTTCAGTGAATCAAATGTTTCCAGTGCCCCTTCCTTGGTCAACGCACTGATCATAACCGTCGGCGTGGGTTGATGGATCATAATATGCTTCAAGCTGGTTAAGCCATCCATTACCGGCATATTAATGTCCAACGTTATCACATCAGGATCTGATTGCCTCAAAACGTCAAGGGCTTCTTGACCATTTTCAGCCTCGCCAACCACCTGTTTCGTGCCATCGGACTCTATAATCTTAACCAAGGCTTTGCGAATCATCTTGGAATCATCCACCACCAGCACCTTGAGCTTGGGCTTTGTTCCTTTTTCTTCATGGGCCGTATCGTCTTTGTGCAAGGCCGCCTGAATTGATTTGCCCATCTGCCGATCTACAAGGGATACCACCAGTGTCTCGTGGCATCCGGTGCAAGAAAACTGGTAGACATTATCCTCAAATTGTTCCGGTTGGATATCGTGTCGCGTACCGCACTCTTCGCAGAACAAAATCATAGGCTTAGTCCCTGCTACGGCTTGCAATATAGCTTATCGATGGGCAGCAAAAAACGCATCCCTTCACCCTGATGCCAGACCCAACTTGGGCATATATCGGCAGAAAGATTGCGCTTCTTTAATCGATAAGCATATCTTGGTTTAGTGTCCCGATTTCCTGATATCAGGCACCACCGGCTGGTTGGGCCAATGGATTTGCCGGCAGTGTGCCGAAAAAAAGGATCCGAGCCTTCACTTTTTGAAAAACCCGACCACCAATATGGCGTGATCTTCCGGCCGGATTGAATGATGTGCTGACCACGGTTATGTAAACAATGGGTGTGCATTGCTATTCCAAAAGGGGGAGCTGTCTGCATGAATCAAGACCCGCACTAAAGTCGTTGTCCGACAACCACCTTCAATTCGATTCTCAGTTCGCAGAGAAACAACCCCAAAATCAAATTCAGCGTCATTCAGCATATTCACACTTCATACACAGCCGGTCAGAAAGGTATCGCCGCAACCGGATCTGAGACAGCCCAAGTGCGAAATTGTCTAAAAAATCTAATGATATATAACCGCAAGCAAGGCAAGAAAGTCAAGACAAAAAACCAATTACCCCTCTTGGGGGATACAGTTCGCCCGCCCATTTCAAACAACGTCCCACCGAAGATGGAAACCGAGTTCTGTGGGCAAGCACACATAAAGACCCTCTACCTCGCTGCAGTACAAAATGGCCGATGGGCGGACGCCTTGGCATCTGCTGACCTTATGGCTATGGATTCAACGGACCGACGAATGATCTGCACCGACGGTTTGCAAGGGTTGGCGGGATAATGCAAAAAAAAAATGTGGTTCTTCTCTGATCTGGACCGTAGCAGGATACCCTGTGTTTTTCAGGCACTGGCCACTTCATCAATTTGTCGCAAGCCTTCCATTAATAATTCCATAAACATCCCAAGCTCAGGCGCAGTCATCTCCTTTTCAGGCAATCCTGGAACAAACTGGAATCGACCAGATTTTTCTGCAAGAATATCAAAAAAGGCTGCTTTTCCTTTTTTTCGCCTATAATCGGCCTGCAAAATACCACCACTTCGAAAAGACAAAGTGGCCGGTCCTTTGGGCAAATTAAGTCTTAATATACCTGTTTTTTGATTATAGTTCAGGGTTTGAAATAGCTCTGCGGGTTGCATTTGGTCTAACGTTCCGGTCATACCAGACGAGAACTCTTTTGAGATCATCACATTTGATTTGGCCAAGCGGCGCGACAACAATCGGGCAAAATACATTTGCAGGGATGGAAAGCGATTGAGTACCTTTAAAAAATCCTGACCACGAATATACAGTACAGTCGTCGGATCAACGACCTTGATTGTGGCCCCCACACGATCACCGCTGATTAAACTCATTTCACCAAACACCTCACCGTTGCGGAGCCGGGTGATGCTGATACCGTCTTGATCCACCACATCCACACTGCCCGAGAGAATGATAAATAAATTTTTGCCCGGATCACCTTTGCGAATAATACAATCGTTGGGCACATACTTTCGTAAACGCAACAACGACACGAAATCCTTTAAATCATCTTGATTCAAAGTCTTAAAAATCGAAAAATTAGCCAAAAGTGCTGAAATCGTATTTACATCCGTACTGTGTTCACGGATATCTTCTGCCAGCATAATATTGGCGCTTTTATTATGCTCCAATTTTATAGAACCTTTGCATTGACCACAAGAGATAACACGCTCAGGAATGCGGTCGACCCGCTCATATTGCACCAATATCTTCGTTAAATCCGCAATCAATGTGCGACATTCACGCCGCTGATAGGGCAGATCAATGATAGCCGTAGAGATAAATTTATTGCCTTTGTTATGTTCGAGCAGCAACGCATTCCCAGACACCTTGAACTCGTCTCCCTTGCGATAACAGGGGCAATCCTGAACGTCTACGACTTTAAAAATGGCTTCAGTAAAACTCATCTATAATCTAAGCAGGCGCCCCTCCTTTTACAATTAATCGAGCAGTGGAGACATAATACGGCAGACAGCCCGGATTAACCACAGACTTTGCCGCGTCGCTCAAACCGGTTTTACAGACATTTAAGGTCACCTAACCCTACTGTCACCAGTTTAATGGCTAATTTGTTACTATAGCAACTCTTATAGTGGGTTACAACTTTTTACTATGAACGAAAAGGTATATTAGGGAAGGACGAACAGAGGCAAAATGGATGAATTAAAATTGGCCTGTGGGGCAGTTACCAGCAATAAAAAAAGCGCACCCATGCTTCACACCCATCCATTTTTATGTCACCGGTTACCGCTCCCACAGGTCAAACTGTTGTTCCTAAGTGATAAGTTCTACTTGTATAAGCGTATGGTTCGCTAAATTCATAAGAATAATTTGGTGCATCACTCTTTATTGGGTATTTTTAAATCAACATGCACACTGCATGCCACTGTTGGCCGCCCACCTATATTTTTATTATTTAATATTTTCAGTATGTTAAAAAGAGTGCGGGAAAATAATGAGAGGGCAAAATGCTGCGCTAAAGCACCAAGTGCGCCATAACAGCGCACACAAGGTCTTATTATTCTTTTTTAAATTATAATTCAGCAAGTTACGAAGTGCGCCATATTGGCGTGGTGGTATGCCATTTTGGCGCCTATGGATTTTGATCAAATTGCTTGAGTTTTCTTTGAAGCGTACGAAGACCAATACCCAGTATTTTGGCCGTTTTGGTTCGATTGCCGTGGGTATATTCAAGGGCTTTTTTTATATGCTGCTCCTGAATCTCTAATAAAGTGGGAAATTGTCCCGATCCGGCAGATGCGTATGATTTTTTCCGGGATACAAAATTCGGGGTTGACGACAGGTGCAGGGTATCGCTGGTTTCTTTAAGCACAGCAGAAGCAATGATGTTTTCAAGTTCACGCGCATTTCCTGGAAAGCCGTATTGTTGCAACACTTCGGCCAATACCGGAGAGAGGCCGCTTATTTTTTTTTCATTTTTTACGGCGTGCAACCTCAAAAAATGATTCGCCAGTGGCAAGATGTCCTTGGGACGCCGGCGCAAAGGTGGAATATGAATATGGTACTCATTGAGCCGAAAATAGAGATCACCCCGAAATTCTCCGGACTGCACCCTTTTGTCTACATCTCGATTCGATGCCGATAGAAAGCGCAAATCCACATGAACAATGTCGGTGCTGCCCAATCGGTAAAATTCTTTTTCTTCAATCACCCGCAGCAACTTGCCTTGAATACTGGCGGCCAATTCCGTGATCTCATCAAGAAACAATGTACCACCGCGTGCTGCTTCAAAAAAACCCCGCCTATCTGAAACAGCGCCCGTATAAGCGCCGCGAGTGTGACCGAAAAAATCATTTTCGAACAGATTTTGGCTGAATGCCGGCATATTCACAGCTATAAACGGTCCATCTGCGCGCAGACTCAATTGATGAATAATTCGTGCCAACATGCCTTTTCCCACACCTGTCTCGCCGGTAATCATAACATTGTAATCGCTTTGGGCGCATGTCTCAGCCTGATGAAACACAAGGGCCATGGCTTCATCTTCGGACACCATGGCATCAAACGCTGAGAGATTTTTTAAATCCGCAAAAGATTGGGGCCGCTCAAAAAGAGCCATCCCTTGTCGGAGCCGATAGCGTTCCAACGCATGGCGCACGGCAATGGTAGTACGTTTCACATTCAATGGTTTAACAAGGTAATCATAAGCCCCGAACTGCATGGCGGTTACAGCGGTGGAAACGTCATCCACTGCCGTTAATATGATACACTCGGTTGAAGGGGATTCCTGCTTAATCTGCTTGAGAATATCCATGCCGTCCAAATGGGGCATGATCAGATCCAACAAAGCCAAATGAAAACGATGGCGGCGCAACATATCCTGAACCTGTCGACTGTCCGACACCATGATGGGGTCTGACAAACCCGCGCTTAATAGGGCTGCACGCATGCTAAAGAGCAAACCTTCATCATCGTCTACCAATAGAATGGGTGAATCTTCAGGTCGATTTTCCATCAAGATTTTCTCTCACCATCTTTTTAAATGGTTCTAAGGCTAAAGGTTTGGTCAAAATCTGGTTGAATCCCATATGTGCCGCTTCATACAAATTGGGATGATCCGGAAATCCGGTCACAATAATGACCTTCACCTGCTCCAGTCCCAATTCATTTTTAATGGCGCGGCAAACACCCAGACCATCCATCTCCGGCATAAACATATCCAAAATGAGCAGATCCGGTGGATTGCTCCCCATCCGAATCAGTGCCTCAGCCCCATTTTCAAAATCTTCGACTGTGCAATTGATATGGCCTTTAATGGCTCGCGTAATCAGGCCGCGGAAATCTTTGTCATCATCCACGACCATTACCTTGAAGGGCTTACGTTTCAAATCCACCGGCAACACGACAAAAAAGCGAGTGCCCATTCCACTTTGGGTCTCAAAATAGATGTCGCCTTTGTGTGCTTTGACTAAATTATAAGTGACCGACAAACCCAATCCAGTACCGCCGGCAAACTGGCGATCGGTCACAAACGGATCAAATATTTTTTCAGCCACCTTTGGATTAACGCCACGACCGTTGTCACTCACAACAATAACAATGCTTTGGCTCTCCGGACGCCATTCGGTAGCAATCTTGACTTCACCATGGTCATGGCCAATGGATTCTAAAGCATTGATAATTAGATTAAGAACAATCTGTTCAATATTTTGCATATTGGCATACAGCATCGGCAAATCTGGAGCCAAGTTCATATCCATAACGGCTTTCGACTTTTTAATGGTCGCTTCAGCCAATCGCGCAGCATTTTGTACCGCCTCATTCACCTGAACATCAAATTTATCAATGGGGTTACTTTTGCGAGCAAAGCCTTTCAACCCTGACACAATGTGCGCTACCCGATTGGCGGCCATCTCCATATCGGAAATTAAACGAGGCAAATTCTGCTTTACAAAGTCCAGCGGCAAGCCACCGATCTTTTTGTCTTGCATGTTCTCTGACTGGGCATCCAATATGGGCAACAGATCTCGCCACATTTTTTCAAACAACGGCAAATTAAACAGCACCAGGTTTATCGGATTGTTGATTTCATGGGCAACCCCGGTAACCAGTGTGCCCAAGGCTTCCATCTTTTGTGCTTGTACCAGTTGTTTTTCGATTCCCTTTTGTTCAGAGATATTGCAACACACACCGCCGACAGCCCAGACACCCCCGTCTCTAAATATCGGATACAAGGTATCGCGATGATATTGCTTCCCATGGGATGTTGTCTTCTGGTGGTGAAAGGTCACGACCTTTGAATGGGATATCACTTCTTTGAGTTTATCGCGGTACAAACGACACACATCTGGATGGTAAACCTCTTGGAGCCGCTTGCCGACGAGGGCTTGCCCTCTATCCAAATTAAATTGTTGAACTTGGTCATTGCTGAAAAGATAGGTGCCGTCATCACTGAGGACAAAAATGTGATCAGCCGATGCACTCAACCATCCGCGAAACTGGGCCTGGTTGAGTTCCGCCATTCCTTCACTGCTGGACCATGGTGCATGCGCTTTGCGTGAATGGGTGTTTGATGGGACGATAGATTCGGCGGGGGCTCTAAAAAGCGCCCGCCGGCGCAGCTGATTTTTCAACCGAATTGAATTACTACGGGCTGCGCTTAATTGACGCGTAACCCTCCAAAGGGTGTGGTGTGCCTGGGCAATCTCACGTTCCAGGG
The DNA here is from genome assembly GCA_050305555.1 of Desulfobacteraceae bacterium. Taxonomy (GTDB): domain Bacteria; phylum Desulfobacterota; class Desulfobacteria; order Desulfobacterales; family Desulfosarcinaceae; genus JARRKU01. The sequence continues at coordinate 38,306 of JBNLFN010000116.1, read as the reverse complement.
CAGCCACCTTGCGCTGCAACTGGCTTAACCGAATATGCGTGACCCGATATTCGGCCGCATCGACAGAGGCCTTGGTTGTCGCCACAGTGCTCTCCTTTTGATTGCCCTACAGGTTTGGCCAAGATCAATAACAGCCTGCCTATTTTCTGTTCCCAATGGCATTTAGCAGCAATGAAATGGGACGATCCTCTTCCCCGCTACTGGCCAGTCGAATGGCACCTGGACGCCGATATTGATCAGGACCAGGGGTTGCCGCCAACCACTTTTCTCGATAGGCTTTTACAACACGAAAAGCCGTGGAGTTAACATTGACGATGCTCTTTTCCAGAACCAGTGTCAGCTTGCCCTTGCGCTCCTCCAAACGCATCAGTGGTGCGATGGGCAGTCCCATGGGCTCCCATTGATCAAATCCATACTCCAAGTTACGGATTGCCGCCATCTGACCCGTGGCGCCGTTGACGATCAAGCTAAAAACGGTAAGCCCCAAATTGTAAGTATATGTACAATCAAATTGGGTGGGATCGCTGCCCCGACCGTCATATCCGTAGAAATGGGACTGGGTTTTTAACTTGGGCACCGACGCATTATATATCCTTTGAATGGCGGGATGCACCTGCTCGTCCCCGTCCATGGCACCGGCTTGCATCAAGGTCGATTTTAACGTCCGCCGAGAAATGATATGATCTTTTATCAGCAAGTAATCGGCTTGATTATAATTATTGAACAAAATATCACCATAAAAAGCTGGATCCAATCCCTCTTTTTTCAGCACCTTTTTAAAGTAGGCCGCCTTGATACCGATTTTGTATTTACCCTGGTCTCTCAAAATATCCAGATAATCTGTAACCAATCCAAGCAATACTTTTTCAGTGGGAACCTGGGAGAATTGAAAATTGCCATGGCTGTCCCGTTCTGTGAGTAACCCCTCCTGGAAAAAGGCCGGCAGGTCATTGAACAATTCATCATCTCTGGTATTCCATACATTGGCAGCCAGACCCGAAGGTCTGTCGTGCACCATGCGACGCAGATAATCCAACTTATCTTCTAAGCGCATAAAACTGCTGTGAAAATCGATGTCGTGAGTGCTGTTGTACTCGGCGATAATAGTATTTAACTTAATAATAAAAATCTCAATCTCATTGATAAACTCTAGAATACCCTCGGGGATAACGATAACGCCATAGTTTTTACCCGCGGCAGCCCGCCTTACAATAGCGTCACAGATCAGGCGTGATAAGTGACGCAGCGTCATGCCATAGGCCGTATAATCAACTGTGCCCTCCCGTTCGGCTTTTTTGAGGCGCTGGGTATCCACATAATCCGCCAAATCCTCGCCGATGAGGGTCATATTGGCGTGTGTCTGCAGGGCCACTTCCAGAGCCAGATGGCTGGCCACACGCCCCATCACCTTACAAATATGCCAATATTTGATGTCCGAACTGCTGTCGGTACAAAGGTTGCTGATCGCGCCGGCAAAGGCGCGTGCAGCAGAATGAAACCCAAAGGACATGGCGCACAGAACATGGCCATCGGCATCCCGCACCTGAATATCTCCATCAATGGTTTTGGGAACGCCTATCACCTGGACCCCATCATCAAATAGTTCCTGAGCCAGGAAAGCGGCATTGGTGTTTGAATCATCCCCACCTACCACCACAAGGGCATCTAACCCCATGGTCAGCAGGTTTTTTTTGGAAAGCGCCATCTTCTGAGCCGTATCGATTTTGGTGCGCCCGGTTTTAATCATGGCAAAGCCGCCCATATTACGGTAGTGATCAACCAAGCCATCGGTCAGCTCCACATATTCTCCCTCAATAATGCCGTCCGGGCCCACTAAAAAACCATAAATTTTACTTTGGGGATTCGCCCGTTTGGCGGCATCATAAATGCCAGCGATAACATTGTGGCCACCTGGTGCCGGCCCACCTGAAAAAACAATGCCTATTTTGCGCACCTGCTGGTAAGCCTTTTTAACTTTCTCAGATGGTGAAGGTTGCGTCACTACCCGCTGTATACGATTTTTAATGATGGCGGGCAATTCGCGTTGCGCTTCGGGGTCGATGTCAATACGATAAGTCTCTGCGATCTCTAAAGCAGTGAAATCGGAATCAAACACATCACATGTCGCCGGCCGGTACGCCCTGCGATCTTTCATGGCTGTGCTGGTGGATGATGTCGCTCTTTGGACTTCAGGATTTTCGAGTAGTGAATGGATATCAAGACTTGTTTTTTTAGACACGTAACCTCCCCATAGATCATCTTTTCGCAGTAAATATTAAACGTTACACGCGCCCATGCGTGTCATCAAAGGTACGATTCTTATATTGAAATCAACCACTTTTACCGGTCCGAAGCCGCTTTAGTCAAGCCTAACCTGGTGCAAACAACTATGTAGGAAACGTCCCCCACCGAACAAAAACTCCCAGTGTTGCCGGTAACTTAGGCACGGGTGCGGTTTTTGAGATGGACACCATATATTGTATAGGACTGTACTTTTTTACACCCTCCCTTGTGCTTTTCCCTTTACATCCCCCCCGGCTCTTGGTATGTAGGTTGCGTCAAAACTGATCGATGAATAACCTAATGACCCATAAATATCATCTCAATAGGTTAGGTGCAATCGCCACTGCCCTGAACATCGATATAAAATTTACGATGCTGCCATCAGGGCGCCTTGGAGGCACTCCCCATGAAAATAAAAAAAATTGATATATTAGGGTTTAAATCCTTTCTCGATAAGGCCAGTATCGCATTTCCTTCCGGGATTTCGGCCATTGTCGGGCCCAATGGTTGCGGCAAAAGCAATGTCATTGATGCCCTGCGCTGGGTCATGGGAGAACAAAGCGTTAAACAGTTGCGGGGTAAAGCGATGGAAGACATCATCTTTGCCGGTGCCAGCGGCAAAGCACCCCTCAGCATGGCCGAGGTGACCCTCACCTTGGCCAACGACAACGGGCACGCTCCTGAAGCGTATAAAGATTATCCTGAGATCAGCATCACTCGCCGTCTTTTTCGATCCGGGGAGAGCGCTTATTTGATTAACCGGCAACCGTGCCGTTTAAAAGACATATACAGCCTTTTTATGGGCAGCGGCGTAGGCACCCGCACCTTTTCTATTATTCAGCAAGGTAATATCGGTGCTATCATTGATGCCGGCCCCGATGAAAGGCGTCTCTTTATTGAAGAGGCCGCCGGCGTGACGCGATACAAATTTCGCAAAAACGAGGCCCTTAGAAAAATAAAGGCCACCCATCAAAACCTGCTGCGGATCAACGACATTATTGCCGAAATTAATCGGCAAATGGCCGGTCTAAGGCGCCAAGCGAAAAAGGCAGAACGATACAATGACTATCAAAAGCGTATCAAATCCATGGATACGCTTTTGTTGCTGCACTACTACGACAACTACAATCGTCAGCTCAACGATGCCCAGTCTTTGATGCGCGAGCTCAAGGATACCGACATTGGCCATGTGGCCCAGCTTAAAAAGGTTGATGCGGCCATAGAGGAGATTAAACTCAAACGCCACCAAAAAGATCAGGAGATTGGTGCCCAAAAAACCAAACGCTTTGATACCCAGCGGACCATCGATCGTGCGGAAGCCGAACGGGTTCATCTGAGCACCGATATCCAGCGTCTCAACGCCGAAGCCGATGATCTGGAACGCGCAAGTCAAGAACTTAATGATAAAACCGAGAATATCGGCACGGAAGTGGCACAGGTAGCCCAGCAAAACACAACGCTCGAAAAGAACATTGAACAAATTAAGACCCAGATTGACGCAGAACGCCAACAGGGTCAAGGGGTGCAAACCCAGCTTAACGCATTGAATGAAAGCATCGAAGCGAAAAAAAATGAGCTGATGCGGTTGGTTGCCGAAGAAGCGCGCTACAAAAACATTTACCAAAACACATCCAGCAACAAAGAATCGGTTAAACGGCGATTGGTAAGGATTGACGAGGAAGTCGCTTTGGCCGGTAAAAAAGTGGGCGACGTTGAAAAAGAACGCCATCAAACCCAACTGGAATTGAAAGAGATTCAAAAACGGATAGCAGACCACAACGCCCAAATCGAAGCATTTAAATCCGAGTTGACGACGCACTCAGACGCTTTGGGCGCTCAAGTAAAAACAACCCAACGTCTGGAGTTGAATTGCCACAATGCCCAGGCCCAATTGGCGGCTTTAAAAAAGATGGCTGCCAATTTTGAATGGTATCGTGATGGTGTCAAAGCGATTATGCAGGCTCGCCACAAGGAGGACAATGCCGAAGCAAGCCAATCCTCAGCGAAACCATTGAAAGGCATTATCGGCCTGCTGGCGGATATCATAGAGCCCGCCCCTGGATATGAAACCGCCGTTGAGGCGGTCTTGGGGGAGGCTTTACAATATATCCTGGTGGAAAATCAAGATGCCGGTGCCTCAGCCATTGACTACCTGCAAGCCAGCCGGTCCGGACGCAGCGGCTTTATCCCGGTAGCGGCTGTTAAACCGCTGGGCGGTGCAGAGAAGGGCCCTGTTGCGCCGGCACATGGTTTGCTCCAACATCTTTCCCTGGCACAGAAGTACCAACCCATTGCCCAGGCATTGTTGGGACATGTCGCGGTGGTGCCGACCATGGCAGACGCCCTGGCATTGTTCAACCGTAACGGATGCGTCCAAACCATTGTTACCCAAAGCGGTGATGTGGTTTCCCACCAGGGCATCATCATCGGTGGCAGCCAGGAACAGTTGACAGGCATTTTGTCCAAAAAGAAAGAACTCAAGACACTCAAGGCGCATTGTCAACAATTGGACCAACAGCTCATCCATGCCAAAGATCAACAAACAGAGATGGAAGAAGTTGTCCGGCAATTGGAAACCAAACTCCAAAAAACAATTGCCCTTAAAAATGAAGACCAGCAGGAAGCCGTAGACATTGAAAAAGCATTGTACCGCTTGGGCGAAGATTTAAAAAATGCGCAGCGCCATCTCGAAATTGTGGAATTGGAACAAGAGCAGTTGTTGGGTGAAGAGAGCGATCTTGAAGAGGAGTTGTCCCGTTATAATCAGGCTCTGGCTAAAATCACGGAAGGCGTCAAACAAGCCCAAGCCGGGACAGCAGAAGCCTCACAGCAGATCGGCCGGCTATCCGCACGCCTGGAGACACACAATCAGAAAGTGGTGGATCTGAAGCTTCAATTGACGGCCTTTCACACCCAACTGGACAATGGCACCCAGACCCTTAGCCGGCTTAAGGAGTTCGAATCTGATAGCTACCGTCGGTTGGAGCAGCTTCAGAAAGATATTGCTATCAAAAAACAAAAAAGCGTCGAAGCACAGTCCCAATTGGCCGCCAAAGAACAATCCGTGCAGCAAATGTACGAAGTGCTCAAACGTCTGGAGATTGATTTGTCATCCAATGAGGACGAATACAACGTCATTGATACCCACTTAAAAGCGCACGATGAGCATGTGACGGCTCTTCAATCCGAGCGTGGAAAAACATTAGAAAAAATACGGCTCTTAGAACTGGACTTGTCTGAAAAGCGCATCATGCGTGACAACATTGCCGGCAAAGCCCAGGAACGCTATCATCTTTCCATCAGCAACATGCGGTTGCAGCAAGCCGATGCAAGCGATTCTCTGAAAATGTCTGTTGCGGAAATGGAAAAAGAACTGGAAAAATTCCGCGCAAAAATGGCGCATATTGGGGATGTCAATCTGGGAGCCATCAAAGAGTACGAGGAACTCAAAGAACGTTTTGATTTCCTAACTGAACAACGCCAGGATTTGGAGAACGCCATCGAGGATTTGGATAAAGTCATTCGTAAAATTAACCGCATCACCCAGACCAAATTCGTAGAGACCTTCGAGCAGGTAAACGCCAAGCTCACCGAAGTGTTCCCCAAATTGTTTGAAGGCGGCGCGGCAAAGCTGGAGTTGACCGAACCGGGCAAACCCTTGGAAACAGGCGTTGAATTTATGGTCCACCCCCCGGGTAAAAAACTAACCCGCATGAGCCTGCTCTCAGGTGGTGAAAAGGCGTTGTCGGCCATTGCATTTATTTTCGCAATTTTCCTTATTCGCCCGGCCTCGTTCTGTTTGCTGGATGAAATTGATGCACCCCTGGATGAAGCCAATGTGGTGCGCTTTAACAATTTGATGCAGGTCATCGGTAAAAAATCCCAAATCATTATGATCACACACAATAAAAAAACAATGGAGTTTGCTGAATCCCTTTACGGCATCACCATGGAACAGAAAGGCATCTCCAAAGTCGTTTCGGTAAACCTTATGGAAAACGCGGCCTGATAGGTGACCCATGGCCATTAAACTGTTTAAAAAGAAAAACAAGGCAACGAAAACCGTAGACGATCCCCGGCAGGCACCAGCGAGCGACGACGCGGCTGATGAGTCGGGCAAGATTTCGAGAGCAACGGCAATTGCTGTAACCGAACCCGTCCTGGAAAAAAAACATGGCAAGCCGGATGAACCGACCTGCGCTAAACGCAAGGGCCTTTTTTCGCGTCTCAAAAATGGCCTATCAAAAACCCGTGATATCCTCACCACCGATATTGATGCTCTTTTCAGCGCCAAGCGACAAATTGACGACGAGATGCTCGAAGAACTGGAAGAGCTGTTGATCACCTCGGATATCGGTGTACAAACGGCCATGGGCCTGATGGAGGTAATTTCCCGCCAGGCAGGTAAAATAAAGGACCCCAATGATTTAAAAGCTCTTTTACGCCAAAACATACTCGCCTTGTTGGATACCGCTCAAGCAGCACCGCAGCCTCGCAAGAGCACCCAACCCCATGTGGTGATGGTAGTGGGTGTCAACGGCGTGGGCAAAACCACAACCATCGGGAAACTGGCTGCCCGCGAGACAGCCCAAGGCCGATCCGTGCTAATTGCCGCCGCAGATACCTTTCGGGCCGCCGCCATCGAACAACTATCCATTTGGGCGAAACGGTCCGGCGCCGACATCGTCAAACACAAAGAAAACAGCGATCCGGCGGCCGTTGCCTACGATGGTATGGAGGCCGCCCTGGCCCGGGGCATGGACACGGTTTTCGTGGATACCGCCGGGAGACTGCACACCAAGGTCAATTTGATGGAGGAACTCAAAAAAATCAAACGCACCCTGGCCAAGAAAATTCCCGATGCACCCCATGAAACCTTACTGGTGCTGGATGCAACTACCGGTCAAAACGCGCTTTCCCAGGCCAAGCTTTTCCATGACGCCATCGAGATCACCGGATTGGCGCTGACCAAATTGGACGGTACGGCCAAGGGGGGTATTGTGATCAGCATCTGTCAGTCATTGAATATTCCGCTATATTATATCGGCGTTGGTGAAAGTATCGAAGATCTGCAACCTTTTGATCCGAAACGATTTGCGGAGGCCTTGTTCTAATCCGGCAAATGCAGAATCCACCCAAAGCTGTTATCCAGTCTTTGTGTTACATGGCGTCGGATTGCGTCTGCGGCGCAGGTGGCGGGGTTGTTTTTCTCTTTTCTTCATAGGTGGACATCAGAAATAGGGTGGCCATTGGCATGGTCAACAGCACACCAATAAAGGTACTGCCGCCAATCATCGTGATGGCCAAATAGAGAACCACCACCACCACATGGTCCAAGATATCACCCTGTCTGGCCATGGCATAGCTTTCTTTGATTGCCATGATAAGATCCATTTTCCGATCAGTCATCAAGGGGAACATGTAGACGCAGCAGAAAATGACCGCCGCAATCAGGACAACTCCGGGCAAAAACAGCAGCAGGAAACCGATGAAGCTAGCCACGAAGACCACAAGGGCGAACCCAAGCAATGGCAGAAATAGATTCATATGTGAAAAAAGGTCCTGAATCCTAGGCTCGCGGCCGTTGCGAATCAACAGGAGTAGGCTATGGGTATAGCCGGCGGCGATCACCGGTGCCAAAATGCCCAGCGACAGGGCGCTGACACCCAACAAAACCAGGGTGATCAGAATCAATGCCACGATGTTGCCGAGCAACAGATTCCATGTCGTTTCGATATGATGCTTAAAATCCACGATTGCTCCTTTTTTCAAAAGGTCACTTCAAAAGTATCATATTCCCCGGTATACACTTCCCAGCTCACCTGAACATCGGTTACCCGGGCCATGGGTGAACCGGTGTGACACCAGGTGATGGCTTTGTCAACATCCTGTTGCAACCCCTCGAAAACGGCTTCCACCGTTCCATTGGGACGGTTGCGCACCCAACCCGAGACACCCGTGCCTTGAACCGCCCGCTGAGTCTCCGCCCGAAAAAAGACGCCTTGAACCCGTCCTAAGATCATCACATGGGCCCGAACCTTTTTATCCATAGCGCACCTGCCTCTTTTTGGCCCCAAAGCCTTCAGATGTGTGCCGGATGCCGGCACCTGATCAGCCTTCGGATCGGTCGATCAACTGATAATAGTCTGCTTCGGAAAGCATTTCAATCCCCAGCCTGGCCGCTTTTTGTCGTTTGGCGGCCCCCACGTTTTGGCCGCAAACCAGTATATCGGTGGCACCGCTGACAGCTGTCTGTACCTGGGCGCCCAGTCGTCGCGCTTGGGCCTGCATCCGTTCACGGCTGCCGCCTGCCAGTTTGCCGCTAAAGACCACTTTTTTGCCGGCAATCGGGCTCTCGATACCGGCCTGATCCGATTGCATAGGACTCTTTTGCAGGTTAAACCCAAGGCGCAGCATATGCAAGAAGATGGGCTTCAGTTGGGCCAAACTTTGGACAATGGCACTGCTTTTTTGTTCTTTGAATCCCTTGATGGTCATAATGGCTTCCTGAGAAATGTCGGGCAGCACCTCCAAAGCAAAGTGAGAGAGCAGAGTGCGGCTGTCACCCAACCCCAAACGCTCAATGCCCAGAGCGGCTAAAAAACGCCAATCTTCAGTGGGTTTGGTACGGCTGGCAGTCAAGGCATCAGCTAGATTCTGAGACAACACCGGCCCAAATCCCAAATCCAGGAAATGATTTACATCCATGGCATAGATCTTTTCCAGGTTGTCGTAACCGGCCGCCACCAATTTCTCTAGGGTTTTGATACCAAACCAGTCTGCAGTGCCCAAGGTTTTAAACCAATGACTCAACCGTGCCTCTATCCTGGCAGGGCAGTTTCGGTTATGACAATACAGGAACCTAACCTCTTTAGGGTCGGTACCTCGGCTGTTACCCCTGTTTTCCCATGACAGGGATTGATTGCAGCGGGGGCAATGGGATGGGGTGCTGATATTTTGGGCTGGGGTCAGGACCTTTTCGATTTTGGGAATCACTTCGCCGCTGCGGATGACCTGTACCCTGGCGCCGGGTCCGATACCGCCATCTATTATTTTGGTGGCGTTGTGGGCTGTCACGCGCCGAATGGTGGCACCGGACAGTGCCACTGGCGACACTTCCAATACGGGGGTTACGTGTCCGGTGCGACCCACTTGCCATAGCACAGCCAGAACTGTCGTTTCGGCAGTCTCACCCCTGTGTTTAACGGCAATCTGCCACCGGTAGTGATGGGCCGTGGCCCCTAAATGGACCTTGATTTGTTCATCCACCACTTCCACCACCAAGCCGTCCATAGGGTAGTCGGTTTTCGCCATCAACTCATCACTGATGGTGTTCAGACCTTGCAGCAGCTCAACCCCATGGCCTTGCCAGGATGGCATTTGATTGTATGGCATGAAGTGAACCATACCGTCATCCAATGCCCTTTGGGCATCCGGGTTTAACGTATCCGAGGAGATAATCCCCACCACCATGTTGCGAGGGTGTTCAAATTTGTCAGCCAATTGTGCGTCAAAATAGGACTGTACAGCCACAACTTCACCCAGCCCCTGGCCCCGTCCACCCACGGGAACGACGCCTTTTTTATAAGCTTGGCTGATGTCATATCCAATCAGCCCGTTGCCCCGGCTGGCCAAAACCGTGCCGTCATCACGGCCGGCCAAACCATCAAGTTTCACGGTCACCTTGAAAATCGGCTTCCTCAAACCCAACGCGTGAGCCGTTTTTTCAGCGCTTTGTAAAAAGCGTTGCAGTCTTTCCAAATCTTTTTCTTTTTCGATATAGACCTTCTCGATGGAAAGCATGGGAGAGGGGTGCCGCACTTCTACCCGGGAGGTAAAAAGTTCCGGTTCAATGGTGTGCAAAAAAGGGTGCTGTGGCGCCAATATTCGCAGTTGCTCGACCAGTTCGTCATATATGGCATCACTGACCTGCGGGGTGCCTGCACGATAGGCACGGTTATAACGCTCTAGCTGAGCGACGAGATTGTCAATGTTCATCGGGCCTCGAAAAGAATATAACGACCTTACTCCGGAGAAGCCAACGCACTCAATTCATCTTTGACTTCATCGATGATGTCATAGAGCCACATCAGGTCCTCAATGGTCAAACGGCCTGCTTTAACCGGCGCCCGCGGCGTACCATCTTTTTTCATTAAAATGCGGGGACCAATTTGTAATTTGGCTTCACCGCCGCCGTAACGCTGGATGGAGATAACCAAACCCGTCTGTTCGCAGCGCCACTGCTGCAGCATCTCATCTTTTTCTGGATCGTAGGGCATTTTTGCGACACCTCGCTGGATTTGCCGTGAATGCGTCTAATGGATAGACGTCTCCGCGACAGGATTTAAGTTGTTATTTTAGAAAAATCAGCAATATCCTTAAATACAGCGGCGATGGATGCCAATAACGCCAACCGATTGTTGCGCACAGCGAGGTCATCGGCCATCACCATCACATCATCAAAAAACCGGTCGACCGATGGTCGTAAGGCGGCTATGGTTTTCAGGGCCTTCTTGAAATCGCCAACAGCCAAATCGGCTCTGACCTGCTGCTTAACCTTATGATAGGTTTCATACAGTCCGTTTTCTGCCGGCTCCTGAAATAATGAGGGATCGGGTGCCGCTGGCAGGGGCACATCCGCCTTGCGCAGGATATTGACAACGCGCTTGAAGGCCACGGCCAGAGGTTCAAAGTCAGCCGCCCTTTTAAGCGCTTGCAGTGCAGCCACGCGCTGCCACACGTGGGGAACATGATCCACGGAAACATCGATGACTGCTGCAATGACATCTTTATCGTAGTCTTCCTCGGCTAAAATACGACCGATGCGATTGCGAATGAACGTATAGACGGCATCGATCACTGCAGATGCCCCATTCTGATCGAAAAGTTGAACCCCGACACGGATGGCTTCATTTAAAGAAAAAGGCAATTGGTGTGTCACCATAATGTGGACGATGCCTATGCCCTGGCGCCGTAGAGCGTATGGATCTGATGCGCCCGTGGGTACCAGGCCCACAGAAAAACATGCACAGATGGTGTCCAATTTATCGGCAAGGGCCAAAAGTGCGCCGGTAAGCGTCTGGGGCAGTGCACCACCGGAATATATCGGCTGGTAATGCTCTTCGATGGCCGTGGCCACCTCAGCCTGTTCCCCGGCCGCTAAGGCATACACCCTGCCCATAATGCCCTGAAGTTTGGCAAATTCGCCGACGACTTGGCTGACCAGGTCGGTTTTACACAATTGCGCTGCCCGTACGACCTGCGCATTAAGTTCGGGCGCAACGGTCTCGCTAAGATAGCGGGCCACTTTTTCCACCCGCTGGGCTTTGGCGTGCATGCTGCCCAGTTTGGCTTGGAACAGCACGCCTTTGAGCTTTTCACCCCACTGGTCCATTGAATCGCCCAGATCTGTGCGGTAGAAAAATTGGGCATCCGCAAGCCGCGCGCGCAAAACCCGTTCATGTCCTTTGGCTACTAAGTCCAAATCCGTGATGCGTGTATTGTTCACCGCCACAAAGCAGGGCATCAGTTCGCCGGCATTATCAACTACAGCAAAATACTTCTGATGCTCTCGCATAGCGGTAACCAGAATCTCGCGCGGCAGTTCCAAAAAGAGATCATCAAATCGGCCACCACTGGCGATGGGAATTTCGACCAAGTTGGTCACAATGTCGAGCAACTCATCGTCCGGCAAAATTTGCCCGCCCAAGGCCTTGGCTGCTGCGTCTATTTCCTGCTGAACCATCTCTTTGCGGACTTGGATATCCACCACCACATGGGCGTCGCGCATGCGGTCCAAATAGCTGTGGGCATCGCTGATTTTAATCTTTTGGTGTTGCATGAACATGTGCCCCCAGGCAAATCGGCCGCTTTTAATCTTGGGACCCAATGCAAATGGGATCACAGTTTGATCTAGCAAGGCTAAAAGGGATTGGATGGGGCGCGCAAAGGCAATGCTCATATCAGACCAGCGCATGGTTTTGGGAAATGGCGTTGCCAGAATGATTTCGGGCAGCAACTGGCCGAGGATCGTTTTGGCGGCCCTTCCCTTTTCAGTGATCTGAGCACAGACGTAGCGCCCTTTGTCGGTTTCTGTGACACGCAGTTGGTCCAGGGCAACGCCGACTTTTTCTGCAAATTTCTGTGCGGGCACCGTGGCTTGTCCCTGATCGTCAAAGGCAATGCGCTCGGGTGGGCCCAACACCTGCTCACGAATAGTTTTTTGCCGGTCATCCACCTGGTCAATGCTGACCACCAAGCGCCGCGGCGTGCCATACGTTTTTATTTTGCCGTGGCCGAGCCGGGCATGGGTCAATTGGCGGTCCAGGTTATTGGCCAGCGCCGCTAATGCAGGCTTGATGTATCCTGCAGGGATCTCTTCAGTTCCTATTTCAAGAAGCAAACGACTCATGGGTACCTCAATCGGTTCAAACAGTTAGCAAGCGTTCACATCAATTATTCAAAGCGATTCGTTTAACGGTCCAGCAGCGGGAATCCCATGGCCTTACGCTGATTCAGATGCGCTTCGGCACATGCTCGCGCCAAGTTGCGAATGCGTCCGATGTATCCGGTGCGTTCGGTGACACTGATCGCACCGCGCGCATCCAACAAATTGAATGTATGGGAGCACTTTAAACAATATTCATAGGCCGGCAGAACCAAACCCTTTTCAATGATGCGACTGGACTCCGCCTCGTATTGTGAAAACAGATTAAGCAGCATGGCCACATCGGCTTGCTCGAAGTTATAGGTGGATTGCTCGACCTCCTGCTGATGATGCACATCGCCATATCGGATCGATTTGCTCCACTTCAAGTCGTATACATTGTCCACCTCCTGCAGATACATGCAGATCCGTTCCAGTCCATAAGTCAGTTCCACTGATATGGGGGTCAGTTCGATGCTCCCGGCTTGTTGAAAATAAGTAAACTGCGTGATTTCCATGCCATCGAGCCATACTTCCCAACCCAAGCCCGAAGCCCCCAGGGTGGGAGATTCCCAATCGTCTTCAACGAATCGGATGTCATGGGCCAAAGGATCGATGCCCAACACTTTCAAGCTTGACAAGTAAAGCTGCTGAACGTCCAGGGGAGAGGGTTTTAAAATGACCTGGTATTGGTAATAGTGTTGCAAACGATTGGGATTTTCACCATAGCGGCCATCGGTGGGTCGTCTGGAAGGCTGCACGTAAGCGACACGCCATGGCTCCGGGCCCAAGGCACGCAGCACTGTGGTCGGATGAAATGTGCCGGCCCCCACCTCGATATCGTAGGGTTGCACCATGATACAATTTTTGCGGGTCCAAAACTTGTGCAAAGCCAAGATAACATCTTGAAAATACATATGGCGTTCCTTTTTTTTGCCTGCGGCCGATTTTCATGCCTGCATAGCACGCGATCTGAACAAATTCAATCACAACAATCCCTGGGTATCGATGCCGGCAGAAAGAATTCTTGCTGACGGATGCAAATTCACAAGGGTCTCCCATACAGGGCGCAGACGTTCAATTTGCTCAGGTGTCCCCAATGTCCAAATGCAACCCCCTCCCCCGGCACCGGTGAAACGAGCCGCGCATTGATTGTCACGAGCGGCGGTGACCAATTGCTGCCCCACACTGTCCAACACCTCAGGCGTCAGCTGACAACGCAGATCCAGCTCTTGATTCATGGCCGCCTGGGCTTTTTCAATTGCAGTGTCCCCAAGGGCTTCGACAAACCGACGACTGCAATCGATAATTTGATGCCAGATGTGACGGTGCTGACCTGTCACAAACTGCCGCACCCAAGTGGCATTTACGTCCGCAGAGACATGCGGTTTTCCACAATAGGCCACCATTATTTGTTGCGCCAATTGATCATATGCCGTGGTGGGCACAACTTTCTGACGTTCGAAGGGTCGCTTGGCCGGATCAGCTTGCCAATACCAGGCATTGACACCACCATAAACAGCTGCCAATTGATCCTGCAGACCGCAGGGTACCCCTGCCACGCTTTGTTCAATGGCGTGGGCCAAAACAGCCACGCTGCTGCGCTTGGGCATGGGGTGGCCGCTGCGTGCTAATAATTTGCTCAGCGCCCATATTAATGCCACGGCAGCGACAGAAGATCCCCCCAAGGCACTGCGCGGTGGCGATGTCGATTGGATCTGAATATGAATCCCATCTGCTTGAAAACAGGTGGCCACAGCCAGGATAAATCCCAATGGGTGATTAAATGGCGCCTGATCGATCGATGTCACAACGCTTTTAAAGCCATGCGAGCTGACTTTCAAACGACCCTTTTCAAAAGGCGTCAGTTTGACATGGGTGCGTAAATTTAAGGCGATATTAAATGTGCAAGGCGACAGATGGCGCAAGGGCAGATAAAAAGTACTCAAATCCAATGTACCGCCCATGTCGATACGACACGGTGCGGAGGCTTCTATCGGCTGCATCTCCAATTTTTTGCGCATTCCCATGACCCTGCCTTCTCTCTGGGTTAATGGTCCGAATGGACTTTCGTATCCTGTTGGGCTTCCGGGGGCACCTGTCCGCGGATTTGTCTTAGGATCTTCAAGCTTTTGGGTTGATATCCGATGTGATAGGGTAAAAATGCCTCTAAAAAAGCTGTGGCTTCGAACAAAGCGCGTGGGGCGAACCTGACCCGCTTGGCTTTGGTAAAATCACCACTGGCAATCCATAGCAATTGCTTGAGCGTGCCTTTGCTCAAGTGCAATGGCGCATGACCTTGGGTTGGGCACAGATGGCAAACCACCCCGCCACTGGAAAGATCGACACAAAAGTGCGGTTCAGCCACTTGATCTATTTCAGTGTGGCAATGACTGCATTGGGTAAGAACCGGCTGTAACCCTTCTTGACCAATGAAGCGCATTTGGAAAAGTACATGCAACTGCGGAGCGGATATGGCAGCACATGCCAGTTCATCCAATGCAAAAAAAAGCAAAGGATAAAGATCCGATTGGATGTGTTCCTCTTGGACCCAACTGGCAATGCACTCGGACCAGTAGCTGGCATAAGCCGTTCGGGTAAAATCGGAGCGGATAGGTGTAAAAGCGCGGATTAAGGTCGCCTCTTCCAGCAAGGCCATGCCCTTGCGTCGGCCGGTACGAAAGGTGAGCTGCAACGCGTTGAAAGGTTCCAATATACCCGGAAAACGTTTGGTACTCTTTTTGGCGGATTTGGCAATAAAGGTGCGCTTGCCGTGGTCACAGGTTAGTGCGGTCACGATCAGATCAAAGTCGCCATATTCTCTTCTCCGAAGCACAATGGCCGAAGTGGTATACCGGCCCATGTCGCTTATAATCCCAACAGCGCGGTCGCAATGATAAAATAAACAAAGACGCTGATGATATCAATGGCCGTGGTTACAAATGGCCCTGTGGAGACGGCGGGGTCAAAATTGGCACGCGCCATGATCATGGGGACAAAAGAACCCACAAGGGCGGCGATGGTCATGGAACTCATGAGGGCCAGTCCGACAGCTATGGCCAATTGCCAAATATTGCATGCAAACTGGGCCACAGCTGAGATGAAGAAGCCGTAGACCGCACCTAATATCACACCGATGCACAGCTCTTTGACCACCACTTTGCCGATATCACGCACATGGAGTCGGCCAGTGGCCAAGCCACGTACCACAATGGTGGATGATTGGATGCCGATGTTGCCGCCCATTCCCATAATCACAGGGATAAAGGCGGCCAGATAGGCCACTTGCCGTAGCACACCCTCAAAGTGCCCGATAATGAAAAAGGCCATGATACCCCCCACGCAACTGGCAAAAAGCCATGGCAGCCGGATACGGGTGCTTTTCCATACCGATTTGGTTTCAACGTACTCTTCGCCGACGCCTGCCATTTTGAGCATATCTTCTGTGGCTTCATTGCGGAAAATATCAATGACATCATCAACGGTGACAATACCCACCAGCGCATTGGTCTCATCCACCACCGGTACAGCCAGGATATCGTAACGGGCTACAAATTTGGCCACCTCCTCCTGATCCATGTCCGTTTGCACGGAGAAGACCTGCGTCACCATCAATTGTTTCAAGGGAGTTTCCGGCGGCACCACAACCAACTGCCGCAATGAACTGACGCCGACCAATTTGTTATACTCATCGACCACATACAGGTAGAAGGGCATCTCTACATCGCTGTACTCTTTTTGAAGCGAGACAATGGCTTCGCTGGCAGTGATATTCTCTCCCAATGCGATAAAATCGGGGGTCATGATCCGACCCGCCGTACCGTCAGCGAAACTCAGAAGATCGCTAACCTCCTCGGAACCCTCTTTGTGCATCTTTTTCAAGATGGCGTTTGAGGTTTCCTCCGGCAGTATATCGATCAAATCTGCGACATCATCGCTGGGCATGGATTCAAAAATCCCTACCAGATCATCTAGATCAAGCTCCTTGGCAAGAACAAGGTAGGCATCCTCATCCATCTCGCTGAGCAGTGTACCCTTGTCCTCCGGATCCACCATCATTTTGAACAATAGGCGCTGATCGACCACAGGTAGAGAACGAAACACGATGGACAGATCGGCTGCATGGGTTTTGTTTACGATCTTGCGCAGATTGGGATACGCCTTGCGTCGTAAAAGCCGCCGGATACTCTCCACAAGGATTCGATTTCGATCTTGGGCCATCGTAATGACTTTCTATACCAGTATTGACACCGGTTTAGCGGTCCTAAACACTACGGCAAGTGAAGGGCCACCACTTGTCCTTTGCTGCCCACCACAGGCACGGGTTGATCGTTGAGTATCAATTGAATGCCTGCGGCATTGCCAATAACCAAATCAATTTGATCTTGGGCCACCAGGGTCACGTCGTGATCGGTCTTAAGCGTGAATTCACGCGGGTCCGAATCATCGACAACAACTTTCAGCCAAGTGGCTTCTACTGCCGTCATGCGCAAAGTCAGCTTGGGAAGCGGCGTGACGACAGGTGACGACAGGTCTGTTTCCTCTGGGGTGGTTTGCTCTGGGACTGCGGGTATCTCGGTCTTGGCCGGGCTTTCGATCTCCTTAAGTATCGCCGGCGGGTCCGAAACCTGCGGGGAAGATGTCTCTGGCTGCAGTGTCGGCATCGTGGTGGTGTCCTGCATCCATTCCGCCAAATATACCGTTCCCGTAACAAGTGCAGCAAACAGTACCAAGGCCAGCATGAGGCGAAGCCAGTTGCCCGCCCCGCCAGAGGAAATGGGTTGTCCCGTGTGCTGTATTGAGCCGCGATTGGCCAAATAGAGCTGAAAGCGCTGAACGGCCTCCTGCGGATCAGCACCCACAGCTTGCGCAAAGGCCTTTAAAAATCCTTTGACAAATACAGGAGCCGGCAAGCGATCCAGATTTTCATTTTCAAGCTGCTGTAAAATATCAACAGTAATTTTAGTTTGTTGGGATATATCCTCAAGACCGATCCCCTTGGATCGGCGACAAGTTTGCAAATAGCGCCCAAAACCTATGGGGGTAGCCTTGCTTGGCATCTAACCCTGCTCCTGCATTAATTTCACTCCATGATTTGAATATGGGCCTTTTGCCGTAACTCCTGAATCCATGCCCTGTACTTTTGATCCACCTGCTCAGCATAGAGCTTATCTTGAATCTCAGTTTTCGCTTCCGCCAGGCTGGTACCGCCGGCACTGATGATGTCTTCAATAAAATAGATCTGATAACCTTGATCGGTCTCTATGATCTCAGTGAATTGCCCTTTATCAATACGTGCCAGCGCTTGGCGAGCTTTATCAGTCAGCAAATTGACTTCAAACACGCCTAGCTCCCCCTCATTTTTTGAAGTCGGTGCATCTGAATAGACGCTGGCCAACTTTGTGAAAGGTTCACCTTTCTTTAAACGCTGGTAAATGTTCTGGGCCTGTTGATACCCCTGCGTGCGCTCCAACTCGCCGGCATTTGAATTTGCCTTAATTAAAATATGACGCAAATGATATTTGGTTTTTCCCTGATAACGCGCTTTTTGACTATCGTAGTAAGCCTTAACGTCTTCATCGGTGATCACAATTTTGGACTGCACTTCATAATTGACCAATTTGCGCCGCAGCAGTTTTTCTTTAACCTGTTTGCGGTATTCATCATAGCTCATACCATCCATGGCCAGAGTTTGGCGAAAACGCTCTTCCGTGAGTCGATTGGCTGCCTTTATGCGCTCGATGGTGGCATCCAGCTCTTGCTCATCAATCTTGATACCGTAGCGCTCAATCTGTTGATCGGTGAGTTTTTCATAAATCATTTCCTCGAGTTTTAGGGCCCTTTGTTCCTTTAACAGGCGGGTCTGCTGAGCCTCCGTATAGCCTTGTTTCGCGATGACCTGGGCGATGGGCAGCATGGCCTTGTTCAGCTCCGAGAGTAGAATGATATCGTCATTGACGACCACCGCGATACGATCGACAAGCTCAGACCAGGCCGGGGGCGCCATCAGGCCCATCCCCATGATCATCCACAATGCCAGTGCCCGTATGGCAAACCGCACTGCGTTTGACATATCTTTTTTTCTCAAACCTTTGTTCTCCCTAATCCCCAAATGCATACACACCGTTCAAGGCCATCAATGGATTTCGATCAAGCGATCCCATTGATTCTGATTGAGATCGGTGGAATACGTCTTGCGCAATTTTTCGATCCAGTCCTGATACATGGCTTCTGCTTTTTGTTTACGCAAATGGCGAACGATTTTTATGTTGATCTGCTCGGGGGATTCACCTTCGGGCGGCCCCTGAGCATAGTGGGTCTGGTAATAGGTGGCCACATCTTCAGAAGTAATTTTAACCTGATCCACCAATTCTTTGCCAATGACTTTTTCAACCAACAAACGCCTGGATAGCTTTAGGCGCCAGCTTTTAAAAGAAACAGCATTTTCAAGCAAGGTCTCTTCAAAGGTGTTGTCAGGATAGTCCGCTTTGATGTCATTCACCGCTCGCTCGAGCTCAGCATCGGTAACCTGAAAGCCTTGATTGCGTGCATATTCCGATATCAGTAGTTCCTCGGTTAATTGATTCAGCACCCGCATACGCAGGTCATTTTTAGCTTCTGATGGAATTTCCCGTTCCCCAGGAAAGGCTTCTTCGCCCGCTGCGGCAACCGCGTGTTTGAATTCCAGGACTGTAATGACACTGCTACCCACACGCAATAAATAGTCGTCATCCGCATTTTTGGACCCGCAAGCACCGATCCCCATCCCCACGGCGATGATTACGATCAGGCACCACCCTGGCTTCTTGACCCAAATCCTTGTGGTGTGCACCGATTCCTCCATATCATGATGAGGCAGGTCAGAGCGTCCGATGAATTTCCGGACCTCCTTTAGATGGCGAACAAACAGCCTAAAATAATCAAACCTGCTATATTTTTAAAGGTTTACTGGTTAACATGCTGCGCTATTTCTATCAAGATGTTTTTCACCTGAGCAAGCTGAGCACGCGGCGGCCCTTTGCGCAGATTGGCGGTAAAGGTGTGATCCGGGCTGAGATGATAGGGGTTTGCCTTGCCGCCAAGCATATCCACAATACCTAAAGGATGAGCCTGGTGAATGGCTGAAAATTGAAGGGCCAATCGTCCTGCGGTCAGATCCAGACGCTTACATCCGGCCCTCACAGCTAAAATCTTGAGCATAATTTTTAGCAATAGATTTTCCACCTCATCAGGTAGAGTGCCAAAACGATCCGCCATTTCCGCTTTTATGGCACTAATCGATTTAATATCGGACAGTTTGGCCAAGCGACGATAAAAAAGAAGCCGTTGATTGATATCCGGTATATAGCCTTCCGTAATTAAGGCCGACAGCTGGAGATGAATTTCCGGGACCAACGGCTCCTGCACGAGTTCGCCTTTCATCTCAGCCACCGAAGATTCCATTAATTTTAAGAAAGTGTCATACCCCACTGCTGCGATGCGGCCGGATTGCGAAGCCCCCAGGATGGTACCGCCGCCTCTGATTTTAAGATCGCTCATGGCGATTTGAAAGCCTGAACCCAGATCGCTGTGTTCCATCAGCACTTTTAGCCGTTTTTGTGCATCCTGGGTCAGCTGGCTCTCGCCTGGAATAAATAAATAGGCATATGCCTGCTCTTCGGAGCGCCCCACACGCCCCCGTAGCTGATAGATCTGGGCCAAGCCGAATCGGTCCGCCCGATTGATCATGATGGTATTGGCGCTGGCAACATCCAAGCCCGATTCAATAATGGTGGTGCAAACCAGCAAATCGATGCGCTGCTGCATAAAATCCAGCATCACCTGTTCCAAATGCATCTCATCCATACGACCATGCGCCACAGCCAATTTGACCTCCGGCACCAGTGATTGCAAGCGATCTGCCATACGTTCAATGCTGCCAATATGGTTGTGCACAAAAAAGATTTGCCCATCCCTGGCCAATTCCTTGCGAATGGCTTCGGTGATGATAAGTTCATCCAATTCGCAAACATAGGTTACAATGGGGCGGCGTTGTTCCGGTGGGGTGGATATCAGGCTGATGTCGCGAACCCCCAATAGTGAAAGATGCAATGTCCTTGGAATGGGCGTGGCGGTCAAGGTCAATACATCCACAGTTTCGCGTAACCGTTTGATTTTTTCTTTATGGCGTACGCCAAAGCGCTGCTCTTCATCTAATATTAAAAGACCCAATTCTTTAAAACACACGTCCTTTTGTAGCAAACGATGGGTACCGATGACAATATCGATGGTGCCCTCTTTTAGACCTGCGGCGATTTTACGCTGCTCTTTGGGGGGCCGAAACCGACTCATGCAGGCGACTTGCACGGGGTAATCTTTAAAGCGGTCTTGAAAGGTGCTCAAGTGTTGTTCAGCCAGCACGGTTGTGGGCACCAGCAGAGCCACTTGTTTCGCATCACTGACCGCCAAAAAAGCAGCTCTCAGGGCCACTTCTGTTTTGCCGTAGCCTACGTCACCACATACCAGGCGATCCATGGGAACCTGCTGGCGCATGTCTGCCAACACCGTTTCAATGGCGTTGCGCTGGTCGGCGGTCTCTTCAAAAGGAAATCCATTTTCAAAATCTTGAAACAAGGTGTCCGTTTTACCAAAGGCATAACCCTTGCGGGCTTTGCGTGTGGCATAGAGTTTAAGCAGTTCTCCAGCCATTTTTTCCGTGGTGCGTTTAATTTTAGCTTTGACTCGGTCCCAGGTCATCCCCCCCATTTTGTCCATCACCGGGGGCACCCCATCCACACCAATATATTTTTGCACCTGCTCCATGCGTTCCACAGGGACGTATAGCTTATCTTCGTCTCGATAGAGGATCAGTAGATAATCGTTCATGGTTCGATCCATGTCCAGCTTGACCAAACCGCCATAGCGGCCAATCCCATGGGCCGCGTGGACGACCCAATCGCCTATCTTGAGATCATCATATTGGATGAGCTCCAACGCCTTGGGTCGATCCGACACTTTGCGGGTCTGATATGCCCTACCGAAGATCTCTTGGTCGCTAACCAGGGCAATGCCGGCATCAGGCCATTCGAACCCGTCAGTCATCTTGCCCAGCAGTGTATAGACCTCCCCGGAATGGGGTTTCACTGCATTGATATTTTCAACCGCCAATGGTGTGACCGCATAAGGCGCCAACAGCTGCGTCAGGCGTTCTCTATCAACGGCTCGCCCACATACAATTAAAGTGGCCGTGTGGTTTTGTTGCAACTTTTTGAGCCATTGCACGAAGGGTTGGAGCGCTTGGTCCAAAGATCGGTGGAGCCGCAGATCGCCGGCCAATTGATGGACATCCCGCACAGCCACTTGGCAGGCCACCTGCTCAACCCCGGAATTGGATAACGATAAGGCGGTGCCAAAAGGCTGCACAGCCACTTGGGTAAATGGTTCGAGCCGGTTTTCAACCTGTGGCCACGTCAAGTAAAGCTGATCGGGTGGTATACATAAATGGTGTTGATCGATGGCACTATGATAGCTGCGCTGGGCCTGGGTTTGAAGCGCATCGACAGCAGCGTTCAATTGTCCGGGCGCCATCAAGACCCATAGTGAATGGGAGGGTGCATAATCCATCAAGGTATCCAACTGCGCATAAATGAGCGGCAGAAGGCTTTCCAGCCCTGGAAAAATACCCTCATGTTTCATTTTTTGCACCATCTCCCGCGTTTGGGAGACCGGTAACTCCATCTGCGAAGCTCTTTGACGAATGCGTCCCAAAATTGCATTAAGCCGATGCGGATGAACCAGGGCTTCGCGAGCCGGCAAGACAATGGCTTCATCAATGCTATCGATGGTGCGTTGGGAGTTGGCAGAAAAGCGACGCATCGACTCCACCCGATCACCAAAAAACTCAACCCGAATGGGGTCAGAATACAGCGGCGAGAAAAGATCGATCAGTCCTCCCCGGATACTGTAATCGCCAGGCTCTTCAACCACCATGGTTCGAGTATATCCGCCAACCATCAGCTTGCGAATTAAGGCTTCGCGATCAGCCTCTTCCCCTGCGATGAGCAGCTCCGCGAATTGGATCAATTCTTTTTTAGGGATTAGTTTTTGAGCCAATGCACCCACGGTGGTTACCACCATAAGTGGCTCTGAGCACTCGACAAGCTGATAGAGGGTGGCGATGCGCCGGGCAGCGGTTTCATTATGATAGGCAATGTGCTTGAAGGCCATCAAATTGTATGGTGGGAAATAGACCACCCTGCGGTGGGCATCAATGACAAACAGGGCCATCGCATCCATGAAGCTGTCCGCCACCTTTTGATCGGCAACCACAACAACCATAAAGCGCTGGAACTGTTTAAACATCTGGGCAGCCGCATAGGCAGCAGCCGTGTCACTCAACCCGCATAAATCCACATTTTGGGATGTTTCTGAAAGGCGACCCAGCAACTGCGGCCAAGTAATTTTTTCTTGCTTTTGGTTCATAAACGCAGTAAGCGACAATCGCTTTCCTTGGCCGGCGTAGCTCAGTTGGTAGAGCAACGCATTCGTAATGCGTAGGTCAGCGGTTCGACTCCGCTCGCCGGCTCCAGCTTAAACATCGTAAATTTCCAGCGCAGCGGAAATCCCGGTTGTTATTGCTTTTGTTTTCGCAATCCAAGGTGTAATACAAGGGGCTCGTTGGATCAACCCAGCTATCCTCCCGGTGTTGGATTCGCCGACGATCCGATCACCAACAGCAAAAAACAATAAACTTTTATCCGAATACTTTCTCATGGTTTGGTTTCAATTTTTTTCATGGCTTGACACCAATGGGATTCCCATATAATTACCGTGCGGTAGGCGGCTGTTGTCATTTTATGCAGGCCTGAGTCTGATGCATCAAACCCATAGCACAATAATCACCAGACCCTATAGCGATTTTTGCTTGAGGTTACAATCAAATGCAGCGAAACCGTTGGTGAAACCGCCAATCCATATTCAGCCCTTTGCGCCGGCCATACGTTGATCAACTGTTGGAAGCGTTAAAAAAAAATATGCAATGTAAAGATATACTATACATTCCGGGCTTGACTGCACCATCTTGCGCGGAATTGGAAACAGGGGATAGCTAATGAAAGATATTGACGATCTGAAAGCCGAAATTGATGAAATTTCTAAAAAAATAGACACCATCGTTGAAAATGTGGAGCGGTTGAATCCTTCCCAAGAAGCACCTGAAGAAAAGCAGGATTAATCCAAGCACTATTGTAGGCAGGCAATATCGTTCCTTTGATGATCAGCCCTGAAACAAGGAGATGGAATGGCTTTGACTAAAAATGAAATTGTCGGCAAAGTGAATGAGTTGGGCTTTACCAAAAAGAAGTCCACTGACGTTATTGAATCCCTGTTGGAGATCATTAAGAACTCTCTGATCCAGGGCGATGATGTCTTGGTCTCAGGATTCGGTAAATTTTGTGTTAAAGAAAAAAAACCCCGAAGAGGTCGCAATCCCGCCACAGGCAAAGATTTGATGTTACGTGAGCGCAAAGTGGTGACCTTTAAATGCTCCGGCAAACTCAGAGATAAAATTAACAACAACCTGTAACATCACTCGGATGGAAACGGCAGCATGCCACCACTGCGCGTCTTGCTAGTTGCCTGCCCGATTTGCGACCATGCAACCCCTATGCCGCATTTTAATCGACAACGGTAGTTGTGCCTCGCCATCGCATCACTCACCTTTGCCGTCATTCCCGGACACCAACCACATCGTTTGATAAGGCTGCAAGACCACATCACCGGCATCAACTTTTTGCCGCGTCAATAGATCCAGCCACGGGTCGGCGCCCTCCTCCGGTTTGAGAGGGACCTTCACTTCGGCCGAGCTGATGTTGGTCAGCGCCAGTATCGTTTGATCCTTACACCAACGCTTGATGGCAAAGAGTCGGCGGTCCAGCGACAAAACATCAAATTCGGCATTGGGATGGAAAGCCGCCTGGGCACATCGGATCTGAAGCATACGACAGTAGGGATAGAAAATTTTGGAGCGAAAGCCGCCCTGATCCTCCAGTTGGGCTTCAACCGTTTCCATCTCAAGTTTTTCTCGGTTTATGGTTCTGGCCAGTCCGGTTTGGTGCACACCCTCGGACCAATTGCGCGACCCCAAAATGCTATGGATGTAAACAGCCGGCACCCCGGGCAATGCCAATTGAATCGCCTGGGAGGCTAAAAATCGCCGTGCATCCAATGGATCCCCCCGGCGTAGCGCATCTACATAAGTAATATTCAGTTCATAAGGACTCTTTGAACCGTCGCTATTTTGCTTGTAAGAAACCTGCCCGCCATTGTTCACCACATGCTGCGCCAAGCCATCAATTTCCTGATGCGATAAGATTCCCTCCAAAGGCCGAACCCCGATACCATCATGGGAGGCCGTAAAATTGAAAAAGGTGGTGTGGTCGCTGGGGGCTTTCAACTTGCCGGCCCATTGGGTAAACATGCGCGCGTCACCTACAGTAAAGGTGTGCAGCAGCAATGGGGGCAAGGTAAAATTATAGACCAATTGCGCCTCATCAAAACCATTTCCAAAATAGCGGATGTTTTCGTTGTGGGGTACATTGGTCTCGGTAATGATAATCACTTCGGGCGCCACCTGATCCAGAATCTTGCGCAGCAAACGAATCATATCATGGGTCTTGTCATGATGAATGCAAGGCGTTCCGATCTCCTTCCACAGATAGGCAACCGCATCAAGGCGCAGCCAACGGGCACCTTGCTGTATATAAAAGAGCAGGACATCCACCATATGCAGGAAAACATCGATGCTTTGGTAGTTCAAATCGATTTGGTCCGCACTGAAGGTCGTCC
Source organism: Desulfobacteraceae bacterium (assembly GCA_050305555.1). Taxonomy (GTDB): domain Bacteria; phylum Desulfobacterota; class Desulfobacteria; order Desulfobacterales; family Desulfosarcinaceae; genus JARRKU01. Next base: position 12,772 of record JBNLFN010000116.1, on the reverse strand, counting down.
ATAAATAAACTTTTTCACCATCGGTCTTGGTATAGGATGTCAACAAGGGCAGCGCCCTGGGCCGGGTGACCGATGACAGATCCAGGCTGGGATCCACGGCAATGGCCAAGTCGCTAAAATCAGGATGACCCGCTAAATAATCGGTGAACCACTGACTTTTGGAAGAGACATGGTTGAGGACATAGTCAAACATCAGATTAAAATCTGGGCTAAAACACGCCACATCCTGCCACGTGCCCAGATTGGCATCGATGCTAAAAAAATCCATCACTGAAAACCCATCATCTGACGAGTAGGGAAAAAACGGCAGGAAATGGATGGTCGAAAAACACCCTTTTAAGCGGGTCCGGGCAAAATCGTAGAGGGTCTGCAACGGTGCTTGGCGATCATTGCGCAAGCTATCGCCGTATGTGATCAATACAGCGTCTTTTTGGGAAAAACGTTGTGGCGGGGATATTTGCTGTCTGCCGCATGCCTTGATGCGCGCTGTCAGTCGCTCAAAGGCGATTTGGCCCTGCTGGGGCCCATAGATCTTTTCAAGCAAATCATGGATGGCTTGCATAATGTTTTTTCCGCTCCTTTCCTCTATTTTCCTATTGTCCGTTTGAAAGCATCCAGGGCAGAAGGCAGCATCCGGCGAATGAACACCTGCTGGTCGCGTTCGATTAACTTCTGATAGATAGGAAAATCAGGATGATCACATGAAAGCAGAGGGGGATTGTTTTTACACACGGTCTTGACTTGGTCCCATTTGCACACGATTTCAAACAAAGAGAATTGATTTCCCGCGACCCGCTCCAACCAGCCCAGGCGCGCCATCATTTCAAAACGAATATGATCGACAATTAAAAAATGGATGTCGATAACCAAGTTCTGAACCGCGCCATCGAGTGCCGCCAAAGGGGTTTGGCCATATCCAAGAAACCCAATAATCATCCCAGAAAGTGCGTCAGAACACTCAGCGCCGGGATCTGCCAACAGGCTCAGCGTCATTGCGGTAAGGTCCTCAAGCCGCGTATGCACATCAACCTGCCCTTTGTACTTCTGGTGCCACCAGTCGAAACCGTCGCGCCATAGTGCATTAACCTTGTATTCATCCAATTTGATGACTTTGGCCAACGCTTCACCCTTGATTAGGCAATGGGTTATACCAAACCACGCCTAGATGACTATTAAAACAGAATGCGGTTATCCAGATAGCTCAAGTGCGACAAAAGGTGTTGGATCGCCGATCACCTCCAGTTTTCGATTTGAAGATAAGAAACATCAACTTGAGCTTTATAGATAAGTGCTTAGTAGAATACCAATTTTTCAATCCAATTAAAAGGGCCCGCGCCACAGCGATCAGAAAATAAAAACGGGCTGCTTCACGCGGAAGCAACCCGTTGCATAGGGAAGTTGGCGTCCCCAAGGGGATTCGAACCCCTGTCGCCGGCGTGAAAGGCCGGTGTCCTGAGCCAGGCTAGACGATGGGGACGGAACCTGTAATTAAATTTATAGCTGGTGGGCCGTGCTGGGCTCGAACCAGCGACTCTCTGCTTAAAAGGCAGATACTCTACCGACTGAGTTAACGGCCCCCAGAGCGGAAAAGGGCTATCTATCTTTTACCTTAAATTTTGTCAACATAAAATAGCGATAATTTTTACGGGTCAAAAACCATGTATCATGGCGTTATTGTGTCTATGTCGGTTAATCGGCAACCCACAGGCCAGCTTCTATTTTTTCCAGAAAGTGGGCATCAACAAAATCAAAACGGTGTAAATCTCCAAACGCCCTAACAACATGCACCAAATCAAAAGCCACTTGCCAATATCGTGGATGGCGGCATAATTTCCCACTGGCCCAACCAAGCCAAATCCGGGACCAATATTACCAATACAGGCTGCCACGGCACCCAGCGCCGTCACCAAGTCAACCCCCACTCCAGCCAGTAGCACGATGGCAATTGAAAATAATCCCATATAAAGTGCTAAAAAACCCAACACGGAACGCATGACATCGTGGGGTACTGCATAGCCGCCTATTTTTATTGTGGTGACAGCCCGGGGATGAACCATGACAAACAATTCATTATAACAATATTTGAAACAGAGCATGATTCTGAGACACTTCATGCCACCACCGGTTGAGCCGGCCGAAGCACCCAAAAACATGCAGAGCAGCAAAACCAACTGTGACATGGCCGGCCATTGTGTATAATCAGCGGTAGCAAAACCTGTGGTGGTCACAATGGATGCCACTTGAAACGATCCATAGCGGATGGCCTGCCCAATGTTTTGATACACCGGTCCCCATATACTCCAACTGACCACTGCCGACAAAATCAATACGGCAATGAGAAAAAACCGACACTCGGCATCTTTCCAAAAAGCCAGGGGCCGCCCGCGAAAGAGCTGGTAATGGAGTGAGAAATTGATGCCCGCCAGAACCATAAACACCAAAATCACCCCTTCGAAATAGGCACTATTGTACTGGGCAATAGAACTGTTTTGCGTTGAAAATCCACCAGTTGGCAAGGTAGTAAATGCATGGCAGAGCGCATCAAAAAAATCCATACCGCCAAGGATCAGCAACAGAACTTGGGCTATGGTAAAAGCAACGTAGACCTTCCAGAGTATCATGGCGGTATCGCGAATGCGTGGTTTAAGCTTGTCGGGAACCGGCGAAGGCACCTCGGCTTTATAAAGTTGCATCCCACCCACGCCTAAAAAGGGCAAAATGGCGATGGAGAGCACAATAATACCCATGCCGCCAAGCCATTGGATAAAGCTACGCCACAAGAGCAGCCCTTTGGGCAGCACTTCAATATCGGTCAATATGGAGGCACCCGTAGTGGTAAACCCGCTGACGGATTCAAACATCGCATCGGTAAACGACCATCCGGATGAATCAAAATAGAACGGTAGGGCCCCGAATAGCCCAACGGCAGTCCACCCGATAGCCACAATGGCCATACCTTCTCTTTGACTGATATGGGTGGCCTGGGTTTTGCTGAATATCAAATGACAACCAGCACCCATCACAATGGTACTGCCCATAGCCAGCAGTATGGGAATGCTGCTGCCGTCCTGATAGTAGACGGCTGCCACCAGTGGCAGCAGCATGGTCAAACCAAAAAAAAGAATCAACGCCCCCACCACATTCCAAATGTAGCGCCAGCGCATTAAAAATACTCCAGTTTGACAGCTAATATTTTCTCAATGCCGGCAATGGCCCGGCGCAGGGCCATAATGATAAGGCGGTCTTCGGGTTCGATAACCGTATCGCCGGTGGGTATAATAATTTGCTCCTGGCGCACAATGCCGGCCACCATGGCCCCCTTGGGAAAAGCAATCCGTTTGAGCGGGTTGGATACGATGGCCGACGTTTCCAAGGCCACAACTTCCATGGCTTCGGCTTGTTCGCCTTTGAGTGAAATGGCAGACAACACCTTTCCCCGACGAACATGCTGCAAAATACTGTTGATGGCCGACAAGCGGGTGCTGACCACTTGTTCGATGCCGATGGCGGTCATCAACGGAAAATAACTGAACTTGCTGATCTTGGTGATGGCCTTGCTGGCACCAAGGCGTCGGGTTAACAATGAGCAAAGGATATTGGTCTCTTCATTATCGGTCAAAGTGACCACCACATCCATATCACCGATGTTCTCCTCGCTGAGCAAGCTTTGGTCCGAGCCATCGCCATGCAGCACCACGGCCTTATTAAGGCTGTCGGCTAAGTCGGCACAACGATCTTCACGTTTTTCAATGATTTTACAATAGATGGATTGACTTTCCAGCTGCATGGCCAGTCGTTTACCTATGCGGCCGCCGCCGATGATCAAAACCCGTCTAACCGGATCGGCATGTTTGCCGAACAATGACAGCGTCTCGAGCAGATCCTTCTCTTCACTGATAAAGTAAATCAAATCGCCGGCCATAAGGCGGTCTTGGCCGCGCGGAATGATCACCTCTTCTTCACGCATAATCGCAGCTATCAGCAGTCGTCTCCGGTCAATCAACTTCGGCAAATCGATCAGCTGTACACCAGCCAAATGCGAGTTCTGGTTCAGATAAATCCCAACAATCTTAATGCGGCCGTCAGCAAATTCACCCACTTCAACAGCGCCCGGAACCCGCATTAAGCTTTGGATGGTTTTGACGACTTCGATTTCAGGGTTGATTACGGTTTCAATGTGGGGGGCCATTTCACGAAAGGTGCTATGGTATTGATCAAATTCCCCACTCCTGATGCGAGCCAGCTTCTTGGTGGTCGGAGAAAGCAGGTTGGCCACCAGACACGCCACCAAGTTGGTTTCATCACTATTGGTCACCGCTAACAAAATATCGGCATTTTGGATGCCGGCTTCTTCCAGCTTGGTGGGGCTGCTGCCGGAACCGGTCAAGGTTTGGACATCCATGTCGTCAGCCACACGTCGTACCGCAGCGGGATCGCTGTCAATGACCACCACATCTTTATTTTCAAGGGCCAGCCGGTTGGCAATATGGTATCCCACCTCGCCGGCCCCAACAATGATAATTTTCAACGGCGTTCCTTGTTCTTTTTCGTTTGTGTCGCTGTGAATTCGGTGCAAAGCTTACTATAGCACCATAGGGGTGTCAAATTAGACAGTTACCGACCTGCTCAGAGCAAAAGGAAATATGATGAGGTTCACAGCGAAACAGACCTAACACGAATCCCACTTAATATGGGCCAGCCCATGGTGTGTTGATTGAGGATCGCCTACCATCGGATGAGCATTGCACCATAGGTAAACCCAGCGCCAAAGGCATCCAACAGCAATAGTTGTCCTTTTTTAATGCGGTGATCGCGAATCGCTTCATCCAATACTGTTGGAATGGTGGCAGAAGAGGTGTTGCCGTAACGGTCCACATTGATCAACACCTTTTCGGGCGGCAGGTCAAGGCGCTGGGCAACAGCCTCCAGAATGCGTTTGTTGGCTTGATGGGGCACAAACCAGTCGACCTGTTCAATACCGATATCATTGTCGGCCAACGTCCGTTGGGCAAAATCTGTGAGGGTACGCACCGCAATTTTAAATATTTCGCGGCCGTTCATCATCATTTTGTTTTGGGTTGGATTTTGATCAGCGGCTGATGGATCGAGCTGGGCGCCAATACCGGAAATATAGAGCAGGTCGCCATAGAGCCCATCCGAGCTCAAGTGCCACGAAAGGATACGCCGCTGGCTATCTTCCGGCACACGTTCAACTATGGCCGCGCCCGCTGCGTCACCAAACAGGATGCACGAGGCACGGTCATGCCAATTCAAGTAAGGATGTAACACTTCTGATCCCACCACCAGCGCCGTTTGGGTCTGACCCGTCATGATAAATTGGCTGGCCGTAACCATCCCGTAGACAAAACCACTGCAGGCCGCATTGATGTCCATGGCCCAAGCCCGGTTGGCACCCAATTTTTGCTGAAGCCAACACGCCGTAGATGGAAGGAACGAATCCGCCGAACAAGTCGCCACGATAATTTGATCGATATCTTGTGGAGTTTTGCCAGCCATCTCAAGTGCGCGGTTCGCAGCTTTGGCAGCCAAGGTCGCATTGGGCGTGCGATCATTACGGACGTCCGCATAGCGTCGCTCAGTAATACCCGTGCGCTCACGGATCCACTTATCATTGGTATCAACCCCCAGCCGGGCCAATTTTTCAGAAAGATCGTGATTGGTGACTCGTTTGGCTGGAAAAGCGGATCCGGTACCGGTTATTCTAACTGCAAAGCTCATAGCCGCTGCATGGCTCCTTTTTGTTTATGCTTTGCATCCACACTGAACAAATGGCATTATTCAGGCTTGTTTGACAATGCGATGGTCCGCTGGCTTGCCGTATCTGTACGATGGCAACTTCCGTAACTCGTAAATATTATAGCCGACAACATGCTGTATTAACAATGTTTATAAATATATATGTTTTCGAAACCGAGCCAAAATAAGTAATGAAATCCAGGGGGGATGTCAAGATAATTATCCATAACCAAATTTACCAACTGAATGCAATTTAAACGGCAATAGATGAATCATGAATTCGAATTTCTAAGCATTAAAGCGTTCAGACTTATGTGATAAGTGTTAACTTATTGTATTCTATCGATTATATCTGATCCAGCAGCCTTTGATGGATATTATCAAAACCGCCATTGGACATCACCAAAACAACGTCACCGGCACGGATGGTCTGAACCAGATGACCAATAATAGCTTCCGTATCGGGGAAAAAAAGTGCCCGTTTACCACGCTCAACCAAATCGGAAACAAGCTGTTGAGAAGAGAAGCGTTGATCTTTCGGAATTTTATCTAGCAATGGCGGTTGGCGGATACAAACCAAATCAGCAGCATCAAACGCTTCGGCGTAGCGGGATTGAAATATATTGCGCATACTCGAATTTGTGCGCGGCTCGAAGACGGCAACGAGGCGTTGCTGTCCAAAATAGGCTTTTACGCCTTCTATTGTGGCTTTGACGGCAGTGGGATGGTGGGCAAAATCGTCGATTATCACAACATCTTTCTTAACCCCGCGAATTTCTTGCCGGCGTCGGACACCTTGAAATAGCGCGACGGCGTGAGCCAATGCCTGTCGGTCAACGCCCAGATGGTGCCCCACCGCAATTCCTGCCAAAAGATTGCTCAGGTTGTGTGCACCAATCATACGGGTCTTAAAATTACCCCAGGGCGTATTATGGCGCCAAACCTCAAACCGGGTATAGGGTGCATCGATACGAATGTTGCCCACATGCCAATTAGAAGAGATCTGATGGCCATAAGATAGGATAGAACAGCGCACCCGACTGAGCAGATCCGTGACGTTGGCATCTTGATCGAAGGCCACAAGCATGGAGGACGGCGCCAGTTTTTCCAACATGCGCCCAAAGACCTGCTTGACGTGCTCCAGGTCGGCAAATATATCGGCATGATCAAACTCCACGCCGGTCAGAACCGTTATCGCCGGAGTGTAGTGCCAAAATTTTGGTCCTTTATCAAAATAAGCTGTATCGTATTCATCTCCCTCTAATACAATCCAATTACCCTGCCCCACCCGATAGCTGCTATTGAAGTTGGAAAGGATACCGCCAACCAGAAAGGAGGGGTCCAAGCCGGCACTGTACAACAACCAGGCGATAAAAGCGGAAGTGGTGGTCTTACCGTGTGTGCCGGTCACCACAATCTGCTGTTTAGCAGCCGCGGCAAAACGATTAATGGCTTGAGGCATTGAACAATAAGCCAGTCCTAAACGCTGCATGGCGATGACTTCAGGGTTGTCTTTGGAAACAGCATTGCCCACAACAACCAAGTCGGGTCGATGATCGAGATGGTGCGATCGATATCCCTCAAATAGCGATATCCCTTTGTCATGTAAAAACTCACTCATCGGGGGATAGACATGTTGGTCAGATCCACTGACGGTGTATCCCATCTCTTTCAGCATACAAGCCAACGCCCCCATTCCTGTTCCGCAAATGGCGGTCAAGTGAATGGTTCTAACCTTTTCCGGTATCATACTTTGAGATTGGCCTGTCATCGTATAGATCTCTATTGGGGTTGTTTCGTGTCTTCAGTAAGACAGTCATATAGAATCCAGTCCAATTCCACAAGTCAACTTGAAAGCGGCGGCATATCGTATCATCGGTCCACCAGGCCGGCGGCCTGATCATTGATATCAACATCGCAATCCTTTCAGCCGCTTGGCCCATGGCTATGATCGCGCTCTGGTATTGCGCTACCCCAGCAACGTTATTCTCCCCTTACTGGTAGCACGGATTAAATCCTATTTACCGGCAGGATGAGGCTCTGTAAAAAAAACTGCGATATCAACAACGGTTTCATCGCATACGAGCGTGGCATACATGGCCTTGTTCAATTTTACCTGGTGCCAACCCTAAGGCCTTAAATTTTGGTCAAAATCCTCATTCTTGGATTTGACACTTTCGTCTATCTCCGCTATGATAGCCGCTGTTGAAGGTCCAAGCAACGGTTGGGCCTATTGAACCGTCTACCTGAGTATTGACCCATATTTTCTGACGAATAAAATAAGAGTTTTTGAGTTCATCATGCCAAAAAAAATTTCATCCAGTAACGCCGCACTGATCAAACACCTTAAAGAGATCTCCTCATGGGTCTCTTCGGTCCAAGATTTGGACCGTCTGCTGGAACTCATCATCGAATCCGCTGCCCGTGTCGTACAGGCCAAAGCTGCCTCTTTGCTGCTGGTAGAACCCAATACCGACACATTGTACTTTCAGGTAGCCACGGGTGCTAAACAAAAAGAGATCAAAGCCTATCGCGTTAAAGTAGGACAGGGCATTGCAGGCCATGTGGCGCAAACCGGCGAACCCCTGCTCATCCCCGATGTAGCCAAGGATCCACGCTGGCTCAAAGAGATCAGCGACTCCATTCGCTTTGAGACCAAATCCATCGCATGTGTCCCGCTGAAGTTGAACGATGAAATTGTGGGAGTGGTGCAAATCATTGACAAAGAAGATGGTCAACCGATTCAGCAGACCGACATGCACCTGCTGGATGAATTTGCCGCATTGGCCGCATTGGCCATTGGCCATGCCCAATCCATACAAAACGTCAAAAGGGAGAACCAAAATCTAAAAGAGGAGCTCAAAAATCGCCACGAGATCATTGGCAAAAGTGCTGCACTGGAAAAAGTGGTGTCGGACGGCTTAAAAGTGGCCAATTCCAAAGCCAGTGCTTTAATTTTAGGTGAGAGCGGTACCGGCAAGGAGTTGCTGGCACGTTTAATTCACCGCGCCGGACCACGCAAAAACAAACCGCTTGTGGTGCTCAATTGTGCTGCGATGCCGGAAACCTTGCTTGAAGATGAATTGTTTGGCCATGAAAAAGGAGCCTTCACCGGAGCGGTCAGCCGTAAAGTGGGAAAGTTTGAAGTGGCCCACGAAGGTACCATTTTTCTTGATGAAATTGGTGAAATGACCCCCGGCATGCAGGCCAAACTGTTGCGGGTTTTGCAGGAAGGCAATTTTTACCGGGTGGGCGGCAATATTCCCATTTCGGTCGATGTGCGTGTCTTGTCCGCCACCAATAAAAAACTGGATGAAGAAGTCGCAGGGGGTCGTTTTCGAGAAGATTTGTACTACCGTTTAAATGTTGTCCAGATCAATATGCCCACCCTTCGGGAACGCACGGAGGATATTCCGCTGTTGTCCAATCATTTTCTTGACTTATTCAAAGAAGAGACGGTCAATCCCAAACTGACCATCTCCAAAACGGCCATGGACAAAATGATTCAATATGACTGGCCCGGCAATATTCGCGAATTGCGCAATGCCATTGAACGCGCTGTGGTCATGGGTGACGGCGTTCAAATTGTACCTGAAGATCTGCCCATCAGCAATGCCAGGGCCAATTACCCCGGTTTGCGTGTCGGGTTGACTCTGGAGGAAGCTTTAAACCGTTTTAAAAAAGAATTTATTGTCCTCAACCTGAAGCACACCAGCGGTAACCGAAGCAAAGCCGCTAAAGTGATGGACATTCAGCGTACCTATCTCTCAAGGTTAATTTCAAAATTTGACCTCAAAGGCATTTAATCGGGTGGACTGGAAATAGGTATCAAGCCAGATCAGCCACCCGATCTCCGGCAACAGCCCGATTAACCCATCATTTATCCCCGGTTATCCCCATGCAATCGCATCATCAGCAGCCTAACGAACAGGTGTTGCACAAAACACCACACCACCGTCCAAGTTTTGACGCGAGTGACAACTTTTGTCATGGTTTTTGCCAAAAATTGTCTTTACGCTCAAGGACTTGAGCACATCTTGCACTCTTGGTGTTCCTTAAGGTGGATGCCGCTTGGGGTTTAACATGGCTAAAGGCACGATGGGTGCATGCCTATCGGATACTCCAGTGAAATGTCTCAGAGACGCTTATGGAAAGAGTTTCAGCCTCCAGGAACTTTTGCATGGCATTTTTTTTGCATTCTTTTTCTGAGTTAACAAAAAACGGCAAGATGACCGATAGGGAAATGGGAAACATGGCTTTTTATCCAGTTTTCGTCGATGACCGACAAGATAGCGCAAGGCCTGCAAACTATTACAGTGTTGAGTTTGCGTTGAATTCGCCTCATCCTGTCTATCAGTTTAAATTGCGGCGTTCCAACCAGAATGCCCTTTTTTTCCTGGTCAAAGCCAATTCGGTTTTGCTTTCCCAGCTAAAGGTCGGTCATATTTTGCCGATGAAATATTATGGTGACGGGACACCGCTCCCGGTTGAGGTGCATGAAACTCAGATTCATGAGATTGTCAACGAAACCCAAGGACGTTTTGAAGGCCACTGTCGGATCAATCTGGAAATAGTCCATGATGCACCTCAAACTGTTTTGCAATAGGCCGATATTAATTCAAAAAAGAGGCAAAGACAATATACCATGGCACAGCAATACACCGTACTTTTCATCGACGACAAAGGCAACCCGGTTCGAGAAACCCTGGTTTCAAAACGGTTGATCAAAACACTAGCGACCCTGGTGCTCCTTTTAGTGGGACTGCTGTCTTTCGGTACCTATCACTACTTTAATCTTCACCAAGCGGTAGCCGACAAAGACATCCTGGAGGCCCGGTTAACCGATCAGACCGCCCGCATCGAAGGCCAACGCAAACAAATTCAATCTTTTGCTCAAGATATTAATGATTTAAAAACATCTCTGATGGCATTAAATCAGTTTGAGAATAAAATTCGCATCATGGCCAACCTGGAACACAAAGCCAACCAAGCTTCACTTTTTGCCATTGGTGGCTCGCTCCCCGAAGACCTGGATGCGACGCTGCCGCTAAAGCAGGACCATGACCAACTCATGCGCGAAATGCACGACCAAATGAACCAGGTCCAACAAGCTTCGTCCGTGCAGGAAAACAGTTTCTCAACACTGGTTAAAGCCTTGGAAGGTAAACGCAATCTGCTGGCATCAACACCTTCACTGCGTCCTACCACTGGATGGATATCATCGGATTTCGGTTACCGCGTCTCTCCCTTTACCGGCCGTAAAGAGTTCCACAAAGGGCTGGATATTGCGACAAGGGAAGGGACGCCCATCATCGCACCGGCCAATGGTGTTGTCGTTTATTCAGGCCCCAAGTGGCTCATGGGCAATATGATCACCTTGGATCACGGGTATGGCATGGTGACGCGATATGGGCATATACAAAAGCTATTGAAGAAAAAAGGTGATCACGTCAAACGGGGGGATCTGATTGCGCTGGTTGGCAATACCGGTCGAAGCACCGGTCCTCATCTTCACTATGGCGTACGCTTAAATGGCGTGCCGGTCAATCCGACAAAATATATTTTGGATTAATGGCTACCACCGGTTGATTAAAGTTTATCTTTTTATAAACGTGATCTGTATGAATTAATACAACAATAAGCTCTTGATCACTCATCTTAAATAGCGCCGCCGGGGTATCATGAAAAAAGTTTGCGCCACCACAATTGTCCTTGCCCTTTTATGGACCGCCGGTTGTTCCATACTTATTTCGACACCGCCCGTAGCCCGTATCCAAATCCATGGTTCGAACAATCAGCTGAGTGAGTACATTGTCGTTCTTGAAGCAGAACCCTCGTCGTCCAGTTTCGACATTCCGATCAGCGACAGCTATGCTCTCAACCTGGATTTCCAATGGCTGTTTGGCGAGGAGCTCGATTTCAGCACGGCAGATGATCAAAATCAACCGATTCAAAAACCGATCGTATCCCCCTGGATGATGTGTACCTACCGTTTTTAGACCGTGCTTGCTCAGTTCTTCTGTTTACGGTCCAATGGCAAAGTATGTATCCGCCATTGGGCCTTATCTATTTTCTTTCCGTAGAGTTTTGAAAACTGCCGCTGCCGCTTCGATGGTTTGGTCAATGGTTGTATTATCATGGGCAGCTGACACAAAGGCGGCCTCATACTGACTTGGGGCTAAATAAACCCCTTTACCCAGCATGCCTTTATAATAAGCCGCAAAATGTTCAAGGTTGGACAGTTTGGCATCCTTAAAATTGACCACTGGACCTTGAACAAAATAGAGTCCCAGCATTGATCCCACGCGAGCCCCGCTCACAACAATCCCCGCTTCTTCAGCCGCGCGCAATAAGCCGTTAAAAAGCCGTTGTGACCGCTGATCCAGGTCTTCATAAAAGCCAGGTTTGGTCAACTCTTTGAGGGTTGCCAAGCCTGCCGACATGGCCAAAGGGTTGCCGGACAGCGTACCGGCCTGATAGATAGGGCCTTGGGGCGCCATTTGGGTCATTAAATCCTGCCGCCCGCCATAGGCACCCACCGGCAATCCACCACCGATGATTTTACCAAAACAAGAGAGATCCGGGGATATGTCATAAAGGGCCTGGGCACCCCCATAGGCTACGCGAAAACCGGTCATGACTTCATCAAAAATCAATAGACTGCCGTGATCATCGCACAAGTCGCGCAGTCCCTGTAGAAAACCATCGATGGGTGGCACCAACCCCATGTTACCAGCCACTGGTTCCACGATAATACCAGCCACCTGGGTTCCCTTTTCTCGCATCACGCTTTCAACAGTATCCAGATCGTTATAAGGCAGTGATAAAGTGGCTGCCACAAAGCTTTCCGGCACCCCGGGACTGCCCGGGATGGCCAGGGTGGCCACCCCTGAACCGGCATCCACCAGCAACGTATCGGCGTGGCCGTGATAGCAACCGTCAAACTTGATTATCGTGTCACGCCCGGTGGCGCCTCTTGCCAATCGAATCGCGCTCATGGTGGCTTCTGTGCCCG
>JBNLFN010000115.1:0-15904 GCA_050305555.1 Desulfobacteraceae bacterium | reverse complement strand
GATGCATATCTGGGCATGGATTTCATGACCTATTTAGCAGGGCAACTATCGACGGCGGTGGGGCCCATTGCCGAAATTCTCGTTGAGGATGCCGCCAAGGACCTAGGCCACACCTTAGAATCCGTACCGGTTTTCAAGGCAGCTGACCTTGTGGAAATATTGGCAAAAGACATCAAGAGAGAAGATAAACGCGTGGCCTTCAAACAAAGCATGATCGCGCGAATCAAGCCATGAAAAATACACATTCGAATGCGTTGCCGCATAGGAAGCAATCATTAAACGGGTCGGTCCGCATTCGAACAAAAGGAGCCCAACAATGATCATCCAGTGTGATAATTGCCGGAAAAGATACAAAATTGATCCAGCCAAAATCAAACGCGAGGTGGCATCGTTTCGGTGCAAGCAGTGCGGTAAGAAAGTTACCGTTTCGATGCCGCCTGCCGCTGCACAGCCAAACGCAGCCAAGCCGACGCCGGAGCCGGTCTCGAATCCGGGACTTACCCCTTCTACGCCGACCGGTTCGACAATCTCTTTTGACGACCAAGCCCTATCCGGAAGTGCCAAGGCAGCCGCAATCGTCACTGGCCCGGCATCCAACCGCCGGTTCGGCTTGAACGCCAAAATGCTGCTTCTCTTTTTCTTTATCCCTGTGTGCTTAGTGGTCATTGCAAGCGGTTTGTATTTATGGCAGCTTGACACGTTAACCAGCAAAATCAGTAACGACAGTCATTTAATTGTCGAGCGGCTCTCCCATGAACGGGTCAATGATACGGCCCGCATGGTGGCTAACCAATGCAAATTGTATCTTGATGCAAAGCCTGATCTTGCCCGAGAAGAATTCAATCAGGACTCCGAGTTCAGGAATCTCGCGCTGCAAAAGGTAGGGGAAACCGGCTACACCTGTATCTATGCCATCCCTGACAATGAAGGACGCAGTGGCCTGTGGGTGCATCCGAATGAACGCATCATCGGAATTGATCTACCGCCGGCAATGAAAAAGGCCATGGGCGCTCAATACCAGGCCTGGCTGAACATCTACAAGGGAGCCTACCATGGCAAGGCATCCAGCGGGAATTATAAATGGAAGGAAAAAGATGGGTCTATTCGAGATAAGTATATGACGTGCCAGCCTGTAAAAGGGACTGATTTTGTCGTGGCGGCAACGACCTATGCCGACGAAATCAATCGCGATGTAGACTTGCTCAAATATACGGCCCATCAGATGACCCATAAAACAAAAATGACCGTAATGGGAGTGTTGGCCGCCACGCTGATCATGATGGGAAGCATCGTCCTGTTCTATAGCCATAAGTTGAAAGCCAATCTAACCAAGCTGATCGATGCCGCAGAAAAAATCAGTGTCGGCGATCTGGATACAGAGATTAACGTTCGCACCAAAGATGAAATCAGCGATCTGGCAGAGACCATCAGCCGCATGCAGGAGAGCATCCGCTTATCCATCGAGCGCCTGCGCAGACGACGATAGCTTGTCGCAGGGCCGCTCCGCGCAGGACTGTCGGGAACTTAAAGAAAACGCAGGGAGCGGTTGGAAACAAGGAGTAGATTATGTTTGTATTTCCTGAAGACAAACCCGTGATCCGAGGCATTCGATCCATATATGTCGACATGCCCAGACTTGTCCAGTACTACCGGGAAAATGTACCGTCCGGTTGCATTCATTTCCAAAATCACCGAGCGCAGGGTGTGCTTTTCTTTAAGGACCGATCCTTGATCGACGGTCTGTTCAAGCAAGACGATCGATGGATCACCGGCCAAAATGCGATGGACCAACTGTCCCAGGTTTCTTCCGACGTTGAATTTACCATCGATGTGCTTGAAATACCCGGCAGCCAAATGTCTTTTTGGGCCGGCGTACAGTCAGCTGAAGTCATTCATGCCAATCTGAGCACGGAATTTACCGATCTGAAAAAGCTGATCAAAAAAATGTCCGACGAGGAACTGACCGGATATATTGAAGTGCGCATCGAAGCATCGGAAGAATCCGGAAGGATCTTTTTTGTTGCCGGCAAATTTATGGGCGGCACATATTCCTGGGCGGACCATCGCCTCTCCCAGGAAAAAAAAGGCGTGGAAAAGCTCATCGGTCGGACAAAGACATCCGAAGGTTTGTTTACGGTTTACAGCGTCGCGGCGTCCGCTCCGTCCCAAGAGAGTGAACCCCCACCGTCGGCAGCGGTAAACACCGGTGACGCTATGAAGACATTGGAACATTTGATGGCACTGGCCGAAGAGACGATCACCGGTGAAAAGAACATAAAAAATGATTTCCCAACACTGATTCGAAAAAAATTCGTTCAGTTCGTTGATAAGTATGCTTTCCTGGATCCCTTTACCGCTGAATTCGAATACCGTAACGGCAAAATAACCTACTCCGGCCGATGCGACGAAAATAGCCTTGCCACGGGCCTTTTGGACTCACTGCAGTCGCTAATGGACGACTGCGGCTTATCACAAGAATTTTCCAAAAAGCTCTCCACCTGGAAAGCACAGCACACAGCTCAGACACAGGCATGGGGCATGTAATCGATTCGGAAAGGTAGGACATGTTGAGGCAGGAAAATGAATGACATATTAGTGGTTGAAGATGATCAGACCTTGCTAAAAGGCATGCTCCAGACCATCGGAAATATTTCACCCGCCTATAACCTTTTCTCTGCTGAAAATGGCATCCAAGCCCTTGAAGTGCTGAAAAAGCACTCGATTTGTATACTGGTTACCGATTTGCGAATGCCCGAAATGGATGGGTTTGAACTTTTAATGCAGGTGATCAAGAACTACCCGGATATCCCCGTTGTCATCACCACCGGCCACCGCATATCGAAGGAGCAGGAAGCCGCCTTCGAACAGGGGG
Organism: Desulfobacteraceae bacterium; assembly: GCA_050305555.1. GTDB lineage: Bacteria > Desulfobacterota > Desulfobacteria > Desulfobacterales > Desulfosarcinaceae > JARRKU01. Next base: position 13,032 of record JBNLFN010000115.1, on the reverse strand, counting down.
CCTTTGATCTCCTGTTCAAACCGTTTCCGATGAAAAAGCTGCGTGAGGCGGTCAAGCGTGGGATCGATAAACAGAACGACGGCGGAATCCTCAATAAAGTGTCGCCGGAGATGTTTTTGCAGCTTGTCCATATGGAGCGAAAAACCTGCACGGTTCGCATTCATCAAAACCAAGAGGGCCGGCTGGGCGTTCTCTTTTTCCGAAGAGGCCAATTGCTCGATGCGCGCATGAACGACCTGAGGGGTAAGGCGGCAACGCTGGAGATATTCTCATGGGACGATTGCACGCTGTCTATTGAAAATGACTGCCCGGTGCACGATCTGAAGATCAGCCAGACCCTGACCGGTCTCCTGTTGGAAGCTGCCAGATTGAAAGATGAACGAATAGATTCCATCTCAACCTACGATGATGCCGTGCCGGATTGTCCGCCGGAAGGCGTGCCATCGGATAGCGGGCGTGAGGATCAAGACCCGTCGAATACACTCAAAGCACGCTTGGAACAATCCCCTCAAATGGATGGGGTTTTGGAACGAATCGACAATGACACCCGATGGAACAGCCTGCTCGATCATATGCATCGCATCGGGCAGCTGTTGACGGCAGGATCGCTGAAAGCGATCGGGATGACGACCCAAGCCGGTGACGATTATGTCGTTTTCCCGACCCGCCCATCGACAGCATTGAAAATCGATCCAAACTGTCCGAAGGAGAGATTTTACACCCTGGTCGAATAGGAACCGAATCCGAATAGATAAGAACTGCGCATGCAACATATTCTAAATGACATACACGAGCTTGACCATGTGCTGGGATGCCTTCTGATTACCGACGACGGCTCCCCGGTCCATGTCTATTTTTCATCCGCACTGAATTTTCCATCCGATGGTTTTGATTGGAAACCCTTTGTCAATGAATTGCGGGACATCCAGGAGGCCGAGGTTCTGTTTGCTGACATGCGTCTGTACGCCCGCAAGACAAACATCGGTTACCTGTTGATTGTAATGGAAATCTACGCAGTTCAGTCCTTCATCAAACTCCAATGCGATGTCGTTATTTCAAAAATCGAGAATCTCAAAACCAAAGGATTCAAACGCTTTTTCAGAAAATAAAGAGGTGAACCGTGGTTTCCAGGCGAACTGAGAAAATGACATCCTTCATCGTCATGGATGTGCTTGAAAAAGCCGGCGAAATGGCAAGCCGGGGCGTAAACATCATCCATTTGGAGGCGGGTGAGCCGGACTTCGATATGCCCGAATGCGTCAAAGAGGCCTGCTGCAAAGCCATACGGGACGGCTTTACCCACTACACCCACAGCATGGGTCTACTGCAGTTGCGCGAAGCGATCTGCCAATGCTACCATGAAAAGTATAAAGTCGCCGTGGACCCCGGCCAGGTCATCATTTCGTCGGGCAGTTCGCCGACGATTTTTATGCTGTTTGCCGCCTTGTTGGAAGCCGGCGATGAAGTGATCATCTCAGATCCCCACTATGCCTGCTATCCAAACTTCATCCATTTTGTCCAGGGGCGCACCGTTACCGTACCGGTCTATGAAGAGGACGGTTTTCAGTACCGTCCGGAGGCCATCAAGGCCAGGCTGACCGACCGCACCCAGGCCATATTTATCAACTCGCCCTCCAATCCCACGGGCAACCTGCTTTCGGCGGAGCGCATGCGGGCCATTGCCGATATGGGCCCCTATGTGGTCTCCGACGAAATATATCACGGTCTGGTCTATGAGGGCACGGAACACTCCATCCTCGAGTTCAGCGATCGTGCTTTTGTGATCAACGGTTTTTCCAAGCTCTTTGCCATGACCGGTGTGCGTCTTGGCTATGTCATTGCGCCCCTGCCTTTTGCGCAGGCCATCAAGAAGATTCATCAGAACTTTTTCATTTGCGCCAATGCCGCCGTTCAAAAAGCCGGCATTGTGGCCCTGCAGCAGGCCGCGGTGGATGAAGCACGTATGAAACGCATTTATGATAAACGCCGCAGGTACATGATTCAGCGTCTCAAGGAACTGGGCTTCGGCATTACGGTTGAACCCACCGGCGCTTTCTATGTTTTCGTCAACGCCAAGCACCTTTCTGACGACTCTTACCGACTGGCGTTCGACATTCTGGAAAAAACCGGTGTAGGTGTCGCCCCCGGCATCGACTTCGGTCAAAACGGCGAGGGGTACCTGCGCTTTTCCTACACCAACTCCTTGGACAATATCAAAGAGGGCCTGGACCGCCTGGAAAAATATATTTGGGAAAACTCAGTTCGTCGTCCTGCAGTAAGAATGTGGCATCCTGAATTCCATTCAATTAACGCAGGCTTTTAATAAACTTGCCCACTGCAGCAACCCCCGTATCCTCCACTATCCGAATGGTCTGGGTACCGATGACGGCAATGTCCACTTGGCCTGTCAGAAAATCCACATCGGCTTTGTCCTTGACGCCGAATCCCAGGGCCAACGGCAGGTCAGTGGCCCGGCGGCAGCAGGCAAGATAGCTTTCCAAATCTTTTGAAAAATCAGTCTGTTGGCCGGTAACCCCTTTGCGCGCCACACAATAGACAAACCCGCGGGCATGGCCGGCCAGCATCCGCATGCGCGCATCACTGGTGGTGGGCGCATAAATAAAAATGGGATCCAATTGATGGGCGGCCATGGCTTTCAGGTAGTCCGCACCCTCTTCGGGCGGCAGGTCGGGCACGATCGCCCCACGCAATTTCTTTTCAGCGGCCACTTGAGCAAAGGCAGCCACACCGTATTTAAACAAAATATTGTAGTAGGTCATAAACAGAAAGGGGATGTCAAACTGATCAGCCACCTGCCCGCCAAAGTCGATACACTGCTGCACAGTGATACCCCGGGCCAAGGCCTCCTGGTTGGCCTTTAAAATCACCGGGCCGTCCGCAATGGGTTCCGAAAATGGAATTTGCAGCTCCATCAGATCCACACCCGCATCCACCATAGTCTTGACGATTTCAAAAGAGGCTTTCAAATCAGGGTAGCCGATGACAATATGGGTCATTAAAAGAATATCTTTATTCCGGCGTTGTTCACGTAAATATTTTTCAAGCATCTGTATTCCTTAATTAATTTATAATTATTAAGCCATGCTAATCAAATCGATCCCCATCCTTCCCTTAAAAACTAACACCTAAAACTTAAAACTTTATCCCTAATTCAAACCCAATACCATAAAGGTTCACTTAGGATTATGTCTGTAGAAATACCGGCTACTGGTCTTTGTACTGCCTCGCCTTGTGTTTGATGAAAGCTTGCCAGGCCGGATCGTTAAAGGCGTCGGCCACTGTAAAAATATCCTTGTCGCCCCGTCCCGACTGGTTGATAATAATGACGTCGTCCTGTGCCAGCTGGGGCGCCTCTTTAAAGGCTTGGGCAAATGCATGGGCGGATTCCAAGGCTGGGATAAGCCCCTCTTTGCGCATCGTCAATTGGACGGCATCGATCACCTCCTGGTCGGTGGCCGCTTCAAAACGCGCTTTCCCGGTTTCATAAAAGTGCGCCAGGATCGGCGAAACACCCACATAGTCCAGGCCCGCGGCTATGGAATGGGTCTCGTGCATCTGTCCATCGGTATCCTGCAGAAAATAGGTTTTGTAGCCTTGGGCCACCCCCACACTGGCATCTGAAGCGCAGAGCCGGGAAGCGTGTTGACCGGAGTGGATGCCCTTGCCGCCGGCTTCCACGCCAACCCGTTCCACCGGGTCATCCAGGAATCCGGAAAAGAGCCCCATGGCATTGGAGCCCCCACCCACACAAGCATATATGGTTTTGGGCAAACAGCCCTCGGCATCCAATATCTGTTGGCGTGCTTCCCGACCGATGATGGATTGAAAGTAGGTGACCATCTCCGGGAAGGGATGCGGGCCGCAAGCCGTTCCCAGGACATAGTGGGTGGTATCCATGTTGGAGACCCAGTCGCGAAACGCCTCATTGATGGCATCTTTTAAAATGCGCGTCCCGTCGGTCACCGGTACGACGGTGGCGCCCAGGCGCTCCATCCAAAACACATTGGGCCGCTGGCGCTCCACATCCACCTCACCCATGTAAATGGTGCAATCAAAGCCGAAACGGGCAGCCATGGTGGCTGTGGCCACACCGTGTTGACCGGCCCCGGTTTCGGCAATCACCCGGGTTTTGCCCATGCGCTGCACGAGCAGGCCCTGGCCCATGACGTTGTTGGCCTTGTGCGCACCGGTGTGGTTCAAATCCTCGCGCTTGACGTAGATCTTGGCACCGCCAAAATGGCGCGTGAGGTTGCCCGCATAGGTCAGGGGCGTGGGCCTGCAGGAGTAGGTGGCCATCACCTGCTGGTATTGGTCCCAAAAATCGGGATCGGACTTGGCCGCCTCAAAAACCGTTTCCAGCTCATCGAATGTGGCTGTCAGAATTTCGGGCAGAAAAGCGCCACCGAAATTCTCATAGTAGCCTCGGTTATGCATAGTTGTTTCCTCCGATGTGTTGACTAAAGACAAATTGGTCGGTGCGGCACCACAACTGGGAATAAACGCCGTTGGGTGTTTGGGGGAAATGCAAAAATCGTTTGACCATCAGCACCGGCGTGCCGGCTGTCACTTGAAGCTGCACAGCGCGTTTTCCTTTCAGATGCACGATGCCGAAACTTTGTTTGCCGCTGACCGGTTGCAGATAAAACTGTTCTTCGGCAATCCTGGACAAGGAGCGACCGTCCAGATCGATTTTTTCGATGCCGGCAAATAGCTTGGCATGCAAATAGATATCTTCAATGAGCACCGGGGTTTGATCCGCGCGGGTCAGCCGTGACATAAAATAAGCCGACTGATGGCTGAACGGATTGTCATCCGCACTGCCCATGGAACGCAAGTGAACCGCTTCAAGGATATCTGTTTTGACGGCCACGCCCTTTTTTTGAAAGGAGGCGTTGGTGCCGTCCAGTGAAAACAGATTGACCTCCTGGGGAGTCTTGCAAACAAAGGTGCCCGATCCCCGGCGCCGGGTCACCATACCCTTGCGTACCAGCAAATCGATCGCTTGGCGCACCGTGGGTCTACCAATGCCAAATTGCCCGGCCAGTTGATGCTCCGACGGAATGCGACTTCCCGCTGCATAATCTCCCCTGCGGATACCGACGGTAAGCCGATCCGCCAACTGACGATATAAAGGAATAGGGCTCTGGGGATTTAACATATAAAAAACCGAATCCTGCACGCTGGTGTGTTAACGAATAACAATTGCGCACTATCAATCATATTTGTTAAGTTGTCAATACATATTTTGGTCCAAAATCACACTGGCCAATTACCCGTAAAAAGGTTCAGCGTGTTTTTCAAGGGGATGTATCCAAAAAGTGAGTTTAAAGGGAAAAGTCTCGTTTCCCCAGATCAGGTGTGCCCTAATCGCACACGGCACAACATCTTGTTATGATATGCGGATTGACACGCAGGCAACAATTTGACATACTCACCGGAATCAATGACATCCCATTGCCATGAATCAAACGTCGCTCGGCCAACGTCATATGCAGAAAGCTTTTACTTTGCGTCCTTGTGTTGAAGCCCGCCACGGCACGGCTTCGCTATTACTATACGCTAACGCTTAGGGAGGATGGGTATGAAAAGACGTGAGTTTCTAACGAAAACGGGTTTGGTAGCGGCCGGAGCCGCTGCAACGGTGGCCGGACTTGCTGGCTGTGCAGAAAAGAAGGAGAAAGCAGCACCCGCGGTGCAGGCCAAAGAGCGCTATGAATGGAAAATGGCGACCACCTGGCCACCCAAACTTCCGGTGTTGCAAGAAGGCTGCGAAAGGCTGGCCAAGCGCATTGGCGAATTATCCGACGGCCGCTTGACCATCAAAGTCTATGCCGGCGGCGAGTTGGTGCCGCCGCTGGAATGCTTCCAGGCGGTTTCCGATGGCACTGTGGAGTGCGGCAGCGGCGCCAGTTACTACTGGGCCGGCAAGGAACCGGCCACCCAATGGTTTGCCGCCGTGCCCTTCGGCATGAACGGACAGGGCATGTCGGCCTGGTTCCACGGCGGCGGTGGTTTGAAACTCTGGGAAGAGGTCTATGCACCTTTTGACCTGGTGCCCAGACCGGGTGGGTCCACCGGTGTGCAAATGGGCGGCTGGTTCAACAAGAAAATCAATTCCATTGATGACTATAAAGGCCTTAAGATGAGAATCCCCGGCCTGGGCGGCAAAGTGGTATCCAAAGCCGGAGGCACGGTGGTGCTGTTGCCCGGCGGCGAGATCTTTACCTCTTTGGAACGCGGCGTGATTGACGCCACGGAATGGGTTGGCCCGTTGCACGACCTGCGCATGGGTTTTTATAAAGCCGCCAAATACTACTATTATCCAGGCTGGCATGAGCCCGGCACCTACCTGGAGTATTTTTTCAACAAGAAAAAATATGATGCGTTGCCCAAAGACCTGCAACATATCATCGATGCCGCCTGCATGGAGACCGAACACTGGGTGCTGTCCCAGTTTGATGCCTTAAACGGCAACGCCTTGCAGACGCTGATCAATGAGAAGAAAGTGCAACTGATTCGATTCCCGGAAAAGGTGTTGGCGGACCTGAGAAAACTGGCGGATGAGGTCCTGGAAGAAGAGGCGGCCAAATCGCCCATGGCGACCAAAGTGAACAACGCCTTCAAGGAATTCCAAAAAGTAGTGGGCACCTGGGGAACCATTTCCGAAAAAGCCTATTATGATATTATTCAACCCAGCTTTCCGCTGTCCGGTTGATCGTTTAAATATCAGTAAAAACCCTTGGGGGTGTCGTCTGGACCAACGATCAGACGGCACCCCCTTTTTTTAGCTTTGCACCCTCGCTATTCCCCCATCTTAAAGGCTTTGAACATCATGCCCGTGGCCAACATGTTCATGCCCATCAAGGTGGCGTCGAAGATATCGCGATCCGTCCAGCCCTGTGCTTTCAAATTCTGCATGTCGTCCTGATGGGTCGAGGCTGGATCGCGCAGGACTTTTTGGACAAACAGCAACAAGGCCTTCTCCTCGGGCTTCAGGGCAACCTCGTTGGGATCTTTGGCCACCGCTGCCACCTGCTCGTCGCTTAACCCCGCCATGTTTTTTAAGATTTGCTCATTAAAATTGATACAATAGGTGTAGTTCTCTTCATGGGCGGCCAGGAGCCGGATGTGGGCCAACAGCGACGGGCTCAGCGCAGGGTGGTTCATAAAATAATGGATCATATTTCCCTGGATGGCGAGATAATCCGGGCTCACGCTGAGCATTTGGAATGGCAACGGCACTGCCATTCCAATCTGTTCAAACATCCCATAGATCTCTTTAACTTTGCCTTGGGCCTTTTGGGGTGCAATGGTGTTGAGCAATGACATAACCGTCCTCCTCGTTTGATGATTTAAAACAGCCATGGCCGATGCTGTGGCGAGCAAATTTAGGTCGTGAGCATCCGGTGCTTGATCAAAATTATATCATTTCAAAGGGGTTGGCTCAGCACTTGCCTTTTGAGCGATCTTCCATGGAATTAACATGGGAACTTGTTTTTGGTACCTGCGATAGTCGTCGCCAAAGTCAGACATCAGATCTTTTTCTTCAAGAAGGGCGCCTAGATAGATCCAACCGCTCCATAAAACATTAAAGAGCAGCCGGTCTGCGCTCAGCAACGGGCCGGACCAGATCATCACCAGGGTGAAAAAATAGAGGGGGTGGCGCATCCGCAAATAGGGGCCCTGAACGGAGAAAGGGCGCGGGCGCAAGGGTCTTGAAGACAGATGTGCCTGGATGGGTTTTTTGCCGTACGGGTCAAATCCTTTCAGCGCCCAGACACCCCAGCCCATTCCAGCCGCCGCCAGAAAAAACAAACCCCGGGCCAGCCAGCGCCAGGCCCCTTGCAGTTCCAGCAGCAGCATATGGGAGGGTTGCCAAAATACCACCACCATCGCCAGCACGACACCGGATACAATGCAATAGAGCGCATCGTGATAATAAGCGGGAATTTGATCGGCCATGCGGGCCCGCAGGCCCCGGCGGATCATGCCGCTGTGCTGAACAAAAAACAGAAAGCAGAGCAGGGTATCCCAAACCTGCCACCCCATCGGCGGCCAATGCAACTGAATAAGGTCAAACGGCCCGCTGAATATAAACACCACAAAGCCGAGCAACGACACCCTGCTGATCCAGACGGCACCATGCATGATGGTTTTGGCCACAATCGGATCTCTTTTGCTCCATGCATCCTGCATTATCGGTGCGCCTTCATCGAATAGGGTTTAAAAGCCAAGTGTCACCATCGGATCACGTTTTGTCTGAACGCCAACTGAATGATAGCCTTTTGCCAATCTACTGCGCTGGAGTTGCCGATTTGCCCGGGATACGAATCAGGGCCATCAAGGCATCGAAAACCTGTCCCAACTGATCGATGTCATGAAACACGCGTGCCATCTTCAAGCTGGCCGACATGGCATTGATGATCACCTTGGCCAAAATCGTGGCTTCGGGTACGGGCCGCAAATACCCTTCGGCCTGCCCCTGGGCCACAACCTGCACCAGCCATTGATCCAGCTCCCCCAGCAGATGGCGTAGATTTTCCTGCATCGATTGCGGCAGCGTAGGATACTCGGCGGTCAGCATGCCCAGGGGACAGATCTTTTCAGCATTGTCCGAGACATGCTGATACATCTTTAGAAAAGATGCCAGTTTAAGGGGCACGGACAAAGGGGCCACAGTTTTTTGCCACTGTTCCAATCGATCAAAATAGCGCGCCACAAAAGCCGTACCCAGGTCTTCTTTAGAAGGAAAGTGATGATGAATACTGGCCTTGCGGATGCCAACAACGTCGGCGATGTCCTTATAGCTGAAGCCGTTGTAACCCCGGGTCAGGATCAGTGTTTCCGCAGTATCCAGAATGAATTGTTTAGTATCAATAGGCATTTGGGTGTCCATCATTATTCAAGGTTCCGCGGTCGGCTGGCCCCATACCTACCAGTAGGTAGGCACCATGTCAAGGATTTTTGCCTCCGGATGCAATTCCAGACCATACCGAACATACGAACCAGGTTGTTAGAATTTTCTCAGAAATAATCTGCAAATTGAAAGGTACCATCTGCTTTGATGTTTACCGGATCAACTGTTTCACATTTCGAGACGAGACCAAAGTCGATATTCGATACAAATAGTCCTCAATTCTGCACAACAGGCTGAAAATCCATCGATATGGCATTGAATTCGATAGCGGATAAAAGAAAAGGTTGCGGTAAAGGGCTCGGTTAGATTAAAATTTTCCAGTAAATCATCAAAACAAATGATTAAACCGCCCCGAAGCTTTGGGCATCGAAAATGCACCCGATAATAAATTTCGATCGTTAGAAAATCAATTTTCAAAAACTGCTTTTTCCACAGACTCGTTAGCCCTCTTTCTGAAATGGGAAATTATGGAAAATGTTCCTGCCTTGCAGAAACGAAAGAAAATAGTAAAGGATACAGAAAAATGATCAAACTGTTGGGAATCGGCAGTTCTTCCAGATCGGGGGATAAACATGCCATGTTTGATTCCCTGTCTGGTATCATGCTTCAGGATGTTCTGGAAGCGGCACAGGAGGCATCTAAAGACTGCGAAACGGAAATTGTTCAATTGGCCCGTATGAACATCCAGCCCTGCCGGGGCTGTTTCTCCGATATTGAAACACGCTGTCACTATCTGTGCGATTGCTACGATGATGATTTTGCCACCGTGGCTCAAAAAATGATTCAGGCCGATGGCGTCGTGATTGCCACACCTACATACATGTTCGGGATGTCCGGCATATTAAAGCAGTTTCTGGAGCGATGGATAAGCTTCAAGGCACCGCCCGTGCCGAGAGAAACTGCTTGCAAATCATTAGACGAATCCTTTGAATTGCTGGATCAAATGGCCCGCGGAACTTTGGATGCGGTCAATCCTTTACAGGGAAAAGTCGCCGGAATCGTCGTTGCAGGCAGCGAACTGGGGCAGGAAAATGTTGCAAAGGAAATTATGCTGATAATGAATCTTTACGGCTTTATACTTCCGCCCCAGGCATTTATCTATCATACGGGTCACAGTATGCAGTCTATGGAAGCGGTGCGTTCGACTTTTTATAAAAATGACTGGTTATATCATGCCATTGAGAACCTTGGCCGCTCCATTGTTCAGCTCATCGAACACACGAAGGGCCGCCAATGGCCACGGATGCCAAAAGTGTTACAAGGGATATAAAACGGATAAGGACGGCAAAACTGTCTCCATGGTTCCCCCTTAAACGTATGTAAAATGAATCCCCTTATTCTATAAAGTTGATGTCAATATACGAAAGCTTAATCAATCGCACCACCACGTACTTCTTACCTGACGGTGCCATTCCGACTTTATGTTTTTCACTATAGTTTTGACATTCATCCTGTTCGTCCTAACATGAAAATCACGGGCGCCAGCAGTTTGGCGTCCTGTGCATTTTTTGGTTCGGAAAGCCCGTTGTTTCCAATTCTGTTGTCAAGAATGAAGGCCTGACCCCGCTGTTTTTGTAAACCTCCAGCTGCGTTCGGCATGAGGCGCGGCGGCTTTTTGCCGTCGCTCACAATGCCGGGTTAGAAGCTTAATATCAATTATTTGGACAACTTTTATACGTGAGAAGCAAAGGGTCAGGTCTCCACAATTTATTTTTATATGTTGTTATAAGTTATTTTCATTCTGTTAAACGTGAAGACGTTGCCCCTCTTTTAGATCCAACCAGTTCATCGCAGAGGCCCATGTTTTTGGTGTATACCAATGTCCGTGCCAGCGCGCTTATCCCGCTGGCGTTACTGCAATAGGTATAACCGGCGTTTTCAACACTGGCTCTGATGCTGGACGACCCAAGAAATCCGGTAGCAAGCAGGGCGATTAGCGCGACAATGAAACACTGGTTAACCAATCGGCTGTATTTTTTTACTATAACCGGGAAGAAGGGATTAACTATTATAAAGATATGCGTTATCGGCATAAATATGCCGACTACATAAAATCCTACCCGGCTGCCAACATGAATGATATCGGCCTGACTGTGGATTCCCGTTATTATCTCTTTAATTTCATGGTAGCCTATCCAAAGCAACCACAAGGAAAAAAGATCGATAAAGAGAAAAAAAATATGCGCCAACTTTTTATTTTTTTGTGTCGGTTCAATCCGGTCAGGAATCATTTTCCAAATGATCGGTATCAAGATAAGTGCGCATATTGCTCCTAATAGTATTGCCATATCACCACCTAAAATGGCCCACTATAGCCGCCTTGGCCTCTGACAAATTCACGTAGACCCCGGTACAACCCTGATTCGATATCATAGATTTTATTTTTTGCAGCGCGTTCAATTTGATTACCCATTTTTTCCAAGGCTGCTGTTAGCTTTTCGGTCAAATGGTAATGCTTATCTAACGCATTTAACCCAAGGCCAACGCCAATACTAACCAAAATTGTTACGACAATAGGTGCAGCGGCGATAGTTACAAGCCCCCCGGCCATAATTCCTGCTATCGCACCCATCAACGATGACACGCCGATTTTTATCAAATCAGAAGCAAGGTTGCCCGCCAATTCATAACAGGTTGCATTATCCTTAAGAAAGACTTCAAGGATCGTGAGCGGTACCGTAATGCAGACGGTCAAAATACCACCGGTCTTGACCATGTTCTTGATGCCCAGCGCACCGATGGCCATGGTGATAATTTTTCGGTTATTGGCCGAATAGAGGGTGCCCGGAAACACGGTTCTTAGACCTGGATAGCCTGAAAATGCGATGTATTGACAGCCGTTTATCACTTTGGGGATGGCCCTGCCGGTGATACCCAAGTCTTTGCATACTAGCGCCAAGGTTCCGGTATCCAAGATTGGAGAGACATAAGGAGCAACATTTCTTTTCACAAAGGTGATTGCTTCCAGTGTATCCAAATCGGGTGCTGATATGGTGGACATTCTGCCGTGCCCGTGGCAAGCACTGGTTGAGTGTTCAAAGGCTGGTTTTACTGTGCTGAAAGGCCGTCCTGCTTTACGCTGAATCGAAACATGGCAAGGCATTAACTGGCTGTTGTCTCTGGGGGGTGCTGAACAGCGCCACTCTTTGGGCACCCTGGAAAAATCAACGCTGCGCTTGAATGTGTTTTTCCTTTTATATTGCCACACAGCCAACAGTTCATCGGCATCGGTAATAAAGATGGTGCGCTGATTGTTTTCCAGCTTTATTTTCAAATCTCCGGCAAAGCTCACACTATGCTCCCTTCCATAAATTATGCGGTAATCGCAAAGCATTTCAAAAGGTTTGAAACCTTGCCACGGTCACGCAAGGGATCTCCGCAAACAGCAGATGGCTCTTTGATCTTAGAATGGATAGAGTTGCCTTTATTCCGTCAGGTAAATAGAATTGAGATGTTGGAGCTTTCTAAAGGCACACACAGATAATAACAAACATAGTCTATTGTCAAGGGTGTGGATAACCGAAGGTGGCTTGCCGCTGTACGTAATAAAACGAGGATTCAGCGGGACGATTCAGCGGGACGCCCTTCACATTTTCACATTTAGAAGATCCAGACGATTCAGCGGGACGCCCTTCACATTTTCACATTTAGAAGATCCAGCAACGTAAGCCTTTCCTTTTCAACAGTCTACCTGCCTTTTTTAAATGATATACTTAACTCTGTTGCAAACCAATAGCATACCAGAGCCCGTGCCTTGACAATTGTGCGTTCCTCACAAATCGGGGTCCTCACAAAGCGGGGTCACTCACAAAGCGGGGTCAGACCTTCATTCTTGACATATCACAAATCGGGGTCAGACCTTCATTCTTGACATTAATTTTTTCTCAACCCCTGCGATTTTTCTTCCAAGCTTTTTATCGTTTCTTATTTTTTCCTTAACACGCCTGCATGCTTGGGACACCCCTGATTCTCCAATCCCGAAATATGTGCCGATATCTTTCAATTTTTCGCCGGTGTATCTCTGACAAAGAAACATTTTTACGTTCCGACCCAAAAACGTTTGTTTTCCGAAAACGGATTCCACTTCTGCGAAT
>JBNLFN010000114.1:0-7138 GCA_050305555.1 Desulfobacteraceae bacterium | reverse complement strand
ATCAGCCTGCTGCAGCAGGGTATCCAGATCTGCATAGCATGCACCGAGGCGATTTTCTTGCTCGGGACTTAACTGCTTACGGTTGTGATATAGCACCGGCATGTTGAATCCGGCCGCACGGCGCGCCACGGCCTCACCGATACGTCCCATCCCGACAATTCCAAGGGTCTTTCCGGATATCTCGTGACCCAGAAAGTAAAAGGGAGCCCAAAATTTAAACCGGCCGTCACGGGTATGTTGGTCTCCTTCCACAACACGGCGTCCAAGTGCCAGTATCAACGCCAGTGTTAAATCCGCAGTGGCGTCGGTCAACACGCCCGGCGTATTGGTGACCCAAATGCCCTGGTCGGTGGCGGCGGCTACATCGATATTGTTAAATCCCACCCCGAAATTGGCCACGATTTTCAACCGGGGCGCCTTGGCCAGCAATTCCCGGTCCACTTGATCGGTGATCATGCAGAGCAGACCTTGCTTGTCTCCAATGGCGGATAGGATGGCAGCCGAAGCCATGGGCCGATCCTCGGCGTGCATCTGCACCTGGTGACGCGTCACCAATGGCGCCATGATGTCACCGGGCAAGTTGCCTGTCACCAAGATTTTCATGACTGCTCCTTTGAAAATAAAATATCCCGGTTCTGGCAGTCGGGCATTGGGTCAACTCCGTAAGGAGATACTGTTAATGCGTTGCCGGCAACAGCCATTGCGTTTTGCCGATTTTTGGCGTTCCAATCAATAGGCCGGCGCAGAGGCCGGCCCTACGCTGAATCGGTGGCGGCCAGGCCGGTGCTTTTCGTAGGGCCGGGCTCTGTCCCGGCCCGTTCTACCGATGCTGCGGCAAAGCCGCCTGTCGGACACCTGGCCCGGAGGGTCAGGTTTGCCTTTACAATAAAAAAAGTTGGACCCTTTTTAAATTACCGCCCTCTATCCATAAGTGAAATCCATCGGGGCTTCAATCATTAATTGCACCGGTATGGGCCGGTCCGTTTATTCGGCGCCTGAACTATGCTATGGTGGCATGATCGACAAGGTAAAAGAAATCATTGCCTTGTTGGGGCATTCACTTACTTAGATCGCTGGTGTGCTGAACCAGCCATGAACCCAAACCGAAAACTTTCTTGTCAGGATACCCTATGGCCGCATCGGAAAACGAAAAAACAGAGTTTCTCGCAAAGCTTTACACCCTCACCCAAGGCGACACGGCCCAACAGCACTCCATGTATGATGTGGGCGCCCACCTGGGATTGGAAAAAGATCTGGCGGGCAAAATTGCAGAAGACCTTATCGGTCAGGGCCTGGTGGAGATTAAAACCCTCTCGGGGGGCATCAGCATCACCATGCAAGGGGTGGAGGCCGCCCAATCCATGGCCGGACCGGCCGAGAGCCCGAGCGAATTTTCCCTGGGCGGTGGCGCTATCATTGAAGCGCCCGGTCGCACTGCAGTGGATCACATTCTGGGTGCCATCAAAACCCATTTCTCCCGGAACACGACGCCCTATGACCAATTGGAGGAGCTGGTGGTGGACATTAAAACCATCGAAACCCAAATGCTGTCGCCCCGGCCCAAAACGGCTGTGGTGCGAGAACTCCTTCGCTCCGTACAACAAGCCTTGGCCAAAGCCGGTCAGAGCGATATGGCCAACCAGGTGGGACGGATGGCCGACGCTTAACTGATGTTAGAAAAAGCAAATATCCTGGCTCAGAGAGCTGGACAATGGGTCAACCCCGTAAGGGGATGCTTTTAAACGCGTTGCCGGTGACGCCCATTTCGTTTTGCCGATCTTCGGCGTTCCAACAGGCCGGCGCAGAGGCCGGCCCTACGCTGAATCGATGGTGGCCAGGCGGATGATCTTCGCAGGGCCGGGCTCTGTCCCGGCCTATGCTGACAATGTTTAGGCAAAGCCGCCTGTCGCTAACCTGTCCGCGAGATCCCGGTTTGTTTTAGGAGGTTTTGAAACCACTTCTACCATTCGTTTTTCTAGCCCCGTCGAGGATCGCATATGCCAACCCAATACGAAACCATCATTGCCCAAAATCTGACGAAATTATTTGGCGCCAACTTGGAAAGACGCGCCTATGCCATGGGCGCTCTCCAACAGGGGCGCGGGTTTAACTTTACTGCCTTTGGCGCCGCCTGTCGGATCACACCGGATGGCATCCGGCTGGATGGATCACCCCAGACCGGCCCTTTGGGCATCGTGATCTCTTTATACGCCCTGCATGCCAATGAGGACGACTGCATAAAAGAGCCCTTCAGGGCCTTCAAAGAGTTCCCCAACAGCATGCCCTATGTGGGCGCCTTTACCAGCCACACGGAACAACCCCTGGTCCCGGTGGTGGACCGTCTGCTGCAATCGCCCCGGCTGTTGACCGATGGGTTGGCAGCCGAGTCCGCCCCGGCCCATCTGGGCGGTGATGGTGCCTGGGTGATTCCCGCGCTGCCTAAAATCTACCTGTGCTATATTGTTTATGGGGCGGATGAAGATTTTCCAGCGTCGGCCACCTGCCTCTTTTCCCAAAACGCCAACCGCTTTGTGCCCATGGACGCTTTGGCCGATACCGGGGAGTACACTTCCCGGGCCATGATGGCCTTGCTAAAATCGTAGCATAAACGCCGCCCAGGCCAAAATGAACGACACCATGGCGGCAAGCACCAGCAGCAGACACGCCTTTGGGATGTGATGGACCCGCACCGGACCAAGGGTGGTGCCAAGGGCACTTGAGGGACGTTGTTGACTATAGGGCACTTGAGGGACGTTGTTGACTATTGTTACTTATCTGCTCCACTCCTCGCTATTATTCTTAATACGGCCGATGTTGACACCCCCAACAGTCTCGCTGTCTCTGCATACGATAGCCCCAACTCTTTGGTTAGCTTGGAAGCACTTGAGGGACATTCACAAATCATACAAATTATCTGCGGCGTAAGATTTGGGCAACGCCTGAGGTGCCAAGCCCCAATTGCCGGCCTGTTTCAGCCATTGACAAACCGATCTCTGTGACCAGCTTGATCGCCATCTCAGATCGATGTTTGGGCACCCACCCCGCCCGGCTGCCGGACCGGACCAGATCCATTTCAATATCGTGCTGTTGACAGTAAGCATCCATTGCCACCCTGGCCTTTTCCAACAGCTCCGAGGTTGCGAACTGATGCTTTGTTTTTCGCTCCGCTTCATTTAATAGCTTTTCAACAAACTTGCCGGAACCTAATATGCGTTCATCGCCCTTTTCTTTTTCATCCCGCCGCCGAATCGATTGAACCGCCGCCCATCCGCCCGTGGATCGAACCAACCCACCGCCTACAAGATCCGGCCTGGAGCCAAGATCAACACCCTTTTTAACAAACTGCTGGTAGTGTTTCTTTTCCTCCGCCTGCTTTTTGCCAAACCAGCTCAGTACATAGTTTCGATCCTGCCAGGTGTTTTGAAAACGACCCAGAACGACACCGTGGCCGCACCAGCGATATGTTGCCAGTTTGGGCAGGCGATCGACGATCTTTGCACGCACAGGATTTAGATGAATGTATCTGACAAATTCTTTAAAGTAGGCATCTTCCTCACAAACAATCGATTTGTACCGGTTTTGAAACAAATGGCCATGACGCCGGTGCCGCCGATTATAAGTAGTGGCATAGCCCGATAACAGCCGGCGCATATAAGTTGAGATTCCTTCAGGCCCGCTTTTGAGCAGAATATGGGCATAGTTGGTCATCAGCGCCCATGCGTAAATGGCTGTCTTGGTTTCAAGGCAAAGCTCACCCATTCTCGTTATGAAGTTTTCACGATCTTGATTATCGTTAATGATACGACGCTTTTCAATCCCACGCACAATTGCATGGTGTAGCGTTCCTGGTGCGTCAAGCCTTGCTTGTCGCGGCATGGCGATCTCTCTGTTTTATCTGAAATTCCGTCAAAGGTATGCATGCCATAGTTTGTGTAATTTATAGAATGTCCCTGATGTGCAATTGCACAGAACAATATCGTAGCTTTGTAAGCGCAATGTTTGACAAAAAATATGATAACCCAATTGATGAGGTCGTGAGTTCGACGATACTGGGCAGCCCAGGTTTTATATCCTTCGCAAAGGATAAATTTATTTCGGGCAAAAAACCCGATAAAGATTTGCCGGCTTTAAAAGAATTGGTTGATAAAGTATCGCTAAAAATTATATTCGCAGAAGTGGAATCCGTTTTCGGAAAACAAACGTTTTTGGGCCGGAACGTAAAAATGTTTCTTTGTCAGAGATATACCGCCGAAAAATTGAAAGATATCGGCACATATTTCGGGATTGGAGATTTAGGGGTGTCCCAGGCATGCAGGCGTGTTAAGGAAAAAATAAGAAACGATAAAAAGCTTGGTAGAAAAATCGCAGGGGTTGAGAGAAAATTAATGTCAAGAATGAAGGTCTGACCCCGATTTGTTTGATGTCAAGAATGAAGGTCTGACCCCGATTTGTTTTTCGATTTGTTTTGACCCCGATTTGTTTGCCGCGCACAATAATATGGTGCAACGCCCCTGGGGCATCAATTCTGGCTTTCCTTGGCATGGCTGATTGATTGGAAAATCATCACCTGTCAATCAATATATCAATACCTGTCCCCTATGGTCATTTACCTGGTCAATAGAGAGGCAGAGACGCCTTAGATATGAACGGATCCAGATGAATCTGCCATTTGGCGAATCATCGGGACAGTAAACTTTACTCTGTAAAAGTTGAATTTTATTCTGTCCGGAAAAACCTCTTAACAGGGCATTATGTTAAGGTAATATTAGTTTGTCAGTATATTAAGCATGGCTATTTGAACGTTTAAAGACTATAGAAAAATCAAGGTTGGTCTTTAGGATAGCCAGGAGACGATTAAAAACCTTAACACACGGCTTTTCAATTAGGTAATGCACTGCTACAGCAATGGCAATGGTATATATTAAATACATAACTATTATGGCTGGAAGTGGAACTCCTCCTTGCTCAAGTTTTATGATGTCTATATGCCCGACAGGAGAAAATTGCCAAACTACCCAGATGTGGACCATATAGATCGGGTAGGACAGGTTACCAAAAAAATTTACCCACTTCACGTCTTTTGTGAGTTTGAAAATTCCAGGTAGAGCCAGTGCAAAACTGACAACTGAAGCATAAAACCATGGACTTACAAATCCTTCGGCTGTAGTTTTAATCATGGCTACACAGGACGCTCCAATCAGCATGAAAATTATCCACCGTGACTTTGTCCATCCGGTAGAGTGCAGCTCTCGAGCCAGGTGTCCAAGAAGGAAAAACCAGAAGACGGCTGGGAAAAAATGATAATCCCAAGCCTGATGGAAGTTGAAAATGTTCTCAAGTGATATGCGAGTCACCAGGGAAAAAACTACAAGGAGTATGGATGCTCGTAAGGAACGAAACACTATAGGTGCCAGAAGATAAAAAGTTAATTCCGCTGAAATAGACCAGACCTGCCCCAGAAGTGGATGAAACGGATCTGCTTCCGCTGGATAATTCGCAAAGGCGCGAATCCAGTCTCCGCCGAAAATAAAGACGTTAACCATAATACTTTTTACGGAAGAGGAAACATTGTAAGCGCCATAAAATAAAAAACTAATTAACAAAAGAGGCCAGTAAAGTGAGAATATTCGAACAAAACGGCTCTTATAGAAAGAGAACGTCCCTTTTATATTACATTCGTATTTATGCTCAAGGACGTATGAAATTAAAAAACCGCTGACAACGTAAAAAAACATCACCGAATATCCAGCGTTCATAAAAATCCACTGCTGAACCCCGTCTGTAGTAAGGCGCAACCGCATTAAATTTATAACGGTGAAGTGATCAGCCGCGACAATCAGCGCTAAAAAAAATCTGATGAGCCCCATCGGAGACCCCTTTTGCGATTTTTAAAGACTGCTATTTTCAATCCCAAAAAGACAGCTTTGATAGGAATTAAAACTCAGTGAGATTAGACATTATCCTACCCAACTCCAAAAAGGCAAGAGTAAATTTAGTAGAACAAACTCTATCCTTAAGGGCGGTCCATCCAGATCGCCCTTTTTCATTTCTGTAAATTCATACATTTGTACCTCTTACGAAACATAGGGGACGGGTATTGATATTTGGATCATACAATTTTTTCTATTGATCCATTGTGATAGCAAATTACGTCACCACCGTACAAATTTGTGCAATCAAGTGACTCACTTTTATTCCAAACAATGTTTTATCTATATGAAAATACATTGTATTCTTATTTTTGCCGCATTGTTTTTTGCTGGCACAAATATTGCGGATGTAGCAAGACTGTAAAAGATAGCTCTGCTATTTTACCTATCCTGGCTTCCTTTTTTTATGAAAATTTTCAGTTTTGGGTCATCCATGTCCCTGAAAATTTGTATTCTTGACTCTCAAAATATAGAGCAGATATCCCTTTTCAAAAATATGCTCTCCCCCGCTAAAAGAGCAGCGGGATGCATGCACTGGCGCCACAGCGGCTTTAACGTGTATTGCGGGCCCACCATCTTGCCCAATAACCACCAAGGCCTTGAGGATCTGGCCCGCTACATCATCCGTGCCTGTTTCTCCGCCGAACGCATGACTTACCTGCCGGCAAAAGATGCATTGGATGGACAGGCTAAGGCAATTTACAGATCCAAGGATGGCGGCATATCCAAAACTTTTGAGGCACTGGATTGGTCCCGCCAAAAAGCGGAGGGATGTATACACTCGCTCCAACGGGTCTCCCATATTCCCAACAAGGGCGAGCAGATGGTGCGCTACTATGGCTACTATTCAAACAAATCACGCGGTATGCGCAAAAAGGCCGGCAGCGATGACCAGATGCTGGCCCTGGCCGAGTCGGCTGTATCATCTGCCGCTTTTCGTAAAAACTGGGTGCGGCTGATCCAGAAAATTTATCAAATTGACCCGCTCTTGTGCCCCAAGTGCCAGGGGCCTATGAAGGTGATCTCTTTTATTGAGGATGATGCGCTCATCAAGAAAATATTGGTGCATTTACGGTTGTGGGATACAAGAAACCACGACCCGCCCAAGCCGGGTGATACGCATATGCCCACCATTGAAACGGAACTCACCTACGATTATACCTATTCGCAACTGCCACCCATCGATTATTGGACCCAATAAGGGACTG
>JBNLFN010000113.1:0-6624 GCA_050305555.1 Desulfobacteraceae bacterium | reverse complement strand
TGAAAGCTGCCGAGGGCGAGCCGCCACGACCTTTTATTCAACCTGGCGGCATTGAATTTCAGTATTGTGATGTGGTTTCGGGTAGGATTCTGGATAGCGCCAATCCGGAAGCCATGCGTGTCGCATTGCGCCCGGTGTTTGAGACGAGCCGCGACGATCTGCTTCAGGTGGACCCATGATTTCTTTGTTCAAGCATTTAACCGTCCGTTTGTGGTTAACCGCAATGTTGGGCGGCGTACTGTGTATGGCGATTCTGCCCTGGTGGCAGCAATTTTTTGGTCTCCATTGGCTGATGGTGCCTGTCCTGGTCATGTTATCCATTTGCTTTGGTACGATTGGATGGCTGCTTAACCGACTGGGTATCAGCCTCATGGGCCGTTACATCAATGAAGCCACTGTCTGGGAAAGAGCGGGAATGACAGCGGAGGCCGAGAATGCTTTGCAGCAAGCGGCAGCCCTTTTTGACAGCATATGGCTATCCCCGCTGCAGCGACGCAAGCGCTCGGCTTGGATTACCGCCATATTGGCCAGGTTTTACTTAGGTCAAGCTTCTCGCAGCTCATATGCTCGACACATGGTGGCCACCTATCTGCATCGGTATCCCGAAGATCAGCATGTCGCCGAAGGGTGGCTGGAACAGGTGTTGAATTGGGAACACTATTCAACGATTGAATTTGAAGCCGCAGCCCGTATCGGAGCAGTGCTTGGCGATCTGGAGCGTATCCAGCAATTGCTCATGCAATTCTATTTAAACAATGGCCGATCTGATTTTGATGCTTTACAGATGTACAAGCAGGTGTGGCAGCAACAGTCATTTCCCTCTGAACTGGTCAGCGCCCTGACGCGTCTGCTGCTGAATGAAGGGGTTCTGACCCACTGGGCGCTGCAAGTTTATTTGTGTGCTTGGCGTTCAGGTATTAAAGATGCTTTGGACGGTATCGCCGCTGCGGTGCACTGGTTGCAACCCACTGTTGAGAATCGTCAGGATCTTGAATTAGCAAGGCATGCCGTATTCGATGTGCCCGCCGACCGCATCAAGGCGTTGGCCGGGCGGTTTAAACCCACTGCACATGAAACACGCGACCAACTGCGCCAGCGGACCAGTCGAAACAGGCCGGCTGGCTGGCGAACCAAGGTCGTGGCTAAGGAGCTGGTCACGTCGAGCCGTTCATGGGCCCAAACAACGGTCAGTCGTAGTGCGGTGATTGGCAAACAGGCTTGGGCCCAAGCTTTCGCCCACCCTGCCATCGTTGGAAGTGCCCTTGTCCTTTTGATAATGGCACTCTTTGTCTTGGGTTGGCAACTCAGAGGCAGAAGTCAAGCACCTTTGCCGTCACTACCCATAGAAGAAGTAAAACCCGTTATTGAGCCCTTTACCATTCAAGTGGCCGCTTACGTCAAATCTGAAGATGCCCAAAGGGTAGTGGACCGACTCGTTCAACAGCAGTTGGATGCCTTTTGGACCCAAGCTACCAGTGCCGATCACACCTGGTATCAAGTCAAGGTGGGCCATTTTGAAACCAAGGAGCAAGCGCGGCTTTATGGCCAGGATTTAAAAACCAGAGGCCTTATTGATGATTTTTATGTTGCTAATTATCAAAAATCGCAGCGTCAAATCCCTTGACATCCATAAATGAAAACTGCTGAATAAAGGGCGCGGTCAAGGCATATGCTGACTTGGACATAAATTGAAATTTGAACGGAACGCTAATAAAAGATAGGTCACCATCTTGTGGGTGATGATCAACGGCTTTTTGTGCTATCAATAAAAATAAGAATTATAATAATCTATCAACGCGAAACAAAGAGGAGAGTATGGATAAACAAGATGTCATGGATATCGCCGAAGGCCTGAGACTAATCGAAGAAGGTGTCGTGAAGATTCAAGGGGTTATGCGATCTAAAAATATCAAATCCCTGCAGGATGTGGCCGCAGAGCTGATCCCCTTTTTCAAAGAAGATGATGATGCATTAAGTGAATCGGTGATCAAACGGCTCAACCATACCAAGTAATTATAGGCAGGGATTAAAATGCTTTAGAAAAACCCATGAATTGGTTGTAATTGACATCCATATCATTGCCATCTGCATCCCGGCCGCTGAAAGCAAAAACGATGTGTGATGGATCGATGGTGCCGTCAGCCGTTTCGTTCTGGGTGAGGGTGAATCTCACTACGGCTGTCATGGCGTCGGCATCATAGTAAACGTTCGTTGGGAAAAAGGTGGGACGAACCTCGCTGTCCGGTATGGGCAGCCCGTTATTGTAGCGCATCGCCGGTCCGCTTTCGGCTGAACGCCCAATGGACCAATTGGTTATATTTTCAATGGATTCACGATCCATCTCTTTGTTGAACAAAAATTTCATGGTAAACGTTTTTTCAGCGCCAGCATTGGCGAGATACTCGTCGATTACGGATATTTGGGTTTTCGGCGCCATGTAATATGGAAAAGAACTGTCGGCATAGGCAAACATGATTTTGGGCTGGGTGACTTTGCTGATATATCTGTTGAGCAGGAACGCCACCCCGGCATCTTTGTCTGCGAGCAGATCCCTGATATTTTTAGCTTTGTCCATCTCCCCGGCATCAGCATAGGTATAGCCCATCTCCTCATAGGCGCTATTAAAATCCCTGTCCTTTTCAAGGGCCAGTTCAAATTGTGAAATGGCCTCGTCATATTTTGCTTGGGCCCGGTAGGCCTGCCCCATGCCATAATAGCCGTTGCGGCTCTCCAATCCACCGTACTGAATTATTTTTTCGAATTGGTTTTCGGCGTCCTGGAAGCGACCGGTTCGGATATACGCCTGACCGAGCGAAAATCGGTTGCTCGGGTTATCGTAAAGGCGCACCGCCTCTTCATAGGCGTGAATGGCTTCGCCATAGCGCTCTTGACCGAATAATAGATTGCCCATGTCCAGTTGAAGCCGGTCGTCGGTCTGATTGACCTGTAAGGCTTGTTCGTATACCGCAATGGCTTTGTCGGTTTCGCCCAAGGCCTGAAAGGCCATCGAGGCATATTGAGTGGCATCATAAGCAAAATCCGAATAGGGGGATAGGCGAAAGGCCTGCTCAAAATCATGGGCCGCACCCTTGTAATCCTTGCTCTGAAATTTATCGATACCGCTGGTCAATGCGCGATTGGCCATATCTTCTATGCCGGACCATTGGCGATCAACAGCACTGAATAAATTATCGGCCATTATGGAGAAACCTGTACTCATGCTGGACGACCTGCCTCGTTATGCTTTTTTGCCATTTGCCAAATGGCCCTCAATGCGGTTCTAATCCCCGCAGAAGGTATATCGACCTGTGAGACTGAATCTTTAGGCGTTTTTGATGTGCGCGCTTAAGAAATTCACAATAACCATGAACCATATCAAATAGCTGCGGGCCTATACACATTTGTTTGGTAGATAGGCCCGATTCGCTCTTATGGTTTTTCATTTTAACGCGGATTTACGGATTTTGATTTTTTTTTTGGCGGGCATAAAATCCTTTACCAGCATGTGGGCGTGGTAGGTGGCGATGGATTTTTCAAGCAGGAGGCCGCCTGCCAAACCAGCCAACAAGGCGTAGTTGATTGGCAGGCCCTGATGAAGATCGATTGCCGATACTATCATAAAGCCCATCAGCATCATTTCGATGGCCGCAATGAAGATGCCCAAAAGAGTATAGCGGGAATAAAAATACCCGCCACCCGGAACGCAAAGCGCCAAGATTTTAGCCGGTAGCGGCGCTTTGAATTTCAATTGACAGGCCGGACATTTCCGCGTGTCCTTGGGCAGTGTATGGGTGCAACCGGGGCACAGATAGGCCCTTGCTTTCAGGCGCCCAGCCTCTTTTGGCTGCAAAGAGATATCTTCCAACAGCACTTTGATCTTTTTTTTCTCTCGGTACCCGATATAGGGAAAAATTTCTTGCTGGCCGTTTTTATATTTCACCATTAAGGATCGGCTTTTGACCCATATTTTGGCGCAATCTTCATACAATATCTGTGAGACGGACCTAGCCGGCGACTGAGCGTAACGCAAGGGAATGTGCAGCAAACGTTTGTCTGTAAAAATTAGATAAGCCCGTTTGAAATACAGAAAAGAGAGTCCGGTCAGAACTTGCTCCAATATCGATACCGGCGAATAGCCTTTGGTTATACAAAAGATGCGTTCATCCGGATGCAGATAAAAATTGATAAAAGTTGTTTTGACAATCAGTTTGCGTTGGCGTTTTTCTATGCGACTTTTATAGACCCCCTTATGATTGGAAAAAATGGCGTCACGCTCCACAGGAACGTTGAAAATTGTCAATGGCTGTCCAAATATGTTTAAGCTCTTTTTTTCTTTAGGGTTTTTGTTGTTTGATTCGGGCATGTGGTAAACCTCCTCAATGTGCCGCAATCATCATTGGGTATCCAATGGGATTTATTGTCGGCCAAATGCCAGTAAAAGGCAATACCAGTGCCATATCAGGCCCTGGAAGTTTAATCGCTTCAGCAGCGTATCCATCGGGTTCATGTCGCCTCATCAGCGGGCCGGGTGAGGGGTTGCATCCTTGTGCGTCTGCGTACCGGTTTCGTTCGGCGCCACGGCATCACGGTCATCCCATACGGTTTTCCATAAAGTGTGTCACTATCTGTGCAACTGCGAATAGCTTTTTACACACCCGGATGTCCGCTATGCGATTCGAGTGCCGACGGCTTTTAATACCTGGGCAAGGGACTCTGATGTTCCTTTTTAGCCCCTTGTGTGGTACATAGGGCGACCATGGCGCATGAAGCGCAAAGCGAATAGATACAAAAGGTTGCCCATTTCCGATGACAGACCACCCATATCATACGGCGCCAAATAATCAAAATGACCCAAAATCAACGCGGCTACCCAAGACGGACGCCATCAGGTGGCGTTTTTTAGCGGTGCAATTGGCCGCGCTATTGATGGTGACCCTCTTTTTGGCCCTCTTGGATTTGGACCGCAAAATTGCAGCGCAGCTTTTTAACGCCAAAGACGGATTTCATCTGCGCCATTATCCTCTCTGGGTGTGGCTCTACCACTATGGGACCCTTCCGGGCGCCGCACTGACCCTGATGGCTCTGGTGGGGTGGGGAATAAGTTTTTGGAGCAACCGATTAAATGCATGGCGGCGGCCGTTGCTCATGGTGGTGTTGACAGCGGCCATCGGCTCCGGTTTGCTGGTAAACGGCATACTCAAACAATACTGGGGTCGGCCGCGTCCCAATCAAACGGTTGAATTTGGCGGGTATTGGCAGTACCGGGGCATCTTTCCGCCTGGCCTGCCTGGAAAAGGCAGCTCCTTTCCCTGCGGCCACTGTGCCATGGGATTTGTCTTTATTGCCTTGTGGGGATGCCGGCGCCTCAACAAACCTATCGCCGTTGGTGGTGTCGTCACCGGTATTGCCTTGGGTGGTTTGCTATCCGCCGCTCGGGTGATCCAAGGCGCCCATTTTGTAAGCGATACCCTATGGTCTCTTGGTTTAATGACGCTGACCGCAACCGTATTCGATGATCTTTTGATCCGACGGCCTGAAAGGAAACGCGACCCAGGAATCCGTATACAAAAATCCTGGGTTTTGGTCATCACGGCAGCGGCCGTTGTGCTGCTCTTAATGGGCTATATGACCCGCCGACCCTATTATGAATCGGATCGATATCCATTGGCCCTTGATGGCAACCTAACGCAAATTGATATTCGTTTTAACGAAGATCCGGTGCGTTTGAACATTCTTTATGGCAATCAGGATCAGGGATGGCTTCAGGTCGATACCCGGGGACTGGGATGGATCAATGCGGACACCCGTTTGGAGATGGCGTCACTGCGAAACACGCAAACCCTGCAGTTCAATCTCCACATGACGGTACGCAGCTATTTTGATGAACTGGATCATACCCTTACGCTAACCTTACCGAGGGCATTTAAAAATCAAATTGAGGTGCGCCTCAACGGCACGCATCGGTTGGCTCGATGATCCAAACCCTCTTTTCGGCAGAAAGTTCGCCTTCGGATTGTTGACAAGGGGATGGAACCGGATGAAAAAACTGTTTCGCATATTGACGGTAAACGCGGTTGGCGAACTGATACGCTACAAGTCTTTTTTTTTGTTGGTATTTTTATTGCTAGCAGCGGACCGTATCCTGCCGCGTTTTGTTCAAGCGCCTGAAAAGGGCTTTGATATTTCACTGGGATTCAGTCGCCGGACCGTTGATTTTTTTTTCGATCAGTTGCCGGTCAAGATGGCCCAGTGGTTGCTGACGCCTCAGGTGACAGCCATTGTGGTCGGCTTGTTTTTAATGAAACAGGTGATTTCTTTATGGCCTTCATCGGATATGCGTCGAATGCATCGACAGGAGCGCGGCCACTTCGGCCTGTTAAGCGCCTTAACTGTTTTACGCTGGCAGCAAGTGGCCTGGGATGCGCTGGCCGTGGCTTTGGTTTGTGCCATTGTGGCAAGTTGGTGTATATTTGCATTTTTCATCGGCTATGGTTATTGGCGGTTGACCGGCTACCCCACTGCTTTGATGTTGACCGTTGGTGTGGCGGCACTGGCCATGCCCCTAGCCATGGCGGGTTTCAGTTACTCATCCAAGCTGGCTGTCATCAGCCAGGGACGTTTCAG
>JBNLFN010000112.1:0-10892 GCA_050305555.1 Desulfobacteraceae bacterium | reverse complement strand
TTGGCAACCAGCCAAGTCAAGATTTTTCATTATTCCTTTTTTTCATTATTTTTTCAGCATGTTGAAGGTCGGAAAGACTATTTACCCCAATAATTTCACTGTTATCATCCCCAATGAGGATGCCCATCCTTTTTTGTTGTTGATGACCGATGGCGATGATATCGGTAAGATAGATCTCATTTTGGGCATTGTCTGATTTGATCAAAGGCAAAGCAAAATCCAAAAAACGGCGTTTGACAACATAAATACCTGTATTGATAATATTAATTTTTTTCTGGGCCGAATCGGCATCCGACTCCTCCACGATGGCAATCAGCTTGCCATTCGCATCCGACAACACACGGCCATATCCTGTGGGTTCATCCATAGCGACAGCCAACAGCGTCACGTCGCGGCTATCCTTCTGGTGGCTACGAACCAAACGCAAAATGGTGTCCGTTTGAATCAAAGGCACATCGCCGCAAAGAATCACCACATCTTCAACACTGTCCGCCAGAGCGGGCATGGCGCACAAGACTGCGTGCCCGGTACCCAGTTGCTCCGGCTGCAAAGCAAAAGAGACCTCAAAAGCGGCGGGGATCACTCGCTTAACTTTCTCGGCCTGGTGCCCCACCACGACCACAACATTCGGACCGGCAAGGGTATTTGCGGTCTGAGTGACATGCTCAATCATGGTCAGGCCGCACACCTCATGCAGTACCTTTGCCTTGTTCGATTTCATCCGCGTGCCCAAACCCGCAGCGAGTATAACGATCCCCAATTTTGAATCCATCGAAGTCACCTTTCCAGTGTATGATTTAAAAGATCCCGCACTGCTCTAGCAAAACCATAAAAAAAGGGCAACCGGAAATGGTCACCCTTTTGGGTTGAATCAAGTTGTACTGATCCGTATCAGATGCTGCGGGTCTCCGCAAGCCGAATGCGGCGAATCGCGCGGGTCAATGCAGCCTGTGCTCGCATAAAATCAACATTTTCTTTTTCAGATAGCCGTTTCTCGGCGCGTTGCATGGCCGACTTGGCACGATCGATGTCGATTTCGCTGCGCCGTTCAGCCGAATCCGCCAGAATCGTAACCCGGTCCGGCAAAGCTTCTGCAAAACCCCCACTAACAAAAACGAAACGTTCTGTGCCGTTTTTGTCTTCATAGCGCAGCGTTCCGGTTTTCAAGCTGGTCATAAAGGGTGTGTGACCGATCAAAACGCCGAATTCCCCTAACTCGCCCGGGGCCACCACAATTTGAGCTTCGTCGCTGACCACAGCCTTTTCCGGTGTAACGACTTCTAAATGTATATTTTCAGCCATTTGCCTTCCTTATTCGATTAAGCGGCTTCCGCCATTTTTTTGGCCGACTCGAGCACTTCCTCAATACCGCCCTTCATATAAAAGGCCTGCTCGGGTACGTCATCATGCTTGCCTTCGCAAATCTCTTTAAAGGCCCGCACCGTGTCTTCGATCTTGACGTACTTTCCCGGAAATCCTGTGAATACTTCAGCCACATGGAACGGCTGGGACAGGAAACGCTGAATTTTGCGCGCACGAGCAACCGTCACCTTATCTTCGTCGGAAAGCTCTTCCATCCCCAGGATGGCAATAATATCCTGCAACTCTTTATATTTCTGCAACATCTGCTGAACCTGACGCGCAGTGGCGTAATGCTCCTCGCCGATGTAAGCCGCATCTAAAATGCGAGAGGTCGAGTCCAATGGATCCACGGCCGGATAGATACCCAGCTCAGCGATCTGACGGGAAAGCACCACGGTACCGTCCAGATGGGCAAAGGTGGTTGCCGGGGCCGGGTCGGTCAAGTCGTCCGCAGGCACGTACACGCATTGCACAGCAGTAATAGAGCCTTTGTCGGTGGAGGTAATCCGTTCTTGCAGACCGCCCAGGTCAACCGCCAGCGTAGGTTGGTAACCTACCGCAGAGGGCATACGGCCCAACAGGGCAGACACCTCGGACCCGGCCTGGGTAAAACGGAAGATGTTGTCGATGAAGATCAATACATCCTGACCCTCAACGTCGCGAAAATATTCGGCACATGTCAGCGCAGAGAGCGCCACACGCGCACGGGCTCCCGGAGGCTCGGTCATCTGACCGTAAATCAGGGCCGCTTTGGGCAGTACGCCGGAATCTTTCATTTCATGGTAGAGATCGTTACCTTCACGGGTACGCTCACCCACACCGGCAAACACGGAAATACCACCATGCTGCATGGCAATGTTGTGCACCATCTCCATCATGATAACGGTTTTACCCACGCCGGCACCGCCGAACATGCCCATTTTGCCACCGCGGGGAAAAGGCACCAGCAGGTCGATGACTTTAACGCCGGTTTCCAGCACGTTCACCTCGACGTCTTGTTCGGTAAACGCAGGCGCCGGACGATGAATGGGCATCATTTTATCCTGGCTTACCGGACCAAGTCCGTCCACCGGGCGACCCACAACGTTGAGCACCCTGCCCAGGCTGGCTTCGCCGACAGGCATCATGATGGGGCTACCGGTATCTTTGACCGGCATGCCACGCACCAGTCCGTCAGTGACGTCCATGGCGATGGTGCGCACCACATTGTCTCCCAGATGCTGGGCCACTTCCACAACCAGGTTGTCCTCATCAGCATTGATCGACGGGTTGCTGATGGTCAGCGCCGTAAGAATGGTCGGCAGTTTGCCCTGCTCGAACTCAACGTCTACGACAGGTCCCATAACCTGTGTGATTTTTCCTATATTCTCTGCCATCTATAGACCTCCTGTAAAAACTGTAAACAGTAAATTATTTAACCTTTGAGGGCTTCTGCGCCACCGACAATATCCATCAGATCAGCCGTAATGGCTGCCTGCCGGGCTTTGTTGTAAATCAGCTGTAAATTATCCAGCATATCGTTACAGGCCTTGGTGGCATTGTCCATGGCCATCATTCGAGCAGCATGCTCGCTGGTGGATGTCTCTAACAGCGCGCTGAAAATTTTGACATCGATGCTTTTGGGCAACAAGACACCCAACAAGGCATCGGTGGAAGGCTCACAGATGTGCTCAGCCAGATAGGGCGCATCGTCAGCTGTCTCCTCTTCCGTCTTTTCAATGGGCGGTATGGGCAGCAATTGTTTAACCACCGGCAGCTGTTTGGCCATACCGATAAATTCGGCGTAGACGATATGGACCTCGTCATAGTCGCCGTCCAGATAACCGGTGGCCAGAACACGACCCGCATTGACGGCTACATTAAAACCAAAGGAGCCGCCGACGACGCCCAAATGTTCAGAAGTTATATTTTTTTTATGATTGCGTGCCCAATCCCGGCCCTTTTTACCGAAACAGGTGAAGCTGACCTCCATCCCCAGCTCGGCTTTCTCCTGGGCCAAGGCTTCGACTTTATCAATCAGGTTGAAATTGAAACCGCCGCACAACCCACGATCGGAAGTGGTCATAACGATATTGACCTTTTTGGGTTGCTCACGGGGCACCAGTAAAGGGCTGGCCTCTTCACCGGCATTTTCAGCCAAGCTGCCCAGCACCTCTGCAAATTTGGCGGCATAGGGACGAAAAGCTTCCATACTGGATTGAGCACCGCGCAGACGAGATGCCGCCACCATGTTCATGGCTTTGGTGATCTGCTTGGTCTTTTTGATACCGTTTATCTTAAGCAGTACTTCTTTTAACTGTGGCATAAAGATAGCCCTTATATTCTAATGGTTAGAATGGAACCGACGACTAAATGGTGTCTTTAAACTCATCACCATAAGCGGTCAGGGCTTCCGTCATCAGTTTCTCCAAGTCATCGTCAATGGCTTCTTTTTCGGCCAGGTTTTCAAATACCTTGGGATAGCGTTCTTCGATGAAAGGATATAAACCCGCTTCATACTTGGCCACTACGTCAGTGGGCAACTCGTCCAGGTGCCCACGGGTACCGGCAAACAGGATGGTGACCTGTTGGGGCATGGATAGCGGCTGGTACTGGGGCTGTTTTAAGATCTCCACCAAACGCTGGCCACGGGTCAGCTGTTGTTGGGTGGCTTTATCCAGGTCGGAGCCGAATGCGGCAAAAGCTTCCAGCTCACGGAACTGGGCCATGTCCAGACGCAGGGTACCGGCCACTTGCTTCATGGCTTTGACCTGGGCGGCACCTCCCACGCGGGACACAGACAGACCCACGTTGATGGCCGGGCGAACACCGGCGAAAAACATGCCGGGCTCGAGGTAGATCTGTCCGTCGGTAATCGAGATCACGTTGGTGGGAATATAAGCGGATACGTCGCCGGCCTGGGTTTCGATGATGGGCAGGGCGGTCAAAGATCCGGCGCCCAAGTCATCGGAGACTTTGGCGGAACGTTCCAGCAAGCGACTGTGATTGTAAAAAATATCACCCGGATACGCTTCACGTCCCGGCGGACGTCTCAGCAACAGGGAGACCTGACGATAGGCGGCCGCCTGTTTTGACAAATCGTCATAAATGATCAGGGCGTGTTGGCCCTTATCCCGATAATATTCACCCATGGCGCAACCGGCGTAAGGGGCTACGAACTGCTGTGTAGCCGGGTCGCTGGCGCATGCGGCGACGATGGTCGTATACTCCATGGCGCCATGTTTTTCGAGTACGGCATGCACCTGGGCCACCGTGGACTTTTTCTGTCCGCAGGCCACGTAAATGCAAAAAATATCGGTGTCTTTCTGGGCCAGGATGGCATCGATGGCCACAGCTGTCTTGCCGATCTGGCGATCTCCGATGATCAACTCACGCTGGCCGCGGCCGACAGGGGTCATGGCGTCAACCGCCTTGAGACCGGTATAGCAGGGCTCATGTACGCTTTTACGGGCGATAACACCCGGCGCCACCATTTCCACGCGGCTGGTAACCGACTGGTCGATGGGGCCTTTGCCATCCAGAGGAGCGCCGGTAGCGTCTACGACACGTCCGAGAACGGCATCGCCGACCGGGACCTCCGCGATGCGGCCGGTGCGTTTGACGATGTCGCCTTCCTTAATGCTGGAATCGTCACCCATAATGGCCACACCCACATTGTCCTCTTCCAGGTTGAGCACCAAGCCTAGAATGCCGCCGGGAAACTCTACCAGCTCTAAAGCCATGGCCTTTTCCAATCCATATACACGTGAAATACCATCACCCACGGAGAGGACCACACCGGTTTCGCTAAGCTCGATCTTTTTGTCATAATCGGTAATTTGCTCTTTGATAATCTGACTGATTTCTTCGGCTTTAAGTTCCATTATGCACTCTCACCCCTTTTTAAAGATTCTCTCATATTGAGTAACTGTGTTTTTATGCTTCCATCCAATACGAGGTCACCGATTTTGGTGACAATCCCCCCAATAAGTCCCGGATCCTGTTCAACTTCCAGGACAATCTCTTTGCCTGTCCTTTTGGACAGAGCGGAACGGATCTTCTCAATGGTCCCAGCGGGCAATTCCGTCGCTGAAACCAGGCTGGCTCTAGCCACGCCCTTAAGCTCATCAGCCAGTTTTTGGAAAAAATCGTTGATGCTGAAGATGAAAGCAATGCGTCCCTTTTCAAACAACAGCATTAAAAAAGCATACATTACTTTAGACAAGTCCAACTTGCTCAACACGCCCTGGAAAACTTTTTTCCGCTCATCCGCGTTGTAAAGGGGATTGGCAATGGTACCGGCCAATTCCTTCTGTGTCGCCATCAGATTGGCGATCCCTTCCAACTCCTGGCGGTACTGGTCGGTCATACCATCTTCTTTGCCGATCAGTAAAAGTGCCTTGGCATAACGCCGTGCTATTGCCAAATTTTTCACTATGCCACCACCTTATTTAGATATTCATCAACCAAGCGCTCCTGGTCTTTATCCGAAACTTGCGCTGTTATGGCCTGTTCTGCCTTGATCAACGCTTTTTCAACAATATCCTTCTGCAAATTCTGCTTGGCTAGCTCAAACTCATGAGCGATATTTTTTTGAGCCTGGTCCTGGAGTTTGTCCGCAGCCAGTTCAGCCTCTTTGAGTATCCGCGCTTTGGCATCTTCACCTTGGCGGATGTATTCGGCAACCAATTTTTCGGCTTCCTTATCTAGAGTAGCCAGCTTTTCGGTATGGATAGCCAACTGCTTTTCAACTTCAGATTTGCGCGTTTCCAACTCCTCAAGTTCTTCGGAAATGCCTTTGATGCGATCGCTGAGCGCTTTGGCAACCGGCTTGCGCAATATCAAAAAAAGACCGATGGCCAGCACTGAAAAGTTCAACACCTTGGCTGTATCGGTCATCATCCAGGGTTTGCTTTCTGCCGTGTGTCCGCCTTCACCTCCAGAGCCAAAAGCAGGTGCCCAACCCATCAGAAAGATCCCGGCCACAAGAGCGACCACGACCCATTTGGATCTCATTTTATGTTTCCTGCAAAGTCCAGGAATTTTCATCTAAGTCGCCCTCCCCAAAATTTTCTGCGTAATGGCATCGGCAAAAGTATCCACCTCTTTTTCCAACGCTGATTTTACCGCCTCTGTATCTTTGGTGATTTTCGCTTTAACCTCTGCCAGGTCTTGTCTGGCTTGGTCGTTGATTTTGGCGACAATCGCTTTTTCTTCCTCTAGGGCGACCTGCATAAGGGCCTCTTTTTCTTTTTGGCCTTTGGCGCGCGCCTCTTTTATCCCCTGCCCAAAGGATTGATCCTTTTCATCAGCATTTTGTACAGAGGATTCAATATCTTGTTGTAAGCCATCAATTTTGGCCTTGCGTTCCAGCAAAATTTTACGGATGGGTTTGTAACAAACGATGTTGAGGATAAATATGAGGATTAAAAAGTTTGCGATTTGCGGTAGTACGGTCCAGTTAATGTCAACCATGCAGACGCCTCCGGTATAACTTGGTGCTTCACGTCGGTATCGGTTATCGAGCCGCCCAGCCAGCAAGCCGGCGTTCCCCTGTTCGGAAGCTTGCTGTAAGCTGTGTCTCAGTCGCTCAAAATATCAACCACGTACCCAGTACGCAGTTGGCCAGCCGACAAATAAAATTAGTGTAAAATATTACGACTTATGGAAAAACCAAGGGAGTTGCTATATCATCGAGACTTGTTGCATGTCAAAGGTTTTTTCCAACTTTTTGGTCTTCCGGATTGTCCTTAATAGCGCTTTCCAGCGGTGTCACTTTTTTCGGACCAAGTGGCGAATTGCCGCCCTGCATCTGACATTTACCATTAAATACAACCCCTGAATCTATCGTAATTGTGGGAGCGCTGATGTCGCCGCTCACTTTAGCAGGGGCATATACCTCAATGCGCTCGACCGCCTCGACCCGCCCGTTGACCGTACCGCGAATGATGGCCACGCCAACCTTGATATCCGCAGTAATAATGGCATTTTCACCTACAATCACCGTGCCTTTGGTGCTGACCAAATGCCCCTTGATGCGCCCATCGACTCGAATGGTCTCGTTAAATGTCAATGTACCTTCCAAATCGATGTCGCGGCCCAGTAAAGTAGAAATGGTACCCGCCTCTACTTGAGGCCGTTTTTTGTCTTTTTTCATCATACTGCCTCCTCAGTAAAACAAGGTTAGTTGTTTCTGGTTTGGTGTTTATGGTTC
Organism: Desulfobacteraceae bacterium; assembly: GCA_050305555.1. GTDB lineage: Bacteria > Desulfobacterota > Desulfobacteria > Desulfobacterales > Desulfosarcinaceae > JARRKU01. The sequence continues at coordinate 3,337 of JBNLFN010000112.1, read as the reverse complement.
AAACATGAACCTTCGCATACTCACGTTGAGCAACAATCCAACACCCGCCATCATAGTGATAATAGACGAACCTCCATAGCTGATGAAGGGCAATGTGACACCCACCACGGGCATCAAACCCATTACCATGCCGATATTGATAAAGATCTGCCAGGCGATCATGGCCGTCACACCAACGGCTAAAATCGTCCCGAAAGGATCGCGGCTGCGTTGCGCAATTTGGAGCCCCCAAATAGTAAACAGCAAAAAAACCACCAGAACCGTCATGGCGCCTAACAAACCCCACTCTTCCGCCAGCACGGAAAAAATGAAATCGGTGTGTTGTTCAGGCAAAAAATCAAGTGCATTCTGGGTTCCTTTGAGGAAACCTTTGCCCGTGAGCATGCCGGACCCCACGGCAATCTTTGATTGAATAATGTGGTATCCTGCACCCAACGGATCGCGATCCGGATTGAGAAATGTAAGTATCCGCTGTTTTTGGTATCCTTTAAGTATAGACCAAACCAAGGGAACCGCTAACGCGCCGGCCAAAACAATAACAATCAAGGTGCGACGCTCAATTTTTGCATAAAGCGTCATCACAACCGCAATCAGTGCGATAATCATGGCGGTACCTAAATCCGGCTGGCGGACCACCAAAAAAAACGGAATCGCTGTTAAAACCACGGGAGTGATCAGCTCTCTGGCGCTGATCCCTCGAGTGGTGCATACCCGAGCGTAATATTTGGCCAGCACAATGATAACCGCCAGTTTTACAATTTCGGATGGCTGGATAGATACAGGTCCCAAAGCCAACCAGCGACGTGATCCACCGACATATTTGCCGTAAAAGAGCACCGCCGCGAGCAATATGATACAAAGACCATAGAACAAATAGGCCCACTTTTCATAGCTTTTATAGTCAAATAAAAAGGCCACCACCATCACCACTGCACCTGCCCCATACCAAATCAATTGTTTGGTAAACAAACCAACCTGGGTAGTGTCGGTGCCGGCATGGACAGCGCTGTATAACGCCACTAGACCCAAAGCGCCTACCATAACCGTCAAGGTCAGCATCCCCCAATCAAAATATTGAACCAGGCGGCGATCAATCATGGTATTGCGATTTCCCCTCGGTTCGCGGGAGCGAATGTTGGCGTCCGGTCGAATTCCTTCTCCCGCTCTGTTTGTAATAATGCCATGGCATCAACGCTCTTGGTATCTAAATAGCTTTGAATCATTTGCTTGGCAATAGGTGCAGCGGCCGATGAACCATGCTCCCCATGTTCCACAAGGACCGCGATCGCTATTTGGGGATTCCGTGAGGGTGCATAGGCCACGAACCACGCATGATCCTTGTGCATCTCTTTGATCAATTCTTCGTCAAGCTCGGCACTATCCTGGGGCCTTGCAACCACTTGGGCGGTACCGGTCTTGCCCGAATATTCAATGTTTTTGAGGCGCGAGCCATATGCGGTTCCCCTTTGCGTATTCACTACAGACCACAACCCGCTTCTCAAGATTTCCAATGTCTTTGCACTGAGAGGCAATTGTCCAATCACTTCAGGCTCACCTTGATAGGTGGTCCTGTTTTCAGCCGTCAGGACCTTTTGAATCAATCGGGGCCGGTAACGGGTCCCCCCGTTTCCAACGGCTGCTGCGAGCACAGCCATCTGCAACGGCGTGACCAGATCGAAACCTTGTCCGATGGCAATCGATAGGGTCTCGCCCCCTTGCCAGGGTTCCCCAATTCGTTTGAGTTTCCACTGGGAGGTGGGAATTAAACCTTTGGCTTCCTGCCCCAGGCCGATACCTGTGAGCTCGCCCAAACCGCAAGCCTTGGCGTATTTCGCCAGAATATCCACGCCGACAGCTTCGCCGACTTGATAGAAATAGACGTCGCAGGATTGGGTCAAGGCGCTTACGACATCCATCTCGCCATGTCCACCACGCCGCCAGCATCGATAGACACGATTACCATAGCGGTAGTGACCCGGACAAAAAAATTGGGTTTTTTCATCGATAACGCCTTCGCCCAAACCGGCAATTGCGGTAACAATTTTGTACGTGGACGCCGGTGGATATTCCGCTTGAATGGCCTTGTTCTCCAACGGCCGGTAGGGATTGTTGATCAGCCCATCCCATTGAAAACGGCTCATGCCCACTGCAAATAAGTTGGGGTCAAAAGCAGGGCTGCTGGCCATGGCCAGCACTTCGCCATTGTTGGGATCGATGGCCACGGCTGCGCCTGCTTTTCCTTCGAGCAGCTCTTCCGTCTTGATTTGAAGATTCTGGTCAATGGTCAGAATGATGTTTTTTCCCGGACGGGCGTTCACCGTTTTTATCACACGCACCACTTGCCCGGTGGCATTGACCTCTACTTGGCGCCCCCCTCTTTTTCCCCGCAACAGGGGGCCGCTGGATTTTTCCAGGCCATATTTGCCAATAAAGTCTCCGCTTTTCAAGTCTGCGTAGACCTTCTTGCGAAGCTCACCCGGGCTAATCTCTCCCATATAGCCAAGAAGATGAGCCGCTTGTTGTTGGTACAGGTAGTGTCGGCGAGGTGAGATGTGCACCAGCACACCCGGCAAGTCATATTTATGGACTTCAATGGCGGCGAGCACATCGCGACCAATGTCCTCCTTAAGCAAAACCGGTTTATAGGCGCCATGTTCTTTGTTGCTTTCAACACGGGCCTTCAGATCCGCAAGCGCCATTCCGCTGATGCGGCTGAGATTCGACAGGGTGTCATTCAGAGGTTTGGCATCCTTTAAAATGATGTGCAGATCAAACGATGGGCGATTGTCTACCAACATGCGGCTGTATCGATCAAAGATCAATCCCCGCGGTGCGTCGATATCCTGCAGTCGGATGCTATTGCTCTCCGAAAGCCGACGATATTCTCTGCCATCAATCACTTGCAGGTAAAACAAACGCAAAAATAGCACGCCGAAGACAGCGGCCACACAGAGCAACACACCCACAACACGGTGATGAAACCAGTCTGTATCAACGGTATGTAGGATGTTGCGCAAGATTATTGCTCCGTATGGGATATTGAGAGGAACACACCCCCCTCGAGCATTAAACCATAGTTTCAAGTTTTAAGTGTAAGGTTTTAAGTTGATATATTCTATCGATTGTAATGAGCAGAAACTGCTGACTCAATCGAGTTAATCCTGGTCAAACGCTTTGATATTTTTTTGGGAGTCGCATCATAAGATTCAATGATTTTTGGCAAATACCAATGGGTTCAGGGTCGTTTTCTATAATAGACAGAATACCTTAGCTTAAAACTTAACACTTAAAACCTAAAACATAGCGTCTGGTGTTCCCCGCGCTTAAGCGTGGGGAA
>JBNLFN010000111.1:0-33260 GCA_050305555.1 Desulfobacteraceae bacterium | reverse complement strand
GTAGTAAAGAATGTGTTGAACGTGGCAGGGTGAGAGTCTGTAATGGTTTTGAATGATATTTAAAAAAAAGTTGTGATAAATTGTTTTTCGAAGAATAAACAGTATACAACCGAAAAAGGACTTTTTCGACAGTCTCGTTAGCCAAAAAAGAGGAAAACATGCGTCCAACCACCTCAGTACCTGAAACATACCGAATGCAGTTCCGTTCATTTACCCCATTTTTGTTGATTTCGTTCGGCATCGCCTGGGGTATCCTTGGTCTGTACATCCTTCTCCCGGATCTTATGGGGGCGGTGTTTGGCCAGCTCACCGGTAACCATCCGCTTTTTTTCCTGGCCGTTTACGCGCCTGCAATCGCAGCGTTTATTCTTGTCACCATCAACGCTGGCTTTGGCGGCCTGCGTCGTTTCTTCGGTCGGGCATTGCTATGGCGCTGCAGCGTAACCTGGTATGTCTTTCTTATCATTGGCATGCCATTGATCTTCATTGGCGGTTCGGCGATTAGAGGTAACCTTCTAACGGGACCTTTTCCATTTTCATCCTTTCGGGCTCTATTCATGGCGTTGACCCTCGCCGCCATCAAGGGCCCGATCGAAGAGTTCGGTTGGCGGGGGCTCGCACTTCCTCTTCTGCAAAGAAAGTTTGCTCCGCTTTGGGCCGGGCTAATTCTTGGAGCCATCTGGGGGCTTTGGCATATGCCAGCCTTCCTGTTGAGCGGAACCCAGCAGAGCGAGTGGTCATTCGCTGCATTCTTTACTGGATGTCTGGCGATCAGCGTCATCGCAACTGCACTGTTCAACAGCTCGCGTGGCAGCATCCTTTTATCGGCGTTTTTCCACTTTTCGCTCATGAATCCGATTTTCCCGGATGCGCAACCCTATGACACATACCTGTTAATCGTTGTTGCAACCCTTATCGTTTGGTGGAAACACAAGGATATGTTGACAAGGGAAGGGGCTGTCACAGAAGTTATTCCCCGGCCGAAAGCCCTGTGATGTTTTTTGATTCCGAACGCTACGTTACCACCAATTTGAGGCTACGGTGAATGACAAGGAAATCAGAGTGCCAACGATATTCAAAACGATTTTGAGCACTCTTGCGGGGGCTCGTATTCGGATCGCCATATTGGCCTTCTTCCCACTTCTGCTGATATCTGGCTAAAACAGCGGGTTAAAACAGCGGGGTCAGGTCTTCATTCTTGACAACAGAATTAGAAACAACGGGCTTTCCGAACCACAAAATGCACAGGACGCCAAACTGCTGGCGTCCGTAATTTTCATGTTCGGCATCCATGAAATAGAATCATAGACCAGTAAAAAATCAAAAATAGGTTATACGAGGTAAAACTTTATGACAACCCCTGATTACTTAATATGTCCAGGTAGTGATCCAGTTCCAAAGGCACTCCCTGAATTGTATCCATGCCTCAAATGCGAGACTGATATCGAAATATGGACCGATGAAAGCGGAGGAAAATGTCCATATTGCAATACCTATTTTGAAAAGGTACAGGTACAAGATATATCTGGTACACTATCAAATACTCTGAAGAAAAAGAGTACAAAGCTAAGAGATATTGTACGAAAGGCATACGAATTGGGAGCTACTGAGGTTGCGATTATCCCAACGAAGAAAATTATAGTTGATTATAATCTCGCCGCAAGATGTAAAGAACCACGTTGTGAAAATTTTGGTTTGTCAAAAAGTTGCCCACCGTACGTTTCAGGACCTTCTGTATTTAAAAATCTTCTTGAAAAACTTCAAAAGGCAATTTTTTTTAAAATAGATGTACCTTCTGAGATTCTTTATTCTGCAGAGCGCCGCGAGATATTCCAGTTGCTTCACCAGATAGCAGCTGGTATCGAGAAGGAAGCCATAAAATTGGGATATCCAAATGCTCAAGGCTATGCCGGAGGTTCATGTAAAAAAATTTTTTGCCATAACCATTCTGAATGTCAAGTGATTTCTAAAAAAGGGGAATGTAGAAATCCTCAATATGCCAGGCCTTCTATGTCAGGATATGGGATAAATGTGTCAAAACTTTTTGAAGCAACCGGTTGGAATAATAACGCTGTCACCCATGGCACTGATGCAACGACAAACAAAATGACATATGTTTGCGGCTTGGTATTAGTTTATTAAGAGGAAATTTGGAATAATGGTCTTAATTCAACTTCAATTATAAACACCCAGCCGATTGGAAACAAACGATAAAAAGCTTGGAAGAAAAATCGCAGGGGTTGAGAAAAAATTAATGTCAAGAATGAAGGTCTGACCCCGCTTTGTTTTGTGACCCCGCTTTGTTTTTTTTCCTTTGTTTTCAGACTACGGCGTCCAGGAGTGAAGCTGTAGCAACACTCCTGGCAACGCAGGATCTGGAGTCCTCCGGCCCTCTGAGGTGTCAGGGGATGGTGCGGACGGCTATCACCCTATACCCCCGACGATGCGCTTTGCGAACGGTGTAGTGATAGACATTGTCGAAGTTAAACACCCGCGCCGTAGGGGCTACAGGATCGGTTTCAGCTGTCCAGACCCAGGCACAGGTCAGCTGAATCAAAGGTACGATATGGGCTTTCAGGCCGCAGTCGGTTTCATAGCCGGCATCTTGGATCACCAATGATTTGAGCTCGTCAAGGGTGGGCAGCCGCCAGTTCTCATAAGGTGTGGGCAACGTATAGGGGAAGGTATAGCGCACCCATTTTCGGGCCTGGTGCCAGTCGATGTCCCCCTGGTTGTCTGCCTTGGCCCACATCAGCTTGAGTTGATTATCTGTGACAGTACCGTCGCCGTTATCCACAAATCGTTCCTGGGCCAATCCGCTACCCGGCAGCCAGGTCATGCCAAATGTCAAAAGGGTTATGGCGATAACCCATCGAAGCGTCATGTGGTTCTCCTTTGGTTTCAACCCACAGGGGGGATTTGAACAAAGAAAAATCAAGATTGTATCCTTTTTTTGAGACGCTGGGCCGTGGCCGCATCACGGTATGAAACCACAGTGACCGGGCTGCGCCGAAACATCTTCTCCGCTACGGAACCAAATAAGGCATGTTCCAAATCCGTTCGGCCTTTGATTCCCATAACCACCATATCCACATTTTCCGCTAAAATGGTCTTGAGAAGTTCTTCTACGGGATTACCGACTTTAAAAACCGTTTGAATCCGTTCCGGGGGAAATCCGCTGCTGGTGATAAATTGCTCCAATTTCTTGCGGCGTTCATCTTTTAAATCATGAATGTATGCCCGGCCATCCACCTCGTATCCCATATCGGTGATACGCTGCACGGCGGAGACATCACGCTCATTAATGATGCTGGCCACGATAAGGTTTGCATCGAGTTGGGTGGCCAGCCCGGCAGCGTAAGCATAGATACCTTCAGAATAAGGTGAAAAAGCAACAGCCACTAAAATGGTTTTGATATCAGCCATGATCATCCTCCAATGCCCGACCGAAGCATCTTGTAAGGTTGCCATCGACATTCAGGGCACTCTGTTCTGTACGTCAGGCCGTGGCCTGCACCTGTGCCTTGGGTTTGCGCATGCGCTGCAGCAGGTAAAGCATGCCATACACGGCCAAACCGAGCAGATAACACCAGTAGCGCTGGTCGTGGGGCATGCCGAACCAACCGGCTATCAAATCCGGGCGCATCAGTATCAGGGTGACGCCTAATAGAAGCGGTATCTCATACGCGCGGTTGCGAACCACAAACCAGTTCTGGGTGGCCGAGGCGAAAGCAAAGTTGCCCAGGCAGGCCATGGCGAAGATCAGCAAGCCCTGGGCCCAACTGAAGACGTTGTGCAAAATCAGATCGGCGTTAAATATAAACATGAACGGCAATATGGCCGTGCGGATATCGTACATGAACCCCTGCAGACCCGTGGGTATGGGCGGCGATTTGGCAATGGCTGCCGCTGCGTATGCCGCCAGCCCCACCGGGGGGGTGTCGTCGGCCAATATGCCGAAATAGAAGCAAAACAGGTGGGCTGACATCAACGGCACGATAAAGCCTTTGGCCAATCCGATGGTCACGATGGCCGGCGCTGTCAGTGAAGCCATGACGATGTAAGTCGCAGTGGTGGGCAATCCCATGCCGATCACCAGGCTGGCTAAGGCAGTGATCACCAACATCAAAAAGATGTTGCCAAAAGAGATGATCTCTATGATTTCGGTCACACGGCTGCCCAGCCCCATGGCCACGACCCCCACGATGATGCCGGCCGCAGCGGTGGCCAAAGCCACGGAGACCATGTTGCGTCCGCCGCCGGCCAAGGCCGTGAAAATTTCCGAGACGCCCAGTTTTATAGCGGGCCCCAAGGGATCCTTTTTCAGATAGGCCTGGACCGGCCGTTGAAACAACATCACCAGGGCCATGACCCAAATGGCATGAAAGGCGGCCAGCTCGGGTGAGTGGCGCACCACGATGAGCTCATAGAGCAAAATAGCCAATGGCAGTAAAAAGTGAGACCCCGAGAACAAGGTTTTCCAAAATGGGGGCAGTTCTTTACGCGGCATACCCTGCAATCCCAATTTTGACGCTTCGATATGCGTGATATAAAAAAGCGCGGCATAGGAGGCAAAAGCCGGTATGGCGGCGGCTTTAATAACTTCAACGTAAGGCACATTGACATATTCAGCGATGATAAAGGCGGCAGCCCCCATGATGGGAGGGGCCAGCTGACCGTCGGTACTGGCGGCCACCTCGATGGCGGCGGCTTTAGTGGGCGGGTAGCCCACCTTTTTCATCAAAGGGATGGTAAAGGTGCCGGTGGTCACAATATTGGCGATACTGGAGCCGGATACCAGGCCGGAGAGCCCGCTGCCCATCACGGCTGCCTTGGCCGGGCCGCCCTTGAAGCCACCCAACAGCGATAGGGCCAGGCGAATGAAGTATTGGCCGCCGCCGGCTTTGTCCAGCATGGAGCCAAAAAGGACGAACAGGTAAACAATGGTTGCCGACACATCCAAAGGAATGCCGTAAATGCCCTCGGTGGACATGGTCATTTGGCCCATGAAACGGTTGAGCGACACCCCCTTGAAGGCAATGAAATCGGGCATGTGGGGGCCTAAAAAAGCATAAAGAATAAACAATGTGGCGATCAAAGGCAGTGCCGGCCCGATGACCCGCCGGGACGCTTCCAGCAACAATACCACCAATATGCCGCCCACAATCAAATCGCGAAGAATGGGGGCGCCGTAGCGAGTGGTCAGGCCATCGTAATCAATGGCGATATATACTGCCGACAGGGCGGCGACAATACTAATGGCCCAATCGAACCAGGGGATACGATCGGTCACCGATAAAAATTTCAAGCCCAGCAAAGGTTTTTTAAGCAAAGGGTAGTTGAGATAAACCAACAGCAGGGCAAAACCCAGGTGAATGGCCCGGGTGAATGTGGAGTCAAGCACCCACCAGCTTGCGATGGAGAGTTGGAACAGGCTCCAAACAACGGCCACGGTGGGAATGGCATACCGGGCCATGCCTTTGGGCCGGCGCCCGACACCTTCCTCTTCTTCGGCCATCCGCTTGGCCTTGGCCAAGCCGTCATCAACCTCTTGGGGATGGGTTTCGTTCATACCGATCCTGTATCGAAAACGTTGGATGTTATTTGCATGGAATAAAATCGCCGGCTGCCGGTAAGGGGTGTCTCGGGAGCCGACAAATTGGTCGCATGACAATAACCTCTATCGTTGCAAAGGCCCCATAAGGGTTCAGATTTTGCTATCTTTTTTAGGCAACGATGGGGTGAAAAAAACGCTGTCCGGTGAAGCCTTCACCGGACAGCGACATCGCACTACATCATGCCCGATTCCTTGTAGTATTTCATGGCACCCGGGTGAATGGGTGCGGACAGCCCTTCCAGCATGCCTTCTTTGGTCAACACCTGATACGCCGGATGCAGTTTCTTGAAGTCGTCAAAATTTTCAAAGACCTCTTTGGTGACGGCATAAACCACGTCGTCCGGCACCTTGGCTGAGGTCACAAAGGTGGCTTTCACGCCAAAGGTTGGTGTATCGGTTTTATTGGTTGCACCGGGATATACAGAGACCGGGATAAAAGATTTGGCATAATACGGAAATTTAGCCAGCATCGCATCGATGCCGGTGATCGGGACAAAGTGTACTTTGCGTGCGCCGGCGGTGGCTTCTTTAATGGCACCGCTGGGATGACCCACGGTGTAGAAGAAGGCATCGATGCGGCCATCCTGAAGCAGGCCGGGTGCCTCAGCGGCTTTAACCCCTTCGGCATTCAGATCGGTTTCATAATTAATCCCCACTGCTTCCAGGGCATCGATGGAGTTCTGGCGTTGCCCCGAGCCCGGATTGCCGATGTTGACCCGTTTGCCTTTTAAATCGGTAATGGTTTGAATACCGGCATCATCAGCCGCCACCAAGGTCACCGATTCAGGATGGATGCTGAATACCGCGCGCAGATCAGCCTGGGGTTTGCCCTCCCATTCAGCCATGCCTTTAATCGCCTGGTACTGACGGTCCGACTGAACTACACCGAATTCCAAATCGCCGGCCATTACGGCATTCACATTAAAGACCGAACCGCCGGTGGATTCCACCGTGCAGCGAATATTGTATATGTCGCGCTTCTTGTTGACAATTTTAGCGATGGCGCCACCGGTGGGATAGTAAACCCCCGTGATGCCGCCGGTGCCGATGGTGACATATTGGGTTTTGGCCGGAGCCTGGGCGGTTTGACCGGAAGATCCGGTCTGCGCTTTGTCTTCGCCGCCACCACAGCTGATCATAACAAGACCCATCACCAAGATACACATCACAGTCAACACTTTTTTCATAATATCCTCCTCTTGTGGTTCATTAAGGTGCTGGTTAACACTCCAAATAAACTAAAACAATATTGGGTGGTGTCCATCCAGAAATCGTAGATTGTGGTTCAGACATCCCGCTAAAGTGCAATCGGGATAAAAAAAACCGCAGTGTTTGCGCAACCAGACGGCGAAGCCTCGGTAGCCATGGGTGTGTCGCCGGCTACGTCGAAAAAAGATGCATGGCTGCGCCATTATTGCAAAAACGCGAGAACGCCGGGCTGAGCTGCAAGTCACAGATCCCGAGCCCTTTGCGGGGATGCCATTTATCGATGGTCCAGGCATACATCTGCTCAGGCGCAATCAAATACTTGATGAACAATGGACTGAGGCGGCACCTGATTGACATCTGATTGCCACGAGCCGTATACATAGCAATTTGGCTATGGCAAAATAAGGTGCCTTGTTCAATAAAAAGCTTATGGGTTAAAAGAAGCTGCCGGGGCATCCACACTCAGCGCGAAAATGGTTCGATTGCTTGCGCAATGGTACCAAATACCGTTCAATGCTCACATCTTCGGATGGCAGGTTCCGCCTTTGCACGGAGGAAAGATATTATTGAACAGCGAGGTCAAAATGTCAACCACAGTTGGATCCAAACGCCCATCATACGTTAAGGCAATGCCCCGGGTGTCGGTAATTGTGCCCACGTATAACCGGCATCAATTTCTGGGACAAGCTCTGGATTCGGTCCTGGCCCAGACTTATCCCTATTTTGAATTGATCGTTGTCGACGACGGATCCGATGACCCGACGCCTGACCTGTTGGCTGCTTATGGAGAAACCATCCAGGTGATTCGACAATCCAATCAAGGCGTCAGCAGCGCACGCAACACCGGCATCCAAGCGTCCAAGGGCGAATGGATTGCCCTGCTGGACTCGGACGATTACTGGTTACCCCAAAAATTGGAAAGCCAGATAGCGCTTTTCAAGTCACATCCCGGCGCTTTGATCTGCCAAACCGAAGAGATTTGGATTCGAAATGGGACAAGGGTCAATCCCAAGCGGCGCCACCAAAAATTTTCAGGTATGATCTTTGAAAAATGCCTGCCGCTGTGTTTGGTGAGCCCGTCTGCCGTGATGCTCCATAAAACGCTGTTCGATGAGATCGGCCTTTTTGACGAAAACTTGCCGGCATGTGAAGATTACGACTTGTGGCTACGGATGACTTGGAAATATCCGGTCCATCTCATCGACACCCCTTTTATCGTCAAACGCGGCGGTCACGCGGATCAGCTCTCCCGCATGGCAGAGCTGGACAAATATCGCATTCAAGCCTTGGTCAAAATTCTGGGAAAGGGGTGTTTGTCTGAATCCCAACACAAAGCCGCCCAGTCCATACTGGCCCAAAAATGCGCGATCTTTGCCAATGGGTGCCGCAAACGGGGACGATTCGACCAAGCCGCACACTATGAGCGGTTGCCTGAAAGCTTTAAAATTTAAATTTCAAAGCGTTGACATCCCCATTCCGTATACCGGGGTTCGGCATTGGGGACAGGCGTCTTTGTGGATACGATTGTGACGCACATTGAAACCCGTGCGCTCGATCAACAGTGCGCCGCATTGGTGGCACAGCGTATTGCCGCCTTGTTCTCCGGGCACATTGCCCATGTAGACATAATGCAATCCGGCCTGCCGTCCGATCTCGTATGCGGTTTGTAGGGTCTGAAGGGGTGTGGGCGCCCGATCGGTAAGCTTGTAGGTGGGATGAAACCGGCTGATGTGCCAGGGGGTTTCCGGCCCCAGATCTTTGGCGATGAAACCCGCCAATTGGGCCAGTTCTGCGGGGTCGTCGTTCAACCCCGGTATAACCAATGTGGTCACTTCCAGCAACACGCCCAAGCGCTTCATGTGCTTTAAGGTGCGGCACACCGGCTCTAATTTGGCGCCGCAATAGGTTTTGTAAAAGTCCTCGCTAAATGCCTTCAAATCCACATTGGCGCCATCCAGATAGGGGGCCGCCATCTCCAGGGCCGTTCGGCTGATGTAGCCATTGGTGACGAAAATGTTTTTTAAACCTTGGGCGTGAGCCAATTTGGCCGTGTCATAGGCAAATTCAAAATAGATGGTGGGCTCGGTATAGGTGTAAGCAATGCTTTGGCAACCCTGATCCAAGGCATCGGTCACCACCTGCTCGGGGGTGTGGGTCCTCCCCAAAATGGCACCCCCACGATCATGGGGCATTTGCGCAATGTCGGCATTTTGACAGAACCGGCAGTGGAAATTACACCCCACCGTCGCAATCGAGTAGGAGAGGCTGCCCGGCAATAGATGGAACAGGGGTTTCTTTTCAATGGGATCCACATTTTGAGCGATAAGCCGACCATAGACCAGAGTTTTGAGCCGACCATCCTCATTGTGGCGCACGCCGCAGATCCCCCGTCGTCCCGCTTTTATGACGCACAGGTGGCGGCACAACCGGCACCGGACCTTGTGGTTATCCAACTTGTCGTAAAGCAAAGCATCCATAAGTTTTATTTTGGTGTAAAGGCCGGCGGGCGCTCCGCATCATAATGAACCTGCGGCTTATCCCGTAAGCGCCGACGTTGTACTTTTAGCTTGATACCGCATGGCCAATGGGCGCGTTCGCACCCGCGGCACCAAAGTGGCCAGCAGGCCGGCAAATGCGCCAAAAGGGCATCGCTGCACCAATTGAGATTGTTCAAAGGCCAGCATCATTTTTCCGGGTGATTGGGTCAGTTGAAACACGGTGCGCCACTCAACGGGAATGGGGCCTGCCATCGCCCGCACCATGGATTTGAGTTCCCATACGGAAAAAAAACGCGCGTGTCTGAAGATAGAATTTGAATAAAAGCTTTGCAGCCTGCGCTGGACACCCTTGATGGCAAAGCGATTGAGAAAGCCAATGAAAATTCTGTCTTTGGCCACGCGGCAGGCCTCTTCAACGGCTTTGACGGGTTTTTCCACAAATTCCAAGGTGGTAAAAAAACAAGCGTGATTGAAAGAGTTGTCATCAAAGGGCAACTCTTCGGCAAACCCGCGATACAGCTCCACCCGATGGCCCAGATTCTGGGCGGCGACATCCAGCATGTAGGGGGATGGATCGATCCCGGTGACATCAAGACCCGCTTGAAGCAATGCCTCGGTTTGGGTACCGGTGCCGCAACCGATGTCCAGCACGGTTTCACGGCGGGCCGGGCGAAGCAGTTTGAGCATCATTTGACTTTCCAGATCCAGTACACACCGGTTGTGCGTTTGCATCATCCACTGCGCGTAGTTTCGGGCGTCTTGAAAGTCAAATACGTGCCCCATGGCTCTGCACCCTGCGCTGGCAATCGAAGAAAAAAGATAACGGTGAATCCGTTATCCTTGAGAACTGACTTATATTGATCACCCACCCCATACTTGTCAAACAGAGAATTAACGACTATGAACAAGCAGCACCGCCACTGACATGCTGTGCCGGACCTAAACAAAATATAGAAAATCCCATGGCCGATGTGAATTCAAAACCACTTGTTGAGCTCAAGGGTCAGGTCGAACGCATCACCTATAGCGATCAAAAAAGCGGTTTTACGGTTGCCCAGGTTCAGGCGGGTGAGCGCGCCGACTTGATAACCGTTGTGGGCACTTTAATGGCGCCGGCGCCGGGCACGCTTTTAGAAATGAAGGGCCGATGGGTTGAACACCCTGACTTCGGTCGCCAATTTCGCGCCAGCCAATGCCATGCCCAAACGCCGGTCACCAAACAGGGCATTGAAAAATACCTGGGATCAGGCCTCATCAAAGGCATCGGCCCGGAGATGGCCCGACGCATTGTCGGCCGTTTCGGCAGCCGGACCTTGGCGATCCTTGACCAGGATCCCAAACAGCTAACGGGTATCACGGGTATCGGTCCCAAACGAGCCGCTATGATCCAGAGGGCTTGGGCGGAACACCAGGAAATTCGTCAAACCATGCTTTTTTTGCACAGCCATGGGGTAGGCACTGCCCAGGCAATGTCTATATTCAGACATTACGGCCAACGGACAATCGCCATGATTCAGCAGAACCCGTATCGATTGGCCCGTGACATTTTCGGTATCGGATTTACCACCGCCGATCGCATGGCCAGCCAATTGGGCCTTGCAAGTGATTCGCCCATGCGTGTGAAAGCGGGTATACGTCATGTGCTTCAGGGGGTGACAGAGGATGGCCATCTTTATTATCCCTATGATGAATTGGCTGAAAAAACCCAGGCCCTGCTGAAAACCACGCGCGACCCAGTCGGTTCAGCCATCGCCGAAATGGCAGCCGACCGGGATCTGGTCATTGAAGATCATATCCCCAACGGCCACCAAGGCTACACCCAAGCGGTGTATTTGGCCCATTTGTACCGATGCGAGACCTTCACCGCACAGCATCTGCGAAAGCTACTGAAAGCGCCCTTGTTTAAAGACAATATCCCGGCTAGCCGGGCGCTCACCTGGATTAAGAAACAACTCAAGATAGAACTGGCTCAGGAGCAGCAACAAGCGGTGACGGCCTCGCTTACGCAAAAAGTTCTCGTGATCACCGGGGGGCCGGGCACCGGCAAAACCACCATCGTCCAAGCCATCACGCGCCTGTATGAACACCTGCGGGCCGACGTGCTTTTGGCTGCCCCTACCGGCCGGGCGGCCAAGCGATTGAGTGAGGCCACCGGCCGGCCGGCCAAAACCATACACCGCTTGCTGGCGTATAGCCCCATCCAAGGCCAATTTCAAAAAAACGATCGAAATCCGTTGCAAGGGGATCTATTGGTCATCGACGAAGCATCAATGATCGATGCCGTTTTGATGTACCATTTGATGAAAGCCCTGCCGGTCGCCACCACCTTGATTCTGGTGGGCGACGTCAACCAACTGCCTTCGGTGGGCCCCGGCAATGTGCTCAAAGATATTTTAGCCTCCCGGGTTGTGCCCCAGGTCACCCTGACGGACATCTTTCGGCAGGCACGCTCAAGCCGGATCGTGGTCAATGCCCATCGCATCAACTCCGGACAACTACCTAATTTAGAAATTAGCACTCAAAGCACCATCAGCGATTTCTATTTTATCGAGCAACCCGCGCCCGAAAAAATAGTGGAGATCATTTTAGCCCTGGCCGGCGAACGCATCCCCCGCCGCTTCGGGTTGGACCCTGTGGATGATATTCAGTTGCTTACCCCCATGTATCGCGGCCTGGTGGGCGCCGACAACCTGAACCAGCAGCTCCAAGCGCATCTTAACCCCCAAGAGGCCTATGTGAGCCGGGGCAGCGTACGCTTCAGTCGGTATGACAAAGTCATGCAAGTGACCAATAATTATGACAAAGATATTTTTAATGGTGACATCGGACGCATTGTCGACATCGAACCCCGGCATAAAAAACTCACCATCCGGTTCGATGACCGCTTGGTGAGCTATAGCTTTGAAGAGCTTAACGAAGTGGTGTTGGCCTACGCGGTCACCATTCACAAATCCCAGGGCTCCGAATACCCGGCGGTGATCATTCCGGTAACCACCCAGCACTACATGCTGCTGCAACGCAATTTGATATATACCGCGATCACGCGGGCCAAACAGCTGGTGGTGATGGTGGGCACCAAGCAGGCCATGGCCATGGCAATCAAAAACAACAAACCCCACCAGCGCCACACCCGACTGGCGCAGAGGCTGCAAACGTGAGTGATCGGCGAGTGCCCGACCTTCGCATCGCTTCAGAAGCCATCTCAAAAAAGTCTTTCATGTCCGGCGTAGCCTGGCAGGCGAAGCCGGATGGCCCAATCCGGGTGTTGGGGCCGGGTTTCAAATCCTCGACATACGACAGTATGCCTGCGGTTTGAAACCCGTCCCCGCCTACACCTTGAATTAAAATCCGTTTTTTTGAGATAGCTTCTAGTCGCACAGCAGGATGGTTGATCCAGTGGTTTTTCTGTTTTCCAAATCCTGGTGTGCCTTGGCGGCCTCTTTCAGGGGATAGGTTTGCCCCACGTGAACTTTAACGGCCCCTTTTTGAACCACATCAAAAAGGTCCTGGGCATGGGCCAGCAGATCTTCTCTTTTTTCAGTATAGGTCATCAAGCTGGGGCGCGTGAGAAAAAGAGAGCCATGTTGCGCCAGTGCAGACAGATCCAAAGGCGGCACGGCACCCGATGCCTGGCCAAAAGAGACCATCGTCCCCATGGGTCGCAAACAGGCCAAGGATTGCATGAAGGTGGCTTTCCCCACCGAGTCGTAGACCACATCGACGCCGCGGCCCCGGGTCATCTCACGGACCCGCTCCACCCAATGGGCATCCGTATACAATACAGGGTGATCGCATCCATTCGACTGCGCCAATTGCGCTTTTTCTGTGTTGCCCACGGTGCCGATCACCACGGCACCCAATGCCTTGGCCCATTGACAAACGAAGGTCCCCACCCCCCCGGCCGCAGCATGAATTAAGATCGTGCTGTCCGCATCCACACGGTAGCACCCTTTGAGCAGATAGCGGGCGGTCATGCCTCGCAGCATCATGGCCGCGGCAGTGGACCAATCGATGGTATCCGGAATCTTAACCAGGCGATGCGCAGGCAAGGTTCTTGCTTCGGCATACGCGCCGGGGGGCAAACCGGCATAGGCCACACGGTCCCCCGGTTGGAGATCAAGGACACCTTGGCCCACAGCGACGACAACGCCGGCACCCTCCATACCGGGAATTGCCGGTAATTGGGGCAACGGGTAAAGACCGGTGCGATGGTAAACGTCGATAAAATTAAGCCCCACGGCCTTTTGTTGAATCAATACCTCGCCGGGTCCAGGCGTTCCCGGATCAAATTCTTCCCAGACAAGGACTTCAGGCCCTCCGGTTTGGTGCATTCTGATAGCATAAGTCATGAGATGTTCCTCCAAAATGGGTCGCTCCGAATATTCAATCTGAATATACAATAGGAACGGCAACAGGCCGGCGCAATCTAAATTATCAGGGTTTATCTGCGACACGATCTCCAACTCATATGGAGACGAACTTAATTTATGAAGATATGGATATCCGGGCAGCTAATGGTCGGCGCGCATGCGCAAAATCAGTATGCAGATGGTCACCACCAGCAGAATGGAAACACACCCCAAAGCGGGATAGACCCATTGGATACCGGCGCTTTTTTGAACCGCCTCCACACCTTTAACCGCAAGGGCGCCCATGCCGAAGGTGAGCACAAATTTCATACCAAAGGCCGAATGCCGCCAGCGTGCCGGGGTCAAGCGCGACACCAGGGTATTTTCAATGGGTTGCATCCCCAGCAAAAAGAAAAAGTAGACCAGGGCCAGCAGAACCAGGGGCAGGTCCGTGGCCCAGGCCATTAAAAAGGCCGGTGCCAAGGTAATCAAATGAAATACGAGATAGCTGTGCGGCAAAGAGCGGCGCTCGGCAATGCGGCCCCCATAGTATTGCCCGAACATGCCCACCAGAAAGATGGCCGAGGTAATCAGGGTGGCCACCAGGTTGGCTGAAAGCCCTGTCGGCAACAGATTGGACAGCCATCCAAAGAGCGCCTGGTTGCGAAGCTCAAAATAGGCCGGCAAAATAACCGTAGCCCCCCGATAGGCAATGCCACCCAGCATCATGGCGATCAGCAGCACAACAAAGCCCCGGCCACCATTTTTCGTGGGGGCCGCGGCCGGTTGGTCAGCGGCTGCAGGGAAAGTGAGCAGGGCCATCACCAAAAAACCGGACAGGTTAAAGGCGCCCAACACCCAATAAGCGGCTCGCGGTCCCCATAACCAGGTCACAACACCTGCCATCAAGGGCCCCATGGCCAGACCCAAGTTGCCAAACATGCCGTTAATGCCCATACCCACGCTAACACGACTGATCTGTTTGGAAATCATTCCCAAGCCGGCCGGGTGATAAATCCCGGAAAAAAGGCCGATACCGGCTAAAGCGAGGCTCATCAGACGGGGTGAATCCATCCATCCGGCGGCTGCCCAAGCGCACAATCCGGCGCCAACATAATAGAGGCGCATCAATGTCTCGGCACCCAAACGATCGGCCAACAGCCCCCAAGGAAGGGCGGTCAGGCCAAAAAGCAAATACATCCAAAAAGAGAGCCCCAACACCTCGGCCAGGGGCAGATCAAGCTGGGTGGTCAACGGCAAAACCACCGCGGGAAAAACCAACATGTTGAAGTGGCTGAGAAAGTGCCCAAAACAGGTGGTGACCAGCACATTGCGTTCATGGG
This sequence comes from Desulfobacteraceae bacterium, assembly GCA_050305555.1. Classification (GTDB taxonomy): domain Bacteria; phylum Desulfobacterota; class Desulfobacteria; order Desulfobacterales; family Desulfosarcinaceae; genus JARRKU01. The sequence goes on along the minus strand of JBNLFN010000111.1, from coordinate 18,244 downwards.
GCGTCATGGCCGCTCCTTGGGATATGAATTTGAGAGAAACAGCCCGGTATTCAAACACACCGCAACCGGCATGTCAAAACATGCCCATGCGGCAGCCGCCGTGCCGATCAAATCGTTGACATCCAAACACCTGTTTGACATACTTTCCATCAAAAATGCGCGCCCTGTCTCTTGCGACACGCTATTGAGTTGAGGTTCTCATGCGGTTAAAATCGAGATGCCAACCATTTTACCTGTTCTTAAATTCCTCTGGATACGGCAGCCTTTTTTTTCACTGCCGCTCTCGATTCGAAATCGAACCCCTTACAAACGCCTATTGGTTTTAACGATAATGGAAACCAACAAAACCGAATGGCCGACCTGCCGTGGACGGGCATTGCCGACAACTTTTCGCCGCCTGAACAAGGGCGGTTTTTTATGTCTCGTTTTCGAGTTAGAACTGCAAGCTTTTTTGTTTAACAATGGGTGCAGGTCTTGAACAAGATGTTTTTGAGGAAAGGAGCTTAGCCGCAATGCATGCGTTGAAAAAAATTATTGCCGGCATCGATACCATTAATGACAAAGTGGGCCGTGTGGTCTCCTGGGCCACCTTGTTCCTGGTATCGATTACTTTTGTGGATGTGGTCATGCGCTACACGCTAAATCAATCCTATGTTTTTACCCAGGAGTTGGAGTGGCATGTTTTCGCTTTTATCTTTTTAATGGGGGCCGGCTATACCCTTAAGGTGGACGGTCACGTACGCGTGGAGGTCTTTTACGGCCGCCTGGGGCCCAAAGGTAAAGCTTGGATCAATCTGATCGGCGTACTTTTTTTTCTCATTCCCAGCAGCCTGTTGTTCATCAAAACCGGCTTGCCGTTCGTGGCAAAATCCTATCAGGTGATGGAAGGTTCACCGGATCCCGGCGGCATCCCCTTTCGTTTCATATTAAAGGCCTGCATACCGGCCGGGTATGCATTGATACTGCTGCAAGGCATCTCATTGGGCATCAACAGCCTGATGGATGTCATGGGGATTGCCAAAGATCAAGGAAAGGATGTGTAGCATCCATGGAATACTTAGCCGGTTATATGTTTTTGGCCATGTCTATTTTAATTATGTTTGGTTTTCCGGTGACCTTTACCTTGGGCGGTACCGCCATGGTATTCGGATTAATCGGATTTGGCTGGGATTTTTTTAACCTGTTGCCGTTGCGCGTGTGGGGCCGCATGAGCAATGTCACCTTGATGGCGGTCCCGTTGTTCGTTTTTATGGGCGTCATGCTGGAGCGATCCGGTCTGGCGGATAAACTGCTCGACACCATGGGTATTGTCCTGGGGCGCCTGCGCGGGGGCCTGGCCGCCTCGGTGGTCGTCGTGGGCGCCTTACTGGGCGCCTCCACCGGCATTGTCGGCGCCACAGTGGTCACCATGGGCTTGCTGGCCGTGCCCACCATGCTGCGCCGGGGATATTCCAAAGAACTGGCCTGCGGCACGGTGGCGGCCTCAGGTACATTGGGCCAGATTATTCCCCCCAGCATCGTACTGGTGCTCATCGGTGACATCGTGGGGGTCTCGGTGGGCGACCTTTTTATCGGCGCCATACTACCGGGCCTCGTTCTGGTGGTACTTTACATTGTCTACATCGTCGTTGCCGCCTATTTGAATCCCAAAAGCGCGCCGGCTATCAGCAAAGAAGAGCTGGGCGATCTTGTGGGCCGCAAATTGGCCATCCAGGTACTGGTGGCCATGGTGCCACCGCTGTTTTTAATGGTGGCCGTGCTGGGATCTATTTTTGCGGGCGTTGCTTCACCTACCGAGGCCGCAGCCGTCGGCGCGGTGGGGGCCACACTGCTCACCATTGCCAACGGCAAATTCAATCTAACCATCTTGCGCGAAGTAATGCGATCCACCATGACCCTGACCTGCATGGTGTTTATCATTTTATGCGGCGCCGCCCTGTTCGGGTTGGTCTTTAGAGGGTTGAACGGAGATGACCTGGTGCGCCACTTTTTAAAGGGCATCGGCGATAATTACAGCTACGCAGTGGTGCTGGCCATTGTATTGGGCATCATCTTTTTTATCGGTTTTTTTCTTGATTTTATCGAAATCATTTTCATTCATGTGCCGGTCCTGGCGCCCATCATGATCGACTTTGGCTTTGACCCCATCTGGTTCTGTATTTTACTGGCGGTCAATCTGCAGACTTCCTTTATGACGCCGCCTTTCGGGTTTTCACTCTTTTATCTTAATTCGGTCACACCGCCCGAAGTGAGCACCGGTCATATCTATCGGGGCATTGTGCCGTTTGTGGCCTTGCAAGTAGTGGGATTGATTTTAGTGATCTTTTTTCCTGCATTGGCCACCTGGCTGCCGAAGGTGGTTTTCGGCAATTGACTCCACAGTTGCATAAGAAAACGGCAAAAGGCTAAATAAATCGCATGGGCCAGTTACCTTGACAAGCTGCAAACCGACCGCTAAATAGTCACCGGTGCGCACACGGCATGGAAAGCGCCAAACCTTAAAGGAGTTTTGGTACGATGAGTTTTATTGCGCTGGAAGCGGTTTCACCCATAGATGGCCGCTACCGTAAAACCACAGCCCCTTTGGCCGGCTATTTTAGTGAAAGCGCTTTAATTAGATATCGCGTTCGCGTGGAAGTTGAATATTTTATTGCCCTGTGCCGGTTGCCTTTGCCCCAACTTAAAGGTGTGGCCCCACAACACTATGATGCCCTGCGGGAGATCTACCGCAAATTTACCCTAGCCGATGCCCAAAGGGTCAAATCCATCGAAAAAACCACCAACCATGACGTCAAAGCTGTCGAGTACCTGATCAAAGAGAAGTTCGATGGACTTGGACTGGGCGCGTTCAAAGAGTTTATCCATTTCGGACTCACTTCTCAAGATATCAACAACACGGCCATGCCCCTGATGCTAAAGGAAGCATGGCATGAGGCCATGCAGCCGATGCTGCAGCAGGTGATTGCCGCATTAAATACAAAAGCCCATCAATGGAAAGCGGTGCCCATGCTGGCCCGTACCCATGGGCAACCCGCATCACCGACCCACATGGGTAAAGAGCTTTTTGTCTTTGTGGAGCGCTTGAACCGCCAGACTGAACTATTGACCACCATACCCTTTGCCGCCAAGTTCGGGGGCGCCACGGGTAATTTTAACGCCCATGTGGTGGCTTATCCTGAAATCGACTGGACGGCCTTCGGCAACCAATTGGTTAATGATACTTTAGGATTATCGCGGACTCGGGTGACCACCCAGATCGAACCGTATGACCATCTGGCGGCTTTTTGCGACAACCTCAAACGCCTGAACACCATCCTGATTGACCTGTGCCGCGACATCTGGACTTATATCTCGATGGCGTACTTTAAGCAGAAAATCAAAGCCGACGAGGTGGGATCCTCCGCCATGCCCCATAAAGTCAATCCCATTGATTTTGAAAATGCTGAAGGCAATCTGGGGGTGGCCAACGCCATTTTCAGCCATTTGGCAAACAAACTGCCCATCTCCCGTTTGCAGCGTGATCTCACCGATTCAACGGTTTCGCGCAATATCGGGGTACCCCTGGCGCATACCCTGATTGCCTATAAATCCATTGTGCGGGGCATCGATAAATTGTTGCTCAACGAGAACGCCCTGCAAGAGGACTTGGAGAGCAATTGGGCGGTCGTGGCCGAAGCCGTGCAAACCATTTTGCGCCGAGAAGGTTATCCCCAACCTTACGAAGCCTTAAAGGCCCTGACCCGTACCCATGGCAGCATCGATGCCCAGGCGATCCACGATTTCATCGAGGGATTGGATGTCTCCAACGCTGTTAAAGCAGAGTTGTCGGCGGTCACACCACAGAACTATACGGGTCGGGTGGACTTCTAACCGGCACCTATGAGAACCCCCTTGTAATCCATCCCCATGGCCTCGGGTGGGGAACCGTACGGCTTTCCCTTGCAACGCCCCGGAGGCTGCCCCTCCAATATCCGCCACTTCCCATCATTGGGTCATTCCTATTGAGCTATGACCGCATCAATTCAGGCTTAAGTTTGAGCGCCAGGGTGCGATCTATAGGTTGACTGGTTTTTTTGAACAACGCATCAATAAACAATGAGGATCATGGCACCCAAGGCCCACCCTATCGGCAAAGTGCCCTCGAGCCGGCACAAAAGCATATACCGCCTGTTTGCGGCAGCCTTCAATCAACCCAAAGGGTTATTCGAACGCATTAGCCTCTGCGGATGGCGCCCTTTGGCATCCAGCATCGATCCATTGCATCCGCTTTTGGCTGAGCATGCGCAGGATGACATGGGCGATGCCGGACAAGACGATTCAAACGTTGCGGTTAAGGAAACCGACGTCGGCATCACCATTGAAATTGATGTGCCTGAAATAAAGGAAGATAGCCTCTACCTGGAGGTGTTCGGTGACACACTGATCATTCGCGGCGAGCGGCTGGAACCTATTTATCGGATGCAATGGCATGCCCATGACCCGCAGCACGGCAACCTCTTCCAGCGGCTGGTCCAACTGCCGGTGTTGGCCCGTCCGGGTAAAATCCGTGCCCGCCTGATGGGCACAACCATTCGGGTGGATATCAAAAAATAGGCGCGATGACACCAAAATATCGACATACACCGCGGCAGGAAAAACTGAAATGCACATTCGCTTTTCTTTTTGGTTTTTTGGTATGCCATTTTTTGGGGAGCGCTGTTGTCCTGGCCGATGAAGTGGTATTGGCCACCGGAGAGCGGTTCACCTCCTCGAAAGTGTGGGAAGAAGGCGGTAAAATTCGATTCAACATGCATGGGTTGGTGGTCAGTGTCAACCCATCCGACGTGATCACCATCATACGTTCGGATGGCACCCAACAACCCTTTCATGCGGCCACGCCCCAAAACAAGCCGGCGCCGGCCGATGCTGAAACGCTCCAGGACCCACCGGCACCGCCCCATGTGCTGAACCCGCAAAGGCAGGAACCCATCGCTCCGGAGCCAAGTACATCAAAACCAGCGCCACAGCCTCCGGCACCGCCGGCTGCACCGATGGCCGACAACCCCAACACCCTTGAACATAGACGCCAGGACATAGGGCTCCGTGGAGTCGCGTGGTCCATAGCGCCGACAGACATCAACGGCCTGGTAAAAATAAAAAAAGAGCCGACTTATGGGGGTATCGATCAATACTGGCGCCCCGATGAACCTCTGCAATTGGGCCCGGCACTGCTGGATGGCAAAGTCTATGGTTTTTGGCGGGATCGGCTCTACTCCATCATGATGTGGGCCGAAGGCCGGATCGGATATGAGCGCCTGCGCAAGGTGGTTTTTGATCACTATGGCCAAGGCCGCAAAAACAGCAAAGGGCTGGAGCGCTACGTATGGCTTGACCCAACAACGGATCGCATGCTCGAATTTGATACCGCGTTGAATACGGGTTTTTTCTGGATCCGCTCCAGGGAACTAGATGCCCGGATCAAAAACCTCTATCCGGATGAATAACCCCTCCTGATCACGGCTATTTCGGCAGAAGGTGCAGGTACCGGGCCACATGGACCGGCTTATCAATCTGTCCGTGGGCCAGCATGATGGCTTCTGTCTGCTGCCAGGCGGCAATATCAATGGCGCCAATGGCAGAACCGCTTTTAGGCACAATCAGCTCGCGCGTGGCTTTCCATTGCGCTTGCAGCACGTCCATTTTCGTATCTTCATCAAATCCGCGAACCACCGCTATCGCCCGCTGGGCGTTGTCCGGATCCAAAGATAGACGCCATCCTGCCAACAGGGCCTGTAAAAAACGCTTTACCAACTCGGGCTTGCGGGTCAGTGTCTCTTTCGATGTCACCACTGAATTGGCCACAAAACGCACGCCATAGCGACCGGGATCAAAAAAAGCGATCTTCTCACCGGCGGCGATCAGCTGGCCGCCGATCTCTACGCCTTGCGTGTTGATATAAACCGGCCAAAGATCCACAGCGCCCTTGTAAAAAGGCGTGTAGTCCAGCCGAACGCTGAAAAGCCTGACTTGGTCCTGGCGGATCCGGGCGCGGGCCAGCAAGGTTCTCATTATAATTTCATCGTTCTTGCCAAAGGTCACCCCCAGCCGTTTGCCGGCAAGATCTTCTATCCGCTCAAGGGTCACCCGGTTTCGATAATACATCCATTGCAAAGGATTGTTTTGAAAAAGCTGTGCGATCACCACCACCGGCGCCGCTTTGGCCAGTGCCCGAATCACCTGATCGGCCGAGGCCACCCCAAAGTCCGCCTGCCCCAACTCCAACTCGCGGATGGCATCTCGTTCCGGCCCACCGGGCTTGATGGCGACGCTTAATCCCTGCGCGCTGAATAGCCCTTCGCTTTGGGCATAAAGATCCCCAACCGTGGACATGTTGGCCAACCATTTGAGGCGGTAAACCACTTGATCGCCGGCCAAACCCTGCCCATTAGAACACACCCAAACCAGCAATAGGCAAAGGGTGAATCGCAAATGTGTCTTAAGCACGTTCATCACCTATTCTCCTTTTCCGGTCCATACTTTTTTCACCCGGTCTCCCGCCAATTCCAGTAGGCTTTGATAAATGGAAAGGGTGACACCAATCACAAACAACGCGACGAATATCTTTGCCAAATCGCTTTGATAGAGCGCAATGCGGATGCTATAGCCGATACCCGCATTGGCAGCAATGAATTCGGCGACAATGGTTCCCGCCATCGCCAGGGTCGCACTGCCGGCAATCACAGTGGTGAGTTTGGAAAGGTTTTCAAAAGCGCGAATTTTCACCTCCAATTGCCAGCGCAGGCGACCGGTTTGACGATAAAAGTGCTCAATATCGGCAACCGGTTCCGCCATGATACCCAGGACGGAAAGCAGAATGGGAAAATAACAGATCATGGACGCAATCAACAACCGAGAGATAAACCCATCGCCCAGCAAGATAAAGATAATGGGCGCAATGGCCACGATGGGATACGCCTGTACATTGTAGGCGGCCACTTTTGTAAAGGAACCAAACCAGGTCGCGCGCCGGGCGGTAATTCCGATGATAAGGGCCAGGGCCACTGATAACAGTTGACCGACAACGGCCACCGTCAACGTATCTAGGACATCGGCCAGATACCGCCCGATCACCTGGCGGCCGGTTTCCCATATCAGCGCAGGACCGGGAATCACATAATTGGAGAGCGCCAATGCGTACTTGACCAGCAGCAGCAGAACAACCGCCATAAAGTAAATCATTAAAAACTGCAGGATCCGTCTAAGCAATGCTCATCATCTCCAGCATGGTCTTTTCCAATTCCGGCTGCGTGATGTCGTGGTTGCGGTTGCAATCCTGACCGCGAATCGTCACGGCCTGCGGGGTGTAGTGGCACGAGCGCAACACCAAAATTTGTCGGCAATACTTGGCCACCTCAACCAGATTGTGACTGATATAGAGAAAGAGCACCTCTGGAAACATGGCCTTTATGGCTGTGATAATGTCACCGCGCGTTTTTTCATCGACATTGGCCAGGCTCTCATCCATGATCATCATTTGAAACTCCTGCACCAGGTAACGCACCAGGTTGATGCGGTTCTGCTGTCCCAGCGAGAGTTGTCCAAAACGCTGTTTTAGGAGGGGGCCGATGCCGAACACATCGATTAACTCTTTTTTTAAATCATGGTGCTGGGACGGCGTAATCCGCTCAAGGTGACGACCGATGCTCGACCAGCCCGGGAGGCGTTCCTGGTTGTGGGAGTAAAACAGGGTCTCTATCCCGCTGGTTTTGATCTTGCCGCTGACAACGGGATAGGCCCGGGTAAGCAGGTGGGCCAAAGAACTCTTGCCCACACCGGAAGGTCCGAAAAGGGCATGGAACCCAGGCTCGACTATCTCGAAAGATAGGTTGTCAAAAACCCGAGTCGCAGTGCCGGGATAGTTAAAATGGATGTCTTGGCATTGCAATCGCATGGTTGATAAAGCCCGATTGTGGGCTGCCCCGCCGGAAGTTCTGAAATGACCCGCCTATTTTTTAGCCCCTTCTACTCACCGCAGCTATCCATTGACACTGTTTTGTTCATCTACTCTTTCGATTCTTCGGCGGCATCAATGGTCTCCAATATATGATTCATCCTTACCTCACTGACAAGGCCAGTTTCCACCATATATTCCGCAAGACCCGCATCCCGTAGATTGTCGTCACGTAACAGCTTATAGGGATTTATTTGTCGCATGCTGATGAAGGTATATTTGAATGTGGGTTCGATCTTCTTCAACAGATCAAATTGCGTAAAACTAGTGAACAAAACATGGTGCGTCAGAAAAAAATAGAAAATGCCCGCAGCAATGACGACCAGGCCATAGTTACGAATTCGGGATAGCATACAAACTCTCCTTGGTTCGTGTTTCCAACCCTTTTGATAAGAGATGTTGATTATGACATTTATTATCGGTGACGGTTGAAATGGCAAGTTCCTTATCTCTTAATCGCAATAATTGGCCATCAACACCACCCCAATTGGCTTCAAGCTTACTGGACCCATAAAGGGGTTGCAACTGAAAAAAGGTGGCGATAAGGATGCCCGTTGCCGCCGTGTTTACATAAAAAAAGGAGCCGACCCAAAAGGCCGGCTCCTTATCGTAGCTGGTGCCGGAGGAGAGAATCGAACTCTCAGGGGCGCAAGGCCCGGCGGATTTTGAGTCCCCGACAGAAAAATCGTGAACCTTACGTATTCTCAACAAATTGATATTAAACACAATTTCAATGGGCAGCTCAAAATGCAATTCGATATCAGGCGCCCGTCGCTTTGCGTGCCAAATAGTGTTGGTCCAAAGATTGGCGCAGGTAGGCTTTTATAATAGCCTGGCGGCTGATATTTAATTCTTTTGCAAGGTCATCGAGTTCTTTGAGCATATCAAGGCTGAAGTCAACGTTGACCCGTTGGATCGGCGGTTTCATTTCACCCTTGTTGGTGAAAAATTGGGAGACATCCTCGCCACTCATTGCCTTTTCGGCAATCTCATCAGCTGACAGTTTCTTTTTTTTAGCTGAAGCTTTCATAAAGTTTGCCTTTAACCCATCCGATGGCACGAAACTGTTCCGGATCATCCGAACGACAGTCCACATAATGAGGATGCGACCAAATCTCTTGGGCCTCGACAAAATCAATTTGACGTCGAGGATCCGCCTTTAGTTTCTTGCTCTTTCGACTGTCGAATTTAAACCTCATGGAACAATAAAGCATAACAGTTATACCATTGCGTCAACGCAAATTGTTGAACTATCGGGGACCATTTAAGGTACCACGAAAATTCGCTCATAAATATACGATAGCTGCAAGGCTCCAATCACAAGGAAAACGTCCGTTTTTCTTGCACTCGATAATTGCATCGATTGTGATGCCGCCATCAGCAAGAAAACCCGTCATGAAAAACAAACCAAGGTCGTTACAGCGATTTTAAGTTTTCTGATAAGGGATTTAAAAGAATTGGGCATCCAGCCCCAAAGGAAATTCCCAGCGTAATAATGGCGGCGCTGGATCTGGCCGATCGGATCAAAAAACGCAAAAAGGCCGACCGTCTCATCCAGTGGGCCAGGCAAAAACAGCAAAGCGCCCCGCAGCTTCAGATTCATATCGAAATCGGCCAGGCCTTTTTATCCTTGGATAAAATCGATAGTGCCAAAACTCGAATCTTTACTGAAAGATTGTAACGGATTGTATTTTATTACCAAATTATTTTAATTGCGGGTGGTGGCTTGAATGCTGGGATTACTCCTTTTTTAACGCATGGGATTAATGGGGGCACCCGTGTGGGGCAACGAAAGATGGCCATTTGCGGGCTGCTGATGCATCTATAAGAATTTGTAGCGATTTAGTGAAATATGGCCATTGTGGTAGTTTCGTGGTAACTGTGCCTGTGTCTGTTTTTGCCAAGCGTTCAATAATTTAAAAGTTCTCTGACAGCTTCGGTCAACTTCGGCCAATCTATAGGTTTGGAAAATGTCCGCTCAGCGCCAAGCGTTTTTGCAAAATCCAGATAGGCATCAGGATGATTCCTTCCACCACCTGATATTGCAATTATTTTTGCTTCAGGAAATTCTTTTCTTAATGCAATGATCGTTTCAATACCTTCTTTTTCGGGCATCACAAGATCGGTAATCACCAGATCCGGTTTATTTTCATGATATTGTTTGATGCCTTCATTTCCGTCGCAAGCTTCGATAATCGTGTAACCCTTCTTCGAAAGCATTTGACAGAACATTTTTCGGATTTGAGGCTCATCATCAATCACCAGGATCTTTTTCATTTTTTTTGTTGCCTGTTTGTCATCCAACACCTGTCGAACCGTTTTGGCCAGAGCAGCTGTTGCCATCGGCTTGTGGGCAACTGCCTTGATGCCGATCTGGTAAGCCGTCTCATTTGAAATTCGATTGCCGTAACCGGTACAGATGATAACCGGGATATCATGCCAGATATTCATCAGTTCGATAGCCAGCTTATCACCGGCCATGTTCGGCATGGTACAAAAAAAGAGCAGATGGTCGCTGAAGGCTGTAAGCGACTGAATGATCGCAGATGCGAAAAAACCCACCCATTCAAGATTCTTCTCAAGAAACAGGCGCCACGCCCGATAATGTTACAGATGTTACATTTGACATGACTTTGGATTTTAATTCAACATATTGTTAATATTTAAAATATTTATGTATACCGCCATATTAGACGAGACTTTATTGACCGTACCGGAGGCCGCCAGGGCCTGTGGTGTCAGTCGCATGACCATGTGGCGCTGGGTCAAAGCAAACAAAATCCAACATGTCAAAACCCCGGGCGGACACCATCGTATCAGTCTGTCCATACTCAACGAATTCATCGACCGTTGCAGCGGCGGCCAGCGTCAGTCCAGGGGCCGAAACAAACCCAAGATCCTGATTGTGGACGATGACAAGAGTTTTCAAAAGTATCTTGCGCGCGTGCTGTCTGACCGGGGATATGCCGTCAGAACATGCTCGGACGGTTTTGAGGCCGGTATATGGGTGATGCGGTTTCAGCCGCATCTGCTCGTACTGGATCTGTTCATGCCCAATATAGATGGCTTCCAGGTGTGCCGGACCCTTAAAGGCGACCCGGATACGGCGCCTATTCACATCTTGGCCGTGTCCGGGCATCCGACAGAGGAAAATATCCGGGAAGCGCGGGCAGCCGGTGCCGATGCGTTTCTTGCCAAACCCCTGGACCGACAGGCTCTGCTCGACCACATCGATGCTGCGTTCTCCCATGGACAACGCCAGGCCGCCACGCGGATGGAGGAATAAATGCGACGGATAAGCTCCTGTCTGCTTGCGGGTTTTTTGGGCTTGTGTTGGCTGCTCTGCACCCCCGCCCTGGCCGATATCCAGCAGGTGAAAATCGGTGTGCTGGCCAAGCGAGGTACCGAACAATGCCTAAAAAAATGGTCGTCCACGGCACAATACCTGACGCAAAAAATACCAGGATTTCATTTCAACATCGTACCCCTGAGCTTTTCCGAAATCACTCCGGCCGTCCGGGACCGCCGGGTGGACTTCATCCTGGCCAACACGTCGATCTATGTCGGCCTGGAGTATTTTTTCGGTGTCAATCGGATTGCAACCCTAAAAAACAAATGCCTTGGTAAAGCCTATACCGAATTTGGCGGGGTCATCTTCTACGCCAGGAAAAACGGCCCCATCAGGCAGCCCAAGGAGCTGAAGAACAAGCGGTTCGCGGCGGTGGACGAGACATCTTTCGGCGGCTGGCAGATGGCCTGGCGCCACCTTCTGGCCAACGGCATCGATCCGTACAAAGACTTTGCAAGTCTTAAGTTTGAAGGCACCCACGATGCGGTGGTACTCGCGGTGCTGCAGGGGCGTGCCGATGCCGGGACCGTCCGATCGGACACCTTGGAGCGGATGGCCAACGAGGGCAGGATTTCCCTGGAAGATATTCAAATATTCAATCCGGCCGAGGATGATTCTGACCGCCTACCGTTTGCCCATACCACCCGTTTGTATCCCGAATGGCCGTTTGCGACCCTCAAGCACACTCCCGTCGCCCTGGCGGAGTCCGTGGCGGACAAGCTTTTGGTGATGACCGCCGATTCCCCCGCCGCCGTAGCCTCCAACAGCGAAGGGTGGACCATCCCATTGAACTATCAACCCGTTCACGAATGCCTCAAGACGCTGAAAATCGGCCCCTATGCGGACTACGGCCGGATCACCTGGCGCGACATCTGGAAAAAGTATTGGCCTGTCATCACCACCATCGTCCTGCTGTCGCTGTTCCAGTTGTTGACCAGTTTGAAAATTGTCCGCCTGAATCACACCCTTAGAAAATCACACAACGATCTTGAAACCGAGGCCGGCGAAAGGCAAAAGGCCCAGCAGGAGCTGTTCGAAAGCAGGGAAAAATATCGCTCCATGATGCGGTCGATGAACAACCCCGTCTATATTTGCTCCGCAGATTTCACCGTCGAATACGCCAATCCGGCCATGGTGCGCGAGGTCGGCGGCGATCCGGTGGGCAAGCGTTGCTATGAAGCCATCCTGTCGCGCAAGGACAAGTGTCCGTGGTGTGTCATGACCGCCGTGCAGGAGGGCCGGCCCCAGATCAACGTGGTTGAAAACATTGCCAGGGGTCGTACCTACCAGGTCGTCAATTCGCCGATCCGTCACATCGATGGCCGGGTGTCGAAAATGACCATCTACCACGACATCACCGATCGCATTGCCTTTGAGAAATCCCTGCAGGACAGCGAGCAGCGATTCCGGTCGATGATCGAAACCATCGATGACGGCTATTTCGAAGTCGACCTGAACGGCCGTTTTGTTTACACCAACCGGGCGCTTCTCAACATGTTGAATGCCGAAGACGGCGATATCCTCGGGAAAAAGCTGACCCGCTATATTCCTGATGACAAAGAATCGCTGCGTATTCAATCGTCCATCGCAAAGGCCCTCACGGACGGCAAGTCCATGCTCGGGGTGCAGTTCCAGGCAAAGCCGACCAAGGGCCTGCCCTTGGATATCGAGGTCTCCATTGCCCCGGTCAAGGAAATTCATGACAAAATTACCGGGTTCAGGGCCATTGCCAGGGATATCTCGAAGCGCAAGGAGGTTGAACGGGAGCTCCGCCGGGCCAAGGCAGCCGCAGAAGACGCCAACAAAATGAAGAACGATTTTCTGGCGAACATGAGCCATGAGTTTCGAACGCCGATGAACGGCATCATCGGCTTCGCCGACCTGTTGTCGGATACATCCCTGGACGATCAGCAAGCCGATTATGTGAAAACCCTCCGCCAAAGCGGCAACATCCTGCTTTCGCTGATCAACGACTTCCTGGACTTGTCCAAGATCGAGGCCGGCCATATGGAACTGGAAGTCATCGACTTCGATCCGGAAGTCGCGGTGTTCGATGTGTGCGACATGATCACGCCGCGCATCGATGCCGACCGTGTCGAACTGACCTGCACCATCGATGAAAAACTTCCGCACCGCATCCAGGGTGATCCGACCCGGTTGCGGCAGGTGATCTCCAACCTTGTGGGCAACGCCGCCAAATTCACCCGGCAGGGCGAGATTCACCTGAATGTCCAGGTGGACCAGATCCATGGCGATGCCGTCCAGATCCATGTCACGGTCCGGGATACGGGTATCGGCATCCCCGAAGACCAACTGACCGATATTTTCATCCCCTTCAAACAAGCCGACGGCTCGACGACCCGGCAATACGGCGGCACAGGCCTGGGGCTGTCCATCTGCAAAAAGATCGCAAAACTGATGAACGGCGATGTGTGGGCCGAAAGCGCGCCGGGCAGAGGATCGTCATTTCACTTTACCGCCTGGCTGAAGCTTTCAGCGGACGATGCCAGGCCGCACCATTTCATCCGTCAGGACCTGGCCGACAAACGAGTGCTGATCGTGGACGACAACACCGACAATCTCGAAATCCTGTCCGGCCACCTGCGCCGGTTCGACATGCGGGTGGACGCCACCCAAAAGGGGAAAACGGCGATTGACATGCTGGAACGCGCCAGCCAGGGCGAGAAAGCATACGATCTGTGCATCTCAGACATTCAGATGCCCGATTTCGACGGCTATGCAGTGGCCAGGCACATCAGAAACAACGGCAACTCGTATGGCAACATACCGCTGCTGGCATTGTCATCGCAAACACAAAAAAGCGCCAAGGCATGCCGGGAGGCGGGATTCGACGGGTTCCTGAGCAAACCGGTATCCCGTGACAAGCTTTACCGCATGCTGCAACGCATGCTGGGCTTGGAAAAAGGCGCCTATAGCGACGCCCCGATTGTGACCCAGTACGTTATCAAGGAAGAGATCAAACAATCCGCCTGCATCCTGCTGGTGGAAGATAATCCGGTCAACCAGAAAATGGCGACCCATATGATCACCAAAGGCGGATATCAGGTGGTTACAGCGCAAAACGGCCTTGAAGGTTTCGAACAGTATTCAGGGAATCCGGATGCATTCGACCTGATTTTCATGGATATGCAGATGCCGGTGATGGATGGACTGGCAGCCACCCAGGAAATCCGCAAATGGGAGCAATCAAAACAAGATAATATCGCCAAAGCCCGGCATATTCCCATCATTGCCATAACGGCAAATGCCTTGAAAGGCGATCGGGAGAGGTGCATTGACGCAGGCATGGATGACTATATGACCAAACCGATCAATCGCGAAAAAGTTTTCAAATGTCTCTCTCAATGGTTGATCCAATAACAGAAAGAGGATTGTTGGCATGCGTCCTATTTTAATCGTGGATGATGAGCCTAAGATACGCAAATTTCTTCGTATAATGCTTGAAAAAGCCGGCCATCAGGTTGTCGAGGCATCTAATGGAAAAGAGTGCATCAATCTGTGCAAAATAGGGCCCCCCATCATTGTTCTGATGGATATAATGATGCCTGAGCTTGATGGTATTTCTACATTGCGTGAAATAAAGAAAATGAAGCAAGCGATCAAAGTGATTGCAATTTCGGGTGGCTCGGTATTTACGCCCGAGGTTTACCTTGATGAGGCGGTATGTCAGGGGGCCGACTATTGCCTATCCAAACCCATTGATCGCGAAGAATTGATAAAAGCAATCGAAGAACTTCAAATCAATTTGTAGGCTTAAAGTGAATTAAGGATGCTCACCCTTGCGGCCTGGCATCATCCAGCACTTTGCGGACCGTTCTGGCCAGATCCGCTTTGACCATCGGCTTGTAGGCAAAGGCTTTGATGCCGATTTCCGAAGCTGTTTCATCCGACATCCTTTTGCTGTAGCCGGTGGACAGGATCACCGGAATGTCCGGCCGGATTTTCATCAATTCAACTGCCAGCTCGTCCCCGGTCAGGTTGGGCATGGTCATGTCGGTGATCACCAGATCGAACGCCACCGGTTTGGCCCGAAAGAGCTCAAGTGCCTCGATGCTGCTGGTACGGGTGGTGACCGAATAGCCCAGTTGCGCAAGAATTTTGCTGTTCATTTTGGTTATGGTCAACTCATCGTCAACAAACAGGATGCGTTCCGCTCCGGACGGCAGCTGTTCGGCTGCAGAGGGGCCGCCGGCGCTGCGTTTTCCGGTAACGGGCAAGTAGATTTTAAATGTCGCGCCCTGCCCCAATCGGCTCTCAACGGTGATCTTGCCTTCGTAGCTTTTAACGATGCCATGGACCATGGCCAGCCCCATGCCGGTCCCCTCACTTGGCCCCTTGGTCGTAAAATAAGGTTCGAAAATCGATCCGACGATATCAGGGGAGATCCCCACGCCGGTGTCCGCTACCGTGATTTCGACATAATCTCCCGGCTTCAAACCCATTCTTTCTAATGTATGCTCTTTATGAATCGTCACGTCCTTCAGGCCCACCTTCAGAACACCGCCGGTGTCCTCCATGGCCTGGGCCGCGTTGGTGCACAGGTTCATCAATAGCCGATACACCTGGGTGGCGTCGCCCATGATCAGGGCGTCGCTTGAGATCTCATGACGGATAGCGATGGTGGTGGGTATGGCGGAACGGATGAACTTCAAGACCTCTTTTGCGATCCTGGCCGGTTGAAGGGGGCTTTTTTCTTCATCGGATTGGCGGGCAAAGGCCAGGATCTGCTTCACCAGCTCCTTTGCCCGTTTGCCGGCCGAATAAACTTCCTGGAGGCAGTCTTCCAGGCTCGTGCCTTTTTTCACCTCGTCAAGGGCCAGTTCGGTGAAACCGATGATGGATGAAAGGATGTTGTTGAAGTCATGGGCGATACCGCCGGCCAAGGTGCCGATGGATTCCATTTTTTCGGCTTGCATCAGGTGGGCCTGAGCCTTCTCATTTTCCGATAGAGCCTGCAGGTAATCGGTAATGTCCCGAAGAATCGTCATTTTCGAAACGGTGCCGTTCTGATTTCGGATCGGCATATGCGTGATGCGGTATTCTCTTTGATCCAACGGGCTTTTGATATTCGTTTCAATTTTATCGCCCCGTAAAACCTTGTCAAAAACGCACCCATCGCACTTCGCGTCCAAGCCATGCAAAGCGGAATAACACCTTTCCCCGATGGCATCCCTGCCGATACGACGGATCATGGCCGGATTCAGGTATTCGACGGTCAAATTAAACGCACATATGTACAATGGGTCGACAAACGCCTCCATCATGGAGCGGTATTTTGTTTCACTTTCCCGCAGGGCATCTTCTGCCTGCTTGCGATCGGCGATGTTGCGCACAATGCCCACGTTGCCGATCCATCGGTTGTTTTCATCGAACAATCTTGCGCCGAGAATTTCAGCAGGAAATTCCCGTCCGCTTTTATGCCGGTAATACGTAACGAATAGATCTTCCGGTTTTTTGGCATGCTCTTCAAACACCATCTCCCCGGCTTCGCGATATTTTTCCGGGTCGGCATACAGCATGGCCGTGTTCTTGCCCAACAGTTCTTCGGGTCTGTAGCCGAACGTGGATTCCATGCCCTTGTTGGCCAACTGGATTTCACGCTTCGCATTGGTGATGATCACACCGTCGGATATGGCATTGAACATGGTCTCGAACAGTTTTTTTTGTTGTCGCAATTCCTTTTCTGCGCCCCTGCGCTCTGTAAGGTCGATACCCAGGCAGGTAACGTCCACGATATTCCCCCGGGCATCCCTGGTGAGGACGTTGGACCAGGCGATATTCCGCGACTCGCCGGTCTTGGTCAAGATTTCGTTTTCGTAAGTGGATAAATCCACTGCATCTTTTTGGGCCATATCCCTGCGGAATACATTCTGGATCTCCACTCTGGTATTTTCAGGAATGAACACATCAAACCAGTTTTTGCCGATGATCTCTTCTTGCGCCCAGCCGGTTTGCTTCAGAAAATGTGTATTTGCGAAGACGATTTTAGCCTGCGGGTCAAGTGAAATACCGATCTGGGGCATATTGACGAGGATGTTGCGCCATTTTTGCTCGGACTTGCGCAGTACCCCCTCGGTCTGTTTATTTGGGGTGATGTCCCGCATGACATACAGAACAGTGCCACCCTGTATGGAAACCGATTTTGCGGTGATCAGCACGAACCTTTCCCGCCCGGAATGATCCAAAACAGTCCACTCGATATTGGGAATCTCTTGTGCCTTTTTGAGTTCCGATAAATCGCAGGCATCTCCGCCGATGAGTTCCCGGAATGTGCCCCGTTCGTATACCTGGTCTTGTGAAAGACCCAAAATCTTATGCGTATTGGGACATGCATAAATGATCTTGCCGTGATCGTCCGCTATTATTACGGTGTCGGAAATGTTCTCAAGGATGATACGGTGCAAAGCTTCCGAAGCTCTAAGGGCCTTGTCGGCACTATGTAACTCATCTATTTCGATTTTGAGCGCATTGATGCGCTTTTCCAATTCTTCGCATGTCGGTCTTTGATCCATTTTGGCCCCCGGTCGATTTATGAAGGGATCAAGATTAAAAGCACTTGCAATATAGGTAGATCAGGCGTCTTTCGCCGATAGTACCGGCATTCTGGAATCGATCGATATTAAAAAATTGGCAAGCTCTATCGATCCCAAGGAGCATTCATCGACAGTAATCGCAAAAGTACAAGATGTTGGTGAGGGATGGGGACCGTTTCATTTGTGTTGACGTACCATATCATAAATTATGTCAAATTGCAGCTAGCTTGCCACTGTGCCTGTGTCTGTTTTTGCCAAGCGTTCAATAATTTAAAAGTTCTCTGACAGCTTCGGTCAACTTCGGCCAATCTATAGGTTTGGAAAATGTCCGCTCAGCGCCAAGCGTTTTTG
>JBNLFN010000110.1:0-7247 GCA_050305555.1 Desulfobacteraceae bacterium | reverse complement strand
ATGGGTTTGCTTGCTGGTGTCCATGAACACTCCTTGACTCATTGTTGGGGGTAAAAAATGGTATGGGGTTAATGTTTTCGGGCTGACATGTTGAGCATGGCTTTGTGCTTAAAATTCAAATTGTTCTCTTGTTTTATTCGGCTATATAATGGTTTTTTTTTCGCCATTGTCAAGGGCAGAAAATCGCCTCGGAGAAGGCGCCGCGACCGGGCTTGCGCCATTCACATGTCATTCGATTCACTTGAGGATGGATTGCCGCTAATGCACGAAGCAGAACTCGGACGCGCGAAAATATAGCGGTGGATTAAGTACGCTGTGAGGTCATCAAGTCTGACGCATAGACCATCGCCACACCTTGTTGATAATTACCTTGGACAAAGCGTTGCAAAGCGGTCAAAGTCTCCGGATAGGGGTGGCCGATGCCAATCGCTGTACCAAAGAGGGTGGCGCGGCGCTTAAGTCTAACCAATTGTTTGAAAATAGTTTCCGTGTGGGCGGCGGCATCGATAAACAGGTCCCGTTTGCGCGTCGCAATTTGAAGGTGCTGGGCGGTATCAAACGCTTTGGAATGGCGGGTGGTCAGGCTGTCCACAAAATAGAGCCCTTTTTGCCGGACGATGCCCAAGGCCTTGCTCATTTTATAGGAATCCTGGGTGAAGCGCGACCCCATGTGATTGTTAATACCGCTGATGTGCGGCAGGCTGTTGATGTTGTCGCCGATGGTGCTGGTAATCTGTATGTCACTATCGCCTATAAATACAGCGCCTGGACCGGGGTCAATGTGTGTCCGGATCGGTTCCATGGGTTGGTGGAGCATCAGCTCGTGGCCCTGGGCGTGAATGGTCTGGGCGATGGAAAGAGAGCATGGCAGGCGCGGCAGGATGGAAAAAGTTATGGGGATCTGCAGCTCTAAAAACTGGCAAGCCATTTGCCGGCTGAAACCAAAGTCATCAACGATAAGCGCCAGTTTGGGGTTGCTGGGGGCTGCTTCAACGGCGTCGGCATGGACCTGGCGATGGAATCCTAAAAGGCTTCCGGTCAACATAACGGCGCTGGTGAATAAAAACTGTCTGCGGTTCATCGGCATCAGGGCAATTTGATTGAGCTGTGGAGATCGCGTTGAGGTGGTGAATCACGAGCGCCTGCCATACTTACCTAAACTCATACACCCTGTTGTGGTTTCAGTCAACATCAAATACTATATATAGTGATAATTTCTTTAAGATTTGACTCTGCCTTTATTTGAGGGATATGGTTTTAATTTGTTAACGCTAGGCTATCTTCAGGCGCGGCTTTACTGTCCGAAACGCCTCGATTGGAACTCCAACCCAAGGACAATGAATGAACACCGTCAACGAACGCCAATTGAACGCCGGTTTGCTGATCATGCGGATAGGCATGGCCCTATCGCTTCTTATTTATGCGCTGCCCAAACTGCTTGGCGGCACGCGAACCTGGATCATGGTGGGTAAAAATATTCGTTTTCTCGAGGGTGATCTTCCGGCCCAAGTGGTGGGCTGTATCGTACTGCTTGTTGAAACCCTCGGCAGTGTGGGGCTGATTACCGGGGGGCTGTTTCGCATCAGTGCCATCATGCTGGCATCGGTATACGGGCTCTATTTTATTAATTTCATCAACCGCGGCTACCAGACCCTGCCGCTCTATGCTGCTGCATTGGTGTGTGTTTGCATCGGGCTTCTTTTTATCGGTCCGGGTCGATTTGCCGTCGCCCTCAAAATAGAGCAAAAGTAGGGGTGCATGCCTGCCCGCGAAATTCTGCTGTATAACCGCGCCAGCGGCGCGCTTGAATCGGAGAAGGTGGTCCAGCGCCGTATTATGGAGCTGCTCTACGGTACCGTTTGGGGCCGCTGGGTAACGGATGGGCTGGTGAGCCGATCCGTGTTTTCCCGGTTATATGGCCGGCAATATTACCATCCCAAAAGCTGCAGGCAGATTGCGCGCCTCGTCGAACATTTTAACATCGACATGGACGAGGTTCTGGTGCCGGAACGGGGTTTTCGATCCTTCAACGATTTTTTTATCCGCCGGTTCAAACCCGGCGCCCGCCCCATTGATCCCAGTCCAAATTGTGTGATCGCCCCTGCCGAGAGCCGCCTGAAAGTGATTCCCCTAAACCGGGAGACCCGGCTTGAGATCAAGGGCGCCCGTCTGACCCTCTCCCGATTGCTGGGCAATCGGCCCGTGGCGCCGTCCTTTGCCAACGGGCTGTGTCTTCAGTTTCGTCTGGCACCTAGTGATTATCACCGCTTTGGTTACATCGATTCCGGCGAGCAGGGCCCCATCCAATCGGTGGCCGGCCGGCTTTACTCGGTCAGCCCCATTGCCCTGCGCCATCGCCCCGGCATCTGGGGTCGAAATTATCGCCAATGGTGTTTGATCAAGACCCGCACCCTGGGCACCATCATGGATATTGACGTGGGCGCCACCATGGTCGGTTCCATTAAACAACATCTGCCCCAGGGCGGGCCCTGCGCCCGTGGCGAAGAAAAAGGGTACTTCCAGTTGGGCGGATCTACGGTGCTGGTGGTTATATCTTCCGGGCGAGTCCAAATCGATGATGACATCTGGCGCCACTCCCGCCAGGGCATCGAGACCCTTGTACGGTTTCGCGAGACCATCGGACGAGCGAATCCCTAGAATTACTCCTGCAACTGAATAAAAAAAAGTCTGTCTATTTCTGAGACTTTTGTCTTCCCCGTCAGATATCATATCTATTCCGATAGCGATTCGGCCCATTGCATCAGTACTGCTGACGGGGAAGAATAAGTATAGAAGCAATCCTACGGAGTGTACATCAACTCGGCCTCATATTTATAAGTCCAGGGATTGCCAGAATTTTTCCATCCATTGACCGTTCTTTTGCCCTGTTTGTCCTTACCGCCTTCAAAACCATCGGTAATATTATACACGTTTGTAAAACCTGCTTTGGCAAGTTGGTTAATAGCATAGGCGCTTCTGGCACCGGAACGGCACATGACGAGAAGGGTATCTGATTTGGCAAACTTTTTTTCTGCCTGAGCCACGAAGTTATCATTAACCGGCATCACAAGTTTGCCGGCGTTTAACCCGGGTTTGAGCATTTTAATGGGTATGTTCACCGCCATCGGGGCATGACCAACGAAAACATATTCTCCAGGTGTTCTGACATCCAGGATATGCACCGTTTTGGGATTCGCTGAATACTTTTCATAGGCTTGCTTGGCAGTGACATACAACCCCAGTTCGGTTTGCTTCTTCTTCGGAAGTTCAGACCCGGCCAAAGTTGTTGCCGTAAAACAAACAATCAAACCCAAAACCATTAGTACGAGTAAAGTTAGTCGTTTCATCTTCTTCTCCTTTTACTAGTCGTTAATAAATTTGAATAACTGGATCAATGGGAAGTACACTATTCAGAAACGGGCCTATCTGCCAAACAAAGGTGTATTGACGACATTTGGTTTATGCCGTGCAAATCGTAATGTACGATCAATTTGTAGCTAAAAGTTTAAAGTATTAGTATATAGGCCTATTCAGAAGTGATGCGGCAAAGTATGCCAATAAAAATATATGATGTCAACAGTTTTGTTATCCTGCCGATATATCTCTAGCAATGCAAGAAGTTCCCGAATTTAAAAGAAATGTTTATATACATAGGAACTATGCGTTATGATGGACCTGATTTCAGTTTACGGTTATCAGGAAAGCTAAAGTATAATTTTATCTGAATGCCATCGCCGGCGAGCCGTGGTGCTTGCGTTACTTTCTTTGCACATGTGGTTACCAAATTGCTACATATTGAAATGATCTGAAATCCATCATATGGATGTTTTCCTATTAATTTAGTATGATATATTTTTAAAAGCCAATGGCATGCGTTGTGCATCTCCTGTTTTCCCTGTTTTGGTGGACTGACTTTCTGAATCATTCTGTTTGGAGGTTGAACGCAAGTTGTGCTGATCCGAATTATAACTTATAGTGTGCTATCCGTTTTTTCATTGCTTGCCTTGATTTCTTCCCTACAAGCCGATCAGGAATATTTGCGCACGGCAAAACCCGGAACTGCTTCGGCTGCAAATCAAACCGCGCTAACGATCCAGGTCAGTTCTTTCAAAAAGAGCGATGCGGCCGAGAAGGAAATGGCGCGCCTGAAATCGCATGGCTTGAAGGTTAAACTCAAACATGAGCCGGTACCAGGCAAAGGGCTATGGTACCGCGTTTACGTGGGCCGGTTCAAAAATACCAGCGAAGCGCGAGCCGTCGCCGATGACCTCAAAACGCGGGGCATTATCACCTGGGCCTGGATCAAGCCTGATCTCTTTTCGCCTGTGGAAGCAAAAACCCCGGCACAGGATTCTGTTGCACCGAAAGTATTGCCGGCAGGCGCACCTGAACCGGAGACCGGAACGACTAAATCTCAGGCTGTGTCCCAGCAAAGGACGATTCAAAAAAAGACATCTGAAAAGAGACAACCTGCGCAATCGGCAGCTCCGACCTTGCAAACCTTGGTGCAGAAGCCATCGGTGTTGGAAAAAGCTTCCCAAGCTAAGGGAGCATCCGCTCAAAAGAAACCTGCGGTCCGGCAAGCCGTGGTCAAGAAGCAGGCCGAGCCTCTCTTGCCGGGGACCTTTAGCTTTTCATCCCAAACAACCATTCGAGCATTTGAAAGGGATACCCGTGAAGGTGAGGATACACGGGTACTTCCCATATACGAATATATGCAGCTGGATTACGGGGATCCCGAGGAGGGCGGGTGGTCGGCGCATGCATATGGTTGGGTCAGATCCGACCTGGCCGACAGCGCCTATTTTGAAGAGACCTCGGATGGTGAATTGCTCTATGGCTACTTGGCCTATGGCAAGCCGTACGGTGATCTGCACCTGGCCCTGGGGCGCAAGCATATCTTTGCCGGCGTAACCAATGAGACCTTGGATGGTCTGCAGCTTAGCGCCGGTTTCGGCGACATGCTGACCGCTACGCTGTTCAGCGGCGCAACCGCCGCTTCGGATGAAACCAGCGCCGATACAACCTATGGCGGTCGTTTCGCCTTTCATCCCCAACCCGCTTATGAAGTGGCGCTTTCTTACCAGAATACAGATCTGGAAGGTGACACCGATCAAAGGGCCGGTATTGATCTTTCCATCAACTGGAGCGACTGGCTGACCCTTCAGGGGCTCTCCAGCTATAACCTAAAAAGTGAAGATTGGCGCGAACACAATTATACGGCTGCTATGCGCTATAGGGACTTCATTTTTGAGCCGACATACCATTTTTTCAGTTACGAGGATTACTTTGGCACCGGTGATGAGGAGAACAACTTGTTTTACTTCCTCAAGGACACCAAAGAGCAGGTAACCATTGTCGGTGGCGATCTGGAGTATCAGGCAGATGCCCCGGTGCGTCTTGGCGGGCGCTACAACCGATATACCTATGATTTACGGCAGGAGGATGCCGCCTACTATGCCGCCTTGATCAGTGTGGATCTGCCGGGTGGCAGCCAGTTGGGCGGCGAGGCCGGCCGCATGGACGGTGAGACCGCCGACAATATCTACACGCTTTACCGGGTCTATTTTTACTGGGCCAATCCTTTCCGCCTGGGTTCGACGGTGTTTCTCAGTGGTGATGCCGTCTTCCAGGATTATGACGCCCCGGTTTTTGGCAAAGA
Organism: Desulfobacteraceae bacterium; assembly: GCA_050305555.1. GTDB lineage: Bacteria > Desulfobacterota > Desulfobacteria > Desulfobacterales > Desulfosarcinaceae > JARRKU01. The sequence goes on along the minus strand of JBNLFN010000110.1, from coordinate 1,585 downwards.
CAGTGCCACCCATTATTCCCTAAGCGGCGGCATGCATTTTTTTGACGACATCCTGGAAGTCAAGTTGACGGCTTTATATAGTCAGGATCCTTACTTTGATGAGAATGTGGAGGGTGTTCTGACCTTTCTCATCCATTATTAAGCGGGACCAAGATAGATATGATCATTTCACGCCATACTGTTTTTATCTTCGCCATTGCCCTTTTGGCCGGCGCCTTGCTTGCCTCCAGCGGGTGGGCACAGGGGCAGTTGCCTCTACAGCACCCTGAGGAAGAAGGGGACTTGCGCAGATGCTCCCAGTGTCACGATACAGAGCGTGGCGCGTTTCCCTATCGGCGTTATGAGCATACCCCGTTGTTCGGAGACAAGCACCGTTTGACCGCACTAGGCAGCCAGCAGGTGTGTGAGATGTGTCATCAAGCTAGTTTTTGCACGGATTGCCATGGCGTGGGTGCGGGTTTAAGACCTTCATTCAAGCGACATGGCGACACACGGCGCAGGATGCCCCATCGCGGGGATTACCTGACCCGGCACCGTATCGAAGGCCGCCTTCGGCCGGCCAAATGCTTTGGCTGCCACGGGCGGCCCAAGTCTGCAGCAACCTGCAGGCCGTGTCATGGCTGATACCGTTTTGTACCTATCCGACCGCCATGCGGGGTCGCCGTGGAAATATAGGTACATTGGACCCGAATAAGATAAGTACGAAATTATGAACCGTTATTCTACGCCATTGACGCTTTTGTTGCTTTTGCCTCTGGCCCTTTGGGCCTGCTCCAGTGCCAACAGTGAGGCGCCTGAGACCGGCCAGGTCCATATGCAGAATTATATGCTTTTTCATGCAGGTGAGGCCAACTCCCAAATGGCCGCATGCAAATCCTGCCATGGCAGCGACTTGGGCGGGAAAAACAATATCGCCGGTTGCCTGACTTGCCATCCGGATGGTGAGCCGATCACTCTCCATGCTTCCCCCTACAGCGATCCCGCCGAACACGGTGAGGCCGCCCGCAGTAATCTTCGGTATTGTTTTTCCTGTCATGGGAGCCCGCCCAACCGGTTCGACGGCGGATTCTTATCGGATCCAGCCATGTTCAACGCTGCCAACGCCAACTGTTCGGCTGCCGGCTGCCATTCCGACGCCGGCGCCCACCCCACACGCTGGCAAGGTTCGAATGACATGACACCCGGCTACAGCTCCTCCCACAGGGTGGTTTCCCAGAACACCATCGATACGAGCTGTGCCATGTGCCACCAGGTGACGCAAACTGGCCCCCAACCCAGAAACGACGCCCCAAGCTGCTACTCGGCCAACTTCACCAACAGCGACGGTTCCACCACCGGCTGTCATGCCAGCGGTCCGGTTGCCGCTCATGATCTACCCTTTGACACTGCCGATCTGCACGGTGCGGACGCTAAGGCAGACCTGGCCGCCTGCCAGACCTGCCATGGCACACCGGGTTCAACAAATTTTGACGGCGGGACCTCCAGCACGTCCTGCGCAGCCTGCCACGCGGATGCCGGCGCCCATCCCACACGCTGGCAAGGCAGCAACGACATCACTGCCGATTATGTCTCAAGTCATCGCAGC
>JBNLFN010000109.1:0-39694 GCA_050305555.1 Desulfobacteraceae bacterium | reverse complement strand
GGGCCCGGGTGGCTTGCGATAAACTTAAAGATGAAATTCCGCGGCAGCAGTTCAAAATTGCCATCCAAGGGGCGGTGGGTGGTAAAATTATTTCACGCTCAACCGTCAATGCATATCGCAAGGATGTTACGGCCAAGTGTTATGGCGGTGATATCACCCGCAAACGAAAGCTTCTGGAAAAGCAGAAAAAGGGCAAAAAACGAATGAAAATGGTGGGTAAAGTGATGTTGCCGCAATCGGCATTTCTGGCAGTGCTGAAAACGGATACGGACTAACTGATGGTAAAATATGATTGTGCCACCGTATGATACGGAGTTTTGCAGGCGATGGCCCTTTGCATCAGTTGGTGTGGCGCCATCAGAGTTTTAAGTTTTGATGGAATCGTAAAGCGTCTTAAATTGCGTCATCCCGGCGAAGGCCGGGATCCAGAACTGTCTGATATCAATGGAGTCCGGCCTTCGCCGGAATGACGAAAAAATTGGCATGTGGACTTTTTACGGGTTCATCAAGTTTTATCAACTGAAAACTTAATACTTTGTTTTTGCTGCATTGACGAGACCCTGCCATCCATGTATTTTGGGACGTTCAATCGACGATAAAAATAAAAACTGAGGTGCATGAATGGGAAAAACCATCGCTGAAAAAATATTTGATACCCATCTGGTGGATCGGCCCACTCCGGAAACTTATGTGATCCGTTTAGATGCGGTCTTTTGCCATGAGATCACCACACCGGTGGCCATCAATGATTTGGTGGCCCGGGGCAAAGATCGAATCTTTGATGCCACAAAAATCAAAGCCGTTATTGATCATGTCACGCCGGCCAAGGATGGCAAGACCGCAACCCAGGGCAAAATTCTGAGGGAGTGGGCGCGCCGGCACGATATTCAGGACTTTTTCGACATCGGCCACAATGGGGTTTGCCATGCCATTTTCCCCGAAAAAGGGTTTGCCCGGCCCGGCTACACCATCATCATGGGGGACTCACATACTTGCACCCATGGCGCATTCGGTGCATTTGCAGCGGGTGTGGGCACAACCGATCTGGAGGTGGGCATATTAAAAGGCGTGTGTGCTTTCCGTTACCCGAGCACTATCAAAATCACCATCAATGGAAAGCTCCAAGATGGCGTTTACGCCAAAGATGCAATCTTGTCTGTCATCGGCCGCATTGGTGTTAACGGCGCAACGGACAAAGTCATCGAATTCGATGGCCCGGTGGTGCAAGCCATGAGCATGGAAGCCCGTATGACCCTGTGCAACATGGCTGTTGAGGCGGGCGCCACCTGTGGCACATGCGCCCCTGACGCAACCACGGTGGCCTACTTGTGGCCCTTTATCAAACAGGACTTTGCCACACCTGAGGCAGCCTTGGCCGACTACAGCCGGTTTTGCGCGGATACCGATGCGTCCTATGATGCCATCATTGAACATGACGTTTCTGACTTGGCGCCTCAAATGACCTATGGTTACAAACCCGATCTCATCAAAAGCGTTGCGGAAATGGCCGGTACAGCCATCGACCAGGTCTATATCGGATCGTGCACCAATGGCCGCATTGAAGATTTGCGCGTGGCGGCCCGAGTCCTCAAGGGTAAAAAGATACACAACCAAGTGCGAGGCATTGTATCGCCGGCCACGCCGCAGATTTATGCCCAAGCTTTGCAGGAAGGCCTTATTGAGACCTTCATGTCTGCAGGTTTTTGCGTCACCAATCCAACCTGCGGCGCCTGTCTGGGAATGAGCAACGGTGTCTTGGCCGAAGGCGAAGTGTGTGCCTCGACGACCAATCGCAACTTCAACGGCCGCATGGGAAAAGGCGGGATGGTTCACCTGATGAGCCCAGCCAGCGCAGCCGCCAGCGCCGTTGCCGGTAAAATAGCCAACTCAGAGCTCTTTAAAGGATAGCCCCCATGAAAAATTTTCACGGCAAAGTACTTTTTCTGGACCGCAATGATATCAATACGGATGAAATCATCCCTGCCCGCTATTTAACTGAGACAACCAAAGATGCATTGGGCCCCCATTTGTTAGAAGACCTCAACCTGGAAGAGTTTGATCCCAAAGTGGATATCAAAGGCAAAAGCATTGTTCTGACCCGCACCAATTTCGGTTGCGGCTCTTCCCGCGAGCACGCCCCTTGGGCCTTTGAAGTTAATGGTATCCATGTCGTAATTGCCCAAAGTTTTGCGCGCATCTTCCGTCAAAACATGTTCAATTGCGGTATGTTGGCCATCGAGATGCCGGCAGCAACCATTGATCATCTGCTTCAGCGCTTTGGGGGTAAGGAAACCGAGGTGCAAACCGACTTTGAAAATAGCCAATTGATATTCCGTGCCGGGGACGAAGAAGAGACGGTGCCTTTTGCTATCGCGGACTTTGATCGCAAGCTCGTAACAGCGGGCGGATGGGTTGATTTTGCGGACCAACATTATTAGCCCTGCACTGTAGCCATGGTACACCGTAGAAGGCATGCATCGATCGCGCAAAAGATATTGATCTGATTTTGCATTTAGAACGGACTCATGAGGGACCACCATGGCACAGCGCCTGTTAAAAAAGTGGGCTGCCGATATCCGTCGACGCCTCTTGGTGCGCCTGGAAAAAGATAATCCCGGCTACCAACAACGCATCTATAACAACATGCAGCGGCTCTACAACACTATCCGCAAAGGCGACATCGTTCTTGTGGAGGGCCGTTCCACGATGAGCAGCATCATCAAATTTTTCTCCAGCAGCCACTGGAGTCATGTGGCATACTATGTCGGTGATGAACTTATCCAACCCAATGAATTGGGCCGCAACACATATCAGGAGCGTTTCGCCGACCAGGCCGGGCATTTGGTCATCGAGGCCTTTTCAGGTCAAGGGGTGCGCGTCGAATGCCTGGACAAATATCGCGATTACAATATCCGCATCTGCCGCCCATACGGTATCAGTGCGGCCGATTCAAGCCAGGTCACAGCCGAGATTATCGCTAATATTGGCCATCGCTACGATGATCAGAATATTATTGATATTGCCCGAATGGTTATCAGTACATTTTTTCACCCAAGGAGGAAATTCTCGCACCGCTCCCGCCTGGGCAGTGGTAATGATTTTCAGGTGATATGTTCCGGAATGATTGCCAAAGCGTTCCAAAAGGTGGGATATCCCATTGTCCCCGGATTGGCATCCACTCCAACCCGCCCAGATAACCCCTACGGCGCGGGTCTGATCATGCGCCATTTTAGTCAAATCATGCCCAGAGATTTTGATCTGAGTCCCAATTTCGAAGTCATCAAATTCAATATTATTGGCCAACCTTTTGACTATGAGTCCTTGTGGCAGGAAAAAATCGTAGGATAACACTAAACACATAGATCCCGGGTGCTTCGGCTCTCTTTGGGTACCCGGTAGCCCGCTCAGGATTTAAATTTTAAGAATCTTGGAGCAGCTCTCAGCCATGAATCCGCTTTATCCAAGGCAAAGAGCAGCAAACAACTATCAGCCGGTACTGCATTTGCCTACCTTCCAGATTTGCGTTGCTCTCTCCATTGACGTTGAATGTCGGTTAACTGTTGAAAGCGGTTATGTCCGATAATTTTGCGTGATACCAATAGAAACTCAAATCGTTCTGCGGCCAATTGAGATCGCACTTCTTCCAGCTTGCGATTTTGCGCCCTAGCCGCGGCCTCGCTAAAACTGGGTTGCCCTAAAATCTCCTCCAATTCGAACCGCTCTGTTTCCAAGCGACTCTTTTGTTCAATCATGCGACGGCGCGATGCAGCGTAAGCATCATCTATTTGCTTGATTTCGTCTTGCGAAAGGTTCAACTGCTTAATAATCTCTTCGTTGTGCCACCAACGCCATCTGGAGGACTCTCTAGCCATGGACGTTCCGACCCCTAGAATCACCAAAATTACGACCAAAATGCTGACTGCTTTTTTGGGCATGATTCAATCCTTTCCGCTGTATGCGCATAACAATCGTTCAAGTTCATAGACATCTCATGGCAACATGGATGCTATACCCGTGGTTCTAACTCATCCTCCTCAATGGGTGGCGCGATCCAGTCGATTAACTCCTCTAAATCTTCGCTGGTTTGAGAGTCAGATAGCGAGGCCAATTCCTGGTAGGCCTTGGGCAGCGCATCATCCACCAAGTCATCAATTTCAGCCATCAACTGATCATCCGTGTTCCTATCAAGCGTCGCCCGCATTTCCGGACCATTGGATATATCAATGTGCTGCGGCCACCATATGGTGAACACCATAATTAGAGCCGCCACCATGCCCATGGCCAAAGCCGGCTTTAGCAACCGGTGTTTGGCGGCGACCTGCTGAGCGGGAACACGGAAAGCGTGCGCCGGTGTTGGCGCCAATTGTTTCGCCATTTGCCCCATGCGATCATAGCGTTGGGTCAAACGCATGACCTGACGCCGGCAAGCGGGACACGCCGCTAAATGATCACGAACCGCATCCCCAAGGTCGGCTTCGTCTACCAGCGCTTGCAGCAACTGATCGTAAGTTAAGTGTGCTATTGACTGTTGGTTCATGCCAACTCCTCCAAAAACGACTCCATACCCGCCGCCGCTTCTTTAATTTTGTTCAAGGCACGGTAAAGATGGGTTTTGGTCGTGCTTTCATTTTTTTTCAGTGCCGCACTGATCTCCTTGATGCTGAGCTGATCGAAAAACCGCAATAAAAAGACCTCCTTCTCCATGCGCGAAAGCGAGGTGAGCATCTGTTCCACTTGGCGCCAGAAATCCTTGCGCTCCATATTCCGAGATGCATCCGGCGGCACGGCCATTTCCGGGGTTTCCGTGAAATTGTCTTCATCCACGGAGACCAGCCCGAAAAGCGACCGAAATTGTTTTTTGCGATAGTAGTCGCGCACCCGGTTGACCGCAATGCTGAACAACCAACTGCGAAACACCATGGGTGATTTCAGACCGGCCAGGTTCTTGTAAGCTTTTAAAAAAACATCCTGGGTCAGGTCTTCTGCATCCATCTGAGAACCGGTGCGATAGAAAATCATGCGATAAATCTCCGGTTGGTGTTGATCCACCAGGCGGTGAAATGCAAGCGCGTCACCGGCCTGGGCCTTTTCAACCGTCTCGGCGATTTGGGCGCGGGCTGCAGTCGTACCGTTGTCAGAATCAACTGGATTATCCACCATAATATCGAGATACTATCCGCCTTTAGGGCAACCTGTCCACCCTTTATTCGACCTTTTTTGCACGATGCTGGGTCTCACACCCCATCTCCTGAATCGCCAATTGGGCATTTTAGTTATTAGGACGCATGGGGGGTCTAACTAGTTTACACCTATGTAAATAAAAAAATCCGAATGCGGCCAAAATTCAAACTCGCATTCGGATTTCAATTCAATATCGTAAACTTAAAACTTAAAGCTATAAACTTAAAACTCTGGTGGCCATTTACAGCCTCAGCGTTTCTCAAACAAGGCAGCATAAATATTTAATTTGGAGTATTTCATAAAAATCAGGCCACCAGCGGCTTCTCTTCGATAATCCGCCCACGCGTGCTGACCACCATTCGTGTAATGGGAAGCTGACTGTTCGCTAATTCACGGCCTTTTTGAACCATCATGGGAAGGGCGGCGCAGCAAGGCACCTCCATTACCACTGTGGTGATGCTCTTGATGCCCGAGCTTTTAAAAATGGCTGCAAATTTTTCAACATATGCATCGGCATCGTCAAATTTGGGACATCCGATCATAATGGCTTTGCCGTTTAACAACTCCTGATGAAGGCTGGGAAATGCAACGGGCACGCAATCGGCAACAACCAGAAGGTCGGCACCTTTTAAAAAGGGTGCGTTGGGCGGCACCAGGCGAATCTGAACCGGCCAGTGGGACAGCGCGGAATCCTGGCCTTCGGTGGACTGCACTTTGACTTGCGCCGACGGGCATGGGCTGAAATTTTGAATCTGTGCTGAGGGACAACCGCAAGGTACAGTAGATTCCTGGGGCTGTTGCGTCGCCTCTTGCTCCATCAGGTGTGATTCCACAGCCTCTTCGTCAAAAGCCTCGGCCTCCCTTTCGATGATCTGCAAGGCATCTTGGGGACACTCCCCTATGCAGGCACCCAGCCCATCACATAAATTGTCAGAAAGCACTTTGGCTTTGCCGTCTACAATGGCCAGGGCGCCTTCCGCGCAACCCAAGACACATTGTCCACAACCGTCACATCTCTCTTCATCGATTTCTATGATTTTCCGTTTTAATTTCATTAATCTCACCTTTTTAGGATAGTGCAATACCATACTTAGGCGCCGGTTTTTGCTTTTTCTTCTATATTTGCTTGTTGTTCAGCATCAGATACAATCTTAAATGCAATCTCATTCGCCTCCGGCTGGTTTGATTGACGCAGGCCGATCATCCTGCAGACTTGTTCGATCAACGGCGGTGGGGCTTTGAGTTCGCTTAAAATCGAGCGGGCCACCGGGGCGTCGTCGGCACTCTCCACAGGGTCCAAATCCCACAAAAGGGCCGTAATCAGCACCACCGGCAGGATGTCATCCAGGCCTTCAGCCTTGGCAATGGCTTCGGCATGCCGAGCCCTGCGGGTAATGTGCCCGATCTGTTTAAAATCAGTTTTCAAATAACGTTTGACCGCTATGGCCACGCGGTCTTTAAGCAAATCTTCCTTCTGGGCCACTAACTCGGGAGGCAAATCACCCAAGCATTGTTCGGCGTACTGACAATAAGCCGCACAACCAAAATCCATCTTGGGATTAACAAATCGATGTCCGCAGTGGTTACAGCGACGAGTGGTGTCATCTTTGAAAAACTCCACTTGACCGTTGCATTGGGGGCACTTGACGTCAAAAACGGCATCTTTATTCCAGTATTGGGTATCTTGTCCCGGGCATTTCATGGTCAATCTCCTGTTGCACCGTCCTTCTGGTGCGGCCCATCCGGGCCGCACCGTTTGGGTCACCGACCGCAACCATGGGATGAACAGATTATCCTAGAATGGCTTTCAAATCTTCCTCGGGAGTTCCGATGGGCATAATATTAAAGTTCTCTACCAGAACATTCAGCACATTAGGGCTGATAAACGCCGGTAAGCTCGGCCCCAGGCGGATGTCCTTGATTCCCAGATGCAGCAGCGTCAGCAAAATAACGCATGCTTTTTGTTCGTACCAGGACAGAATCATAGACAATGGCAGATCGTTGACACCACACTCAAAGGCTTCTGCCAGAGCCACGGCAATTTTGATGGCGGAGTAAGCATCGTTGCACTGGCCCACATCCAGCAAGCGCGGGATACCGCCAATGTCCCCCAGATCTTTATCAAAAAAACGAAACTTGCCACAGGCCAAGGTCAACACAACACAATCCTGGGGAATCTGTTCAACCAGCTCTGTATAGTAATTACGACCGGCTTTGGCGCCGTCACAGCCGCCCACCAGAAAGAAATGGCGAATGGCCTTGGACTTGACGGCATCGATGACCTGGCCGGCGACGCCCATAACGGCGCTGCGTCCGAAGCCCACCATAACCGATTTTCCCGCTTGATCCTCTGGAAAGCCCGGCATGGCCAATGCTTTCTTGATGGCCGGTGTAAAATCCTTGTCGGCTATGTGCTGCACACCCGGCCAGCCCACCAGACCGGTGGTGAAGATATTATCCTTGTAACTGTCTTTGGGCTTTTGAATACAATTGGTGGTCATGATGATGGCACCGGGAAAGGCGTTAAATTCTTTGCCTTGATTCTGCCATGCAGTGCCGTAATGGCCATAGAAATGCTCGTATTTCTTCAACTCCGGATAGCCATGGGTCGGCAACATCTCGCCGTGGGTGTAAATATAGATGCCTTTGCCTTCTGTCTGCTTGAGAATCAACTCCAGGTCTTTTAGATCATGGCCGGAAACCAAGATGGCTTTGCCTTTTTTAACGCCTAAAGGGACTTGGGTGGGCACGGGGTGGCCATAAGTTCCTGTATTGCCGGCATCCAATAGCTCCATGGCCCGCAAGTTGACCTCGCCGCATTTGAGCGCCAACCCCACAAGTTCATTCACACCCAAGGCATCATCCAGGGTGGCTGCCATGGCCTCATGAATAAAGGCATAAACGGCCTCATCCTCTTGGCCCAAAATGCGGGCATGGTCGGCATAGGCCGCCAAGCCCTTTACACCGTATACAATTAATTCACGCAGACTGCGAATATCTTCATTCAGATCCGCATCCGCCATAACACCGACCTTTTCACCCTGGGCGAGCATGCCATGTTTGTCCGCCTCAAGGGTAAGTGTCGCGGGACCTTCAGGAATCTGTGCCGTGTCGATTTTAGCGATAAGTTGATCGCGGTGCGCAACCCCCTGTTTGATAAGGGCCACAAAACGATCCGGATCGAAATCCACATTGGTCAAGGTGGAAAAAATCGCTTCGCATGTATATTGATCGATTTGCGGATCACGGATACCTGCTTTTTGCGCAACCACAACCACCTGGGAAAGGCCTTTGACGGTATAAATTAGTAGATCCTGCAAAACGGCTGTATCGGGTTGTTTACCGCAGACTCCGATTTTGGTGCATCCTTCGCCTTTAGCGGTTTGTTCGCATTGAAAACAAAACATGTTAAACCTCCTTTGGAAATAATAAGTTGTATTGTTCTAAAACCAAGTTACTGTTCTCATTTTTAATGCAGCCTACCTGAATGGGTGGTGTGCGTCCTTGACCTAAGTCAAGGACTGCCCTTTTTTTTTATCCCTGGTTGTCCAGGTCACCCCATACTTTTTCAAAACCTTGACTTAAGTCTCGGGAAAAAATAGATTTACGGCAAAAGGGCCTTTATCGGCACCTTTGTGGAAAAAGGAGAAGTATGGACAAGCTTCCGGGTATTTTAAGAACGACACCGTTGTTCAGTGGCATGGCTGAGGAGCAACTCACCAAAATTTACCACATCGCCCATGACAAACCCTATAAACGTAGCGACCCCATATTCTGGGAGGGTGAGCCCGGCAATGGATTCTATGTGGTTGTCCAAGGCAAGGTTAAAATCTATAAAACATCAGTCGAGGGCAAAGAGCAGATTCTGCACATCTATGGCCCTGGCCAACCCATTGGTGAAGTGCCGGTATTTTCAGGTCGCCAATTTCCCGCCAATGCCCAGGCCATTGAAAAGAGCCGCTTGCTTTTTTTTCCCCGCCAGGACTTTATCGATCTCATTGCAGCCCAACCGTCCCTGGCGCTTAACATGCTGGCCGTGTTAAGCAGGCGCTTACGCCAATTCACGGTTCAGGTAGAGAACCTTTCGCTCAAGGAGGTGCCGGCGCGCTTGGCCACCTATCTGATCTTTCTTTCGAAAGAACAAGACAGCCCGGAATGCGTCAGGCTGCCCATCTCTAAAGGTCAGCTGGCCAGCTTGCTCGGAACGATCCCAGAAACCTTGTCCCGCATATTCAGCAAAATGTCAGGTAAAGGCCTGATTACAGTCCGTGGCAGCGAAATTTCGATAGCAGATCAAATGGGGCTTGAGGATCTTGCCGAGAGCGGCAGGTTATGAGGCCAATATGTATGGCTTGGAATGGTGATGAACTGGGGTATAAGGTGCATCATGACCAGGCAATGGCCCGCCCAACAAAGACAATGGCCCTTCAACAGACATGATCCTTAAACGTAGGACAGGCCTTCGCGACTGCCGGTGGGTCTGGCATGGCCGGCATTCCATTCACGGCGGGGACGGAGCCCCGCCCTACGAAAACCATCGTCAATTTTAATGAATTGATGCCTTTTAACGTTGGTCAGGCCTCGGCGCCTGCCGGTGGGACTGACATGGCCCGGTCAGTGGCACGACCTATTGCTTTTGTTTGAGCAGTGCGCTGCTCAGCAACCGGATATGGCCCATCTCTTCTTTGATAATAGCATCTAAGCGGTTTCGTCCCATGTTTTCCGGAACGCCATCGCGCATACCCAAATAGAACACGATGGAATCTTTTTCTGCGGTGATGGCGTCTTTTAATATGGCCACCATGGAGGTGGTATCCATCTCTTTCTGGAAAAACACTCTGGTATCTGCCAAAGCCCGCAGATAAAGCACCGCCTCACCCTCAGGATCAAAAACCGTAGGTGTTTTTTCTGCAGTTGTCAGGGTTTCGCGCATTTTTTTAAAGGTTTTCTCGTGTCCGGCTTCCATGTCGGCCAGCTTGAACAAAAAGTCTTTGCTGCCCTGATCGGCAACGGCTTGTGCGGCGGTGCGATAGAATTTGGCGCCATTGCGCTCCAGCTGTTCGGCCATCTCAAAAATGTCATCCGCATTAAAATCATACATCATCTAGCGTACCCCTTTCGTTGTCCGGTTGTAAAATGGTTCATAAAAAGCGATCAACACCTACTTTTCCAATTTGCATGCTTTGTCCCACTCGGGACAAGCGTCTGCCATGGAGGTGCGATAGTGCAGCATACATTCACCGCACTCCATCTCCACATTCGGGACATCGCCATATCGTTCTTTAAGTTCTTCGGGGCTTAAATTAGTGGCAAAGCTGCAACCGCACTGAGGACATGCGGTCTTAATCTGGTAACGTTTGGTCATTCGCCTTCTCCTTTAAGATGGGATTCCAAATTTATTGCCCATTTAAAATAATGAGCTGTCAGCCCAACAGCTTGTGGATCTGATCGGACGGCAGGACTTTTTCCGCCAAGGCCACCTCTCTCACGGTCTTTCCGGTCTGATATGCTATTTTAGCCAAGTCGGCCGCACGGTCATAGCCAATATGGGGCACCAGCGCAGTCACCAACGCCAGACTCTTTTCGATGTATCCTTCACAGCGGGTCTTGTCAGCGGCCAATGCATTGAGGCACTTTTCGGAAAGCATGCGCGTTACGCCGGCCAGCAGATCGATGGACTGAAGGATATTATACGCCAGAAGCGGCAAGGTGACATTAAGCTCAAAATTACCGGCCTGTCCTGCCAGTGTTATGGCCGTATCGTTGCCCATAACTTGATAAGCCGCCTGAATTACGGCTTCTGGAATGACCGGGTTGACTTTGCCCGGCATGATTGATGAGCCCGGCTGCAGCGCGGGCAGTTTGAGTTCGCCGATGCCGCAACGCGGGCCAGATCCCAACCAGCGGATATCATTTGAAATTTTTACTAAACTAACAGCAATGGTTTTCGTCGCACCGCTAGCCTCTACAATGGCATCTTGCGCCGCTTGCGCCTCGAAATGATTGACCGCCTCTTGAAATGCAATGCCGGTCTGCTCACGCAGCAAAGCAATCACCTGGGGAGCAAAATCAACATGGGTATTTAAGCCGCTGCCCACCGCCGTCCCACCCAGAGCCAGTTCGCAGATTCTCGGAAGGACGGCATCGACACGCGCCTGCGCCAGCTCAATTTGGCGTGCATACCCCGAAAAGACATCTCCCAGGGAAACAGGCACAGCATCCTGCAAATGGGTCCGGCCAATCTTCCGGATACCTTTAAATTGACCGCTCTTTTCTACCAACCGGCCTTGCAGATGGGTTAAGGCGGGTTGCAGGGAATGGACCAACTTGATGGCTACCGCCACATGCAAAGCGGTGGGGATGACATCATTGCTCGATTGGCCCAGGTTGACATGGTCATTGGGGTGAACCGGCGTGCGCCCTCCTTTTTGACCTGTCAGAATTTCATTGGCCCGGGAAGCTACCACTTCGTTCATATTCATATTCGTTGAAGTGCCTGAACCGGTTTGAAACAAATCCACCACAAACTGGTCGTCCCACGCCCCTGTCCCAACCTCTTGGGAAGCTGCAACAATGGCATCCGCCAATTTATCATCCAATAGACCTAATTTTTGATTGGCACGCGCGGCATGTTGCTTCACCATGGCCAAGGCATGAATCAATGCGATAGGCGGTTTTAAACCACTGTTGAAAAAATTATCGACCGCGCGCTGGGTTTGCGATCCGAAGTGGGCATCCGCTGGGACACGCAGTGTGCCCATGCTGTCTTGCTCTTGTCGAAACACAGGTGCATTGTCGGATTCACTCATTATGCCTTCCCCAATTGATTAACGCTATAGTTCATCACAACAAAATACCAATGGTACAGTTGCCGATGCCTGCTATTGATGGATGTCTCATTATAATCACTGATTCACTTTTTAAAAGCGGCTGCTTGAGATGATCTCAACCCCTCTTTAAAATCCAACGAGTGGGTCAGATCCTTTATCCCTATATGCAAGGTCTTTGGCAAGTCCATATTGGTGGATTTTATAATAATCCTTTTGACAACAAGACGTTATGGCTCTATAGTGTTCTTTGCGATATCCGCATCGACAAAGATGGCAGATTGGCAGCAACCCTTTTTTCTGCAAACTGCGTGCACTTGAGGTGGCATGGCTTTTTTCAGCAGGATATTCAAACGCTTCCAGATAGGGCTCACCCGACTCATCGGCCGCTTTCGGCGGAACCAAATTTCCAGAGACGACCTGTTTATCGGTGAAGTTTTAAAGCGGTGTGGCATTATCACCGAATTCCAGCTTAAAAATGCACTCGAAAGTCAGCGCCAAATCCTGGTGCAGGAAGGGCGCGTGGTGCGATTGGGACGTATTATTGTCAATCTCGGTTACGCCAATGAAACTGAAATCATTCGCACCATCAATTCTGAATATCAAATCGAGGTTACCGCACTTACCGATAACATCCGCGATTTACTCTCCCAAAAATACGGTGCCCGCTTTGAACGCCTGACCCAACCGCGCTTTCCGATGTGGGCCCAGATGGCCATTGCCACCACCTTTGTCGTTGTGATTACCATCGTGACACTCAGCGTGGTCGTATTAGACAAACAAAAGGATCGCTTGTATGATCAAACGGTTCGCCTGGGGATGGTGAGTCTTAACTATTTTGCCAACAACGGTTCCATTCCTTTATTGGAAGAAGACATTCTAAGACTCAACACCCTGATAAAGGAGGCCGCCCATGTGGAAGGGCTGCGATATGCACTGATTACGGGCAGCGATGGCTTGATCAAAGCGCATACCAACATCAATCTCATTGGTGTACCGTTCAAGAACTTTGTGGATAACCCCCAAACCACCCAAAAACAGGATGTGACCTACTATACATATGACCGGCCCACAGGTGAACGTCTGTTAGATCTATACCGCCCCATCAATTTTAAGCAAAAGGCGCTTGGTGAAGTCCATGTGGGGATTAGCCTTGATTTTATTGATGATCTTGTTATCCAAGAACGCGTATCCGTAATTTTTGTAACCCTGGCCATCATTCTGGTGGGCCTGGGTGTCGCCATCCTTTATGGCTTCCGCTTCTCGCATCCGATCTCGCAATTGGTCAAAGCCACCGAAGAGATCGCTAAAGGAAACTACCAGTATCGCGTACCGGCTGGACGCACCGATGAACTGGGTCATCTAGGTGCTTCTTTCAACCGCATGGGCCAAGAACTTTGGAAAAATTCGATGACTCAGAAATCCTTTGGCAAATACGTAGGTGCTGAAGTGTTGGATATGATCCTGGCCAATCCCGAAACCGGCTGGCTCAAAGGGGCCAGCAATGAAGCCACGATGGTCTTATGTGATATACGGGGCTTTACCTCCTATGCCAACGAAAGGCCCCCGGAAGAAGTGGTGGGCGCCCTGAACACCTATCTGGAAATCGCCACTGCGGTTATTATTGAATATGGGGGCTACATCGATAAATTTATTGGCGATGCGGTTTTGGGTGTTTTCGGTGTGCCGGTATTTAGAAAAGACCATGTTGAACGCGCCGTACGATCAGCGTTGCACTTGCAGCAAGAGTTGCACAAAATGAGTCGCGATGGTAATCAGTTGCTATCTGCCGTGGGCATCAGTATCCACACGGGCATAGTCGTAGCCGGTAATGTAGGCTCCCAATCAAAAATGGAGTATACGGTTATCGGCGACAGCGTTAACACCACCGCCCGACTCAATCCGTTGGCCGGCCCCGGCGATGTGGTGGTGAGCCAGCAGGTTAAAGAACACTTGGGCCATTTGATCACCACTGAATCACTCGGTCTGCACACATTTAAAGGAAAATCCGTTCCCATGGAGGCGTTTAAAGCGCTTGGCATGCAACCCAAACCCCATGCATCCAATTAAACGATATTACGCCATTTTTCTGCTGATTATCTGGTCAATGGCTACGGCCGGCTGCAATGCTGTGCTTTCGCCAAAAACCCAAACCGAACAACCGGTGGTGGTGAGAGGCGATAACTTTGTTCTGGTAAAGGTGAAAGCGCATGACACTTTCGCCTCCCTTGCTAAAACTTACCTTAGCGATGCAGACAAAGCATGGTGGATTAAGGATTATAACCAATCCGAAGCACTTGTCCCAGGGCAGCAACTGGTTATCCCCTTGACTCCGATGACTTATGGTGGGCTTGAAGCCGAAGGTTATCAAACCGTGCCTGTTTTGTTGTACACCCATCTGTCATTTCGCGGTACGAAAAGAGAGAGTGTCTCGGCTCAGCAATTTGAAGACCAAATCAATTACCTCCAAGAAAATGGTTTTAGAACCCTTTCACTGGACCAGTTTTACGCTTTTCTCGACCTGCAGGACCAGTTGCTCCCCAACGCGGTGATGATCACTTTTGATACCGCCGGCCGCTGGGTTTATGACCTTGCTTTTCCCATTTTAAAACGTCACGGCATGAAAGCCGCCCTTTTTGTACCCGTCGAACAGATCGGTCACCCTGGCAAGTTGGCATGGTACCAAATGATCCAAATGGCCACCCAAGGGTTTAGTATTGGTGTGCATGGCTCCAAAATCAATGCGCTGCATACCAAAAATGCGTCCCGCACCGCAGCGTCACTGGACAATTATATCCTGCAATCCAAAAAATCCATTGAGCGCCATTTGAATCAACCCTGCCGTGATTTTTCGGCCCCGTCACTGGAAATGAATGATCTGAGCATTGCGCTATTGAAAAAACACGGCTTTCGGACCGGGTTTACCCGCAAACGGGGCCAGAATCCGTTCTTTGTCCACAATTTTAATATTCGACGCTCTATCATTTACGGTCAATACAACCTGCAACAGTTTGGCCAGAATCTCATCACCTATAAAAAAGCGCAATTGCGATGAAGACCATCTGCCCACTATTTGTAATCCTGCTCAGCGTGCTATTGGTCTGCAGTTGTGCTGATTTGTTGAATTTTCCCCTATCGGGGAACCCTGCGCCTGTGCCAACATCGGCGCAATATTTCCGCGAAAAAGCGCTGACCCTGGAAGATGGCGGTGAGTTGCGCCAGGCCCTGCTCGCCTGGCAGATCGCCGCCACGTTGGAACAGGACCGTCAAACTCGCCAAGCGCTGTCCGCCCTGGAGCAAACTATTGCAAACACCGCTGAGTTGAATTTTAAAGATGGCCTCACCGACTACCGGAACGGTGAGTTTGCCAAGGCGCGCCAAGCCTTCTTAAAAACAATTCGATTGGTGCCCACACACAAAGGCGCACGTTACTACCTCAAGACGCGTCTGCACACAACCGAACAAGGCGTATATAAAGTACGTCGCGGTGATTCCTATTCGAAAATTGCGTCTCAAAATTATGGTGATATTCATACAGCCTATCTGATCGCCTACTACAATGACCTTGATCCGTTAAAACCGCTTTTAGCGGGCACGACCTTGCTGCTACCTGTGCTGGATATGAAATCAGGCCAGCCCAAAACCAGCGTTACCATATGGATAACAAAAGCTCAAAAAGCCTTGAACCAGAAACGCTACGATACTGCCTTGGCGCTTGTGGACAAGCTCAAAAAGAGGACCTCGGGCAACCCTAAAGTGTTACAGATTTCCGACCGTGCCCATTATGGCAAAGGCATGCAGTACTTGAACCATCAAAAACAGCTCGCCGCCCTGAACCATCTAAAACAGGTGCGTCCCTCTTTCCCTGGACGCAAAAAGGCATTGGCTCAGGCGCGAGGATACATTCAAAAACAGGCACTTGCAGAGAATTTAAAGTTGGCTGAACAACATCTGTCCAATAAAGAGTATGAAAGCGTCATCAATATCACCGAAGAAATTTTGCGCCAATCCCATGCCAATACCCAAGCCAAAGCGCTTTTTAACGAGGCACATTACGCTCTGGGAAAGCAACTTCTGGAGAGCGGTGAAATGGTTGCGGCAGCTAATTTTCTCGAAAAAGCAGACAAAACCTATAAAGATACGAGTCAGCTCCTGTCGCTGGCCAAAGCAAAAATCCGATCCGAAGCCGACGCACACTACCGCAAGGGCGTGAATTACTTCATTAATGAAGACTTAGAACGAGCTGTTGCCGAATGGCGCCGGGCGCTGGCGCTTCATCCGCAGCATCCCAAAGCGCGCCAGAACATCGAAAATGCCACCCGGCTGCTGAAAAAATATAAAGCCTTGGAAACAAAACAGTAGAAGCTATCTCACCATCGCGCTATAGCCGCCCTATCCGGGCATACTGACGCTATCTAAGTATTTGGCAACACCCATTCGATAGTAGGAGTTACGCTGTGAAGTACAATTTTCGTCCTCTTTTTAAACCCAAAACAGTAGCGGTTGTCGGTGTCTCCCTTTCCAACGATCGCCATCCGGCCAATGTTATTTTTCAGAAGTTGTTGCTGCGTTACCCGGTGACGGTCTATCCTGTCAATCCCAAAGGGGGTACCCTTCAGCGGGAAAGCGTCTATCCGAGCCTTACCGCGATCCAAGACACCATAGACCATGTGGTCATTGCGGTACGCGCGGATCAGGTTCCCGGCATCATTGAAAATTGTATTGCAGCCAAGGTCGGCAGTGCCACCATCATATCCGGCGGTTTTGCTGAAGTGGGTCGTCAAGCGCTTCAAGATCGCATTGTCGCCATGGCGCACAAAGCCGGCCTGCCGGTTGTGGGTCCCAACTGCCTGGGCATATATGTCCCCCGGAAATTTGATACTTTCTTTCTACCCGGTGAAAGGCTCGTTCGACCCGAAGCAGGCAACGTGGCCTTTATCAGCCAAAGTGGTGGGGTCTTGGTTGATCAATTGGTTAAATTTGCCGGCCAAGGCATCGGTGTCTCTGTGGCCTTGAGCATTGGCAACAAGGCGCTTATCCGGGAAACCGACCTGTTGCAGTTTCTGGCAAAGGACCCCCAGACGCGGGTCGTGGCGTTTTATATCGAAGGCTTCGGCCCAAAGGAGGGGCGGGGCTTTGTCCAAGCCGCTGCCAAGTGCGGCAAACCCATCGTGGTACTCAAAGCCGGAAAAAGCGCCTCAGGACGTCGGGCTGTGGCCAGCCACACCGCTTCATTGGCTGGTGAGTATACCGTCTTTTCTCAAATCATGGCACAACATGGTATTGCCGAGGCGAAAAATGAGTATGAGCTAATCTCCTTTTGCGAAGCGCTGAGTTGTTATCAGCATACCATCGCCGGCAACATCGGCATCATTTCGGTCAGCGGCGGGCATGGTGCTTTGGCGGTGGACGCTTGTCGGCAGCATGGGTTGAAGGTACCCCAACTGCCCAAAGCCATAATAAAAAATTTACGTTCCCATCTGGGTGAGAATATTCGAGGTATCGCTGCCCTGGGCAACCCTATTGATCTCACCGGCAGTGCGTCGGACGAAGATTTCATTGCCGGAGTCAATAATTTAAGCGCTGCGGATGATATCGATTGTATTTTAATATTGTTGTTACCCTACTCACCGGGGATTTCATCGGATTTGGGAGCCCGCTTGGGCCAAATCTACCGCAAAAAAGGCAAGCCCCTGGTGGCCTATGTTCCCCATGTTGAAAAATATCGTATGCTTATCGAAGGTTTCGAACTGAACCAGGTGCCGGTTTCCGATAGCATCGAAGGCGCGGTACTGATGGTAGAGGCACTGCGGAGGTGGCAGCCATGCTAGCCAAAGAGATCCAGACGCTCCTTGCCAGGGCTAAAACCCATGGTTGGGTACTCGAACCCGATGCTAAACGCATCTTGGACATCTCGGGTATTCCGGTACCGCATTTTTTCTTGGCCCATTCGGCCGATGATGCCATTGCGTTTGCAGATGATCTCGGTTATCCCGTGGTGGCCAAAATCGTCTCACCCGACATTGTTCATAAAACAGAAGTCAAGGGTGTCGTCGTCGGTATCAAAAACGCCAAAGAACTGCGATCAACCTTCAACCGCTTTGCGCGCCGCAGAGCCTTTAGCGGCATGTTGGTAGAACAGATGGTATCCGGTCTTGAGGTCATCGTGGGCGGCAAAATCGACGCTCAGTTCGGTCCGGTGGTTCTGCTGGGGATGGGGGGAACCGGCGTGGAAATTTACAAGGATACGGCCCTTCGCATGGCACCCATCCTGGAAAAAGACATTATCTCAATGGTCAACTGCCTGACGGCCGGCAAGCTGTTACACGGGTTCAGAGGTAACGAAGGTATTGATATGAATGCACTAATTGGGCTAATGACCGCGTTTTCGAAGTTGATGATGGCCCTTGCCGACCAGATTACCTCTATAGACCTCAATCCGGTGATCTGTTCACCAGCCGGCTGTGTAGCGGCCGATGCCCGCATGGTGCTCTTGAGCAATGGTCAAGGCAGTTCGAATGCCTAACAACGATAGCCAAAAGGACACGCCATAAACTTATTTTTTTAATAAATATTATATAGTTATATTTTTTTAAAGCAAATTTTATGACGATATGTTTGCCAAATAGTCATGGATGACATATGATTGAGCTGATAAAAACAAGGCATAGAAACACGATACCGCTGTTAGATGTTGATGGAAGTGAACTTTAATGAAAAGCGGAACAAAAGCCGATAATCGTGTAAGACGCTGCCGATGGCCGGCTTTGTTTTTATGGGCAAAGGGATTTAATGCACCGCATGATACGATACATGTTCAACTTGGGCCTGCTCGGACTGTTTTTTCTGACCGGACTCTATATATCAGGATGCGACAAACCTCTTGTTCTTGATGATCTAGAAGCAATTCAAGCTCGCGGCGAGCTCATTTTCATCACACGCAACAGTCCCACCAGCTTTTTTGAAGGCCCCCACGGCCCAGCCGGATTTGAATACGAACTGGTCAAAGCATTTGCCGACCATCTGGGTGTGCGTCCCCGCCCCTTGTTCATCGAGGAAGAGGCCGAGATGATAACGGCCTTGCGTAACGGCAAAGCTGATATCATTGCAGCCGGTATTCCCTTTGGCAAATATTCCACCCGCATGGTGGCCCTGGGCCCGGGTTATTTGGAAGTTGAACAGCAAATTGTTGGACGTCGTGGTGACGATAAGTATCAAAATATAAGTGACTTAGATGGAAAAATGATATGGATGACCGGCAGCAGCGCCCGCCTGGAAACCATCAAAGCACAACGCAAAATGCATCCCGCACTAGATTGGAAGATCCTTTCAGACTACAGCAGCGATGAGCTGCTCCAAATGGTATGGAAACGTTCATTGCCTTTAACCATGGTAGAATCCCACACATTTAATATTAGTCGCCGCTTCTATCCCGAGCTGGTGGTGCATTTTTCCATGGGAGATTCTAAAAAGCTGGCCTGGGCCATTGATCCCCAAAGCCGCCACCTGCTGCGTGAGGCCATAGCATGGTTTGCCCGATCCACGACCCAGAAACAACTCCAAGGGTTAAAAGATTTCTATTTTGGCCATTTGGAAGAATTTGACTACGTTGATCTGGCCCGCTACCGGCGACGCATTACACAACGGCTACCCAAATACGAAGCGCACTTTAAAACCGCTGCCAAAAAGTATGGCTTGGATTGGCACATGGTTGCGGCCCAATCCTACCAGGAATCCCACTGGAATCCGAAAGCTAAAAGTTTTACGGGTGTGCGCGGCATTATGATGTTGACCCAAGACACCGCAAAAAATATGGGGTTAAAAAACAGATTGGCAGCCAAGGAAGGCATTTTTGCCGGCACACGTTATTTGGCCACGCTTCACGAAATGATCGGCGATAAGGTTTCAGAGCCCGATCGCACCTACATGGCCCTGGCAGCCTATAATCTCGGTTTCGGCCACCTACAAGATGCACGTCAATTGGCCAAGCATTTGGACATGCCGACAAACTCATGGCAAGGCATACGCGCCGTACTACCGCTGCTGCAAAAGAAAAAATATTACCGCACCCTTTCCCATGGTTATGCCCGCGGCAATGAAGCCGTGCAATATGTCGATCGCATTCGCACCTATCATAGGGTGCTCCTCATGGCCATGATGCCCGAAGGCCTCTATGGGATCGGCGGCTAAATATCTCCTGCCATCCAGAATTGATTCAAATGAGCGACCCCAAAAGCAATCAAAGATCCATCATACTCCGTGAGGATAGTTTTCTTTAAAATCGGTAGTAGGTTACGAATGCACGGAAAAATTCACTACAGTCCCAGCTCCTCATTAATCAGCACCACTTTAATCCGCTTTTGTGGAAAGCATTTTTCGGTAATGCTCCAATGGTTACAGATACGATCCGGGCTTTTGCAGTCATCGCACCAGGCGGTTTTAGCACATGGGGTCTTTTTATCCAGGCGCATGACATTGGTCGGTGCGACATAATTTTTTATCCGCTGCATGGCGGATTCCAAATCCGGTACGATCTTGTTGCGGCCGATAAAAACGATCACGTGTTTAGGCCCAAAAGTCAAGGCAGCCACCCGGTTACCGATCATGTCCAAATTGACCAGCATACCCGCTTCGGTAATGGCATTGGAACTGGTAATAAAAAGATCCACCAGCAGGGCCTTCCGTCTGCGCTCTATCATCTCGTCGGCCGGTATTTTCGTATCGAACGTATCGATGATCTCCAAGCCTTGGGCGCTGCGCAATTCATGATACAACCCTGTGGAGACAAACGTCATGGACCCACCCCAGGAAACGCTATGGGGACCAATAGCAGGAATAAGCGTGTCCAAGGCCAGTGCCTTGGCCTGTTCACCATGGTCCACCACGTGGGCTTCGAAATTGTTTTTTTGTAGAACGGCCGCCAAACCCTCCAAGCGCAGTTGCCAAAAATTCCTGATGTGATCTTTCATTTTCTCTCCTGCAATGGATATAGAATTACAGTTTTGCTCAGGTCATTCACGCATCACTTCTATCTATTTTGGTAGAGGTGTTGTGGCCGAATGGCCATGAGGTGGATCAAGACCCAAAAAATCCACAAGGATTGGATCCCGGTAGGCAATCCGCTTAAGGGTTGCGCAAACAAATAAAGGACACCCAAGTTAAATACGTTGCCGTGCAGCCCTATCGCCGAAATACGATAATTGCCTGCATGACAGGACTAATGCATAACGGCAAATGAGCTAATAAAATGAAAAACGATAGAAATAATAATGATAAATAGGCATTTAATTCTAGAACTCACGATTGCCCCCAGTTCCATTCGCGCAATTCTTTTTGGCTATGTTTTCCACATCTTATACTGCAAAAAGTGCGCCAATTTTCAACTGTGGCTTAACGGCAACCCCATAAACATTTTTTTATAATTATTCCTATAAGTTAGAAATTATGGGCTTAAAGAAGAATCCGATGCATGGGCAGATTTGGACACTATTGTGCAAATGAAGTGTATGTTTATTGATACATACAAAAGGCCTGTTTTGGGTATCAGGTGGATTAATTTGGTTGGGCAGCTTCTAATAACTCAATGATATCGACAAATCCCAATTCTTGAGCCCACCCAATGGCGGTAAGACCGTCTTTAGCCTTATGGTGAACATCGGCACCCAGCTCGACCATCAAACGCACCAAATCGGGTTTATCGTTGACCACCGCGTTAATCAGAACCGTATAACCGCTCTCATCAACCGCATCGATATTGGCACCGTTTTGGGCCAGCAATTGCATCACCTTGGCGCCATAAATAGGATCGTCTTGAAAAAAATGCTTTTTAGCAGTCATAAAAGGGGTTTCTTGAAGCCGGTCCGGGGCCCTGGCGTTGATATCGGCACCCTTAGCGAGCAATTGGGGTATGATTTCTAAGGCTTCAGAAGATAATACCGCATGGTGTAGTGCTGTAGCGCCTTGACGATCTCGAAGGGTGGGATCCGCACCATGGTCCAGGAGCAACTTGACCATATTGGCCTTATTGGCTAGCATCAACAATGTGTATCCCGTTTTCGGTTCTCTTGCATTGGGATTGGCCCCGGCTGCCAAAAGGGCACCAAAATAGCCCAGATCACCGCCATTTAGAGCCATAAATAAGTTTCCAGATTGGGTTGCAACCTTTGTTTTTGCATCGGCATGAGACGGGGAGGTGGACTGGGTATCTTGTGCACAAAGGGGCGTTATGCCAATCAGCAAGATGGCCGCAATATTCAGCAAGATTCTTGACATTGGGATTCATTTTCCTCGGTATGCAACTGCATGCAATGATGAGCTGGGTCTACTAGCAAAAAAGCGGGCTGTCAAACCTGATTTCACCAACCCATTAGAGCACTCGCATTTTGATTTGCCGCCACCGGCGATACGATCCATCCTTTTTGTAATGGAAAATCGGATTGGATGCGCAAATATTGTAATCCTTTCCATCAAATCCGTAATTTAAAATCGATAAGCAGATGCAAAAATATATTTTTTTACAATGATATCTATGTGTTATATTATTGGCATGGGCATTGCTTCATTAAACCATACCGGCTGATGCCTACCAAGAGAGGGAGGGGCGGGGCCGGCTCTCTTCCATGCAAAGAGAGAAAATCACCAAATCATCATTTCACGGTTCACCCCCAGCACCGCGTATGTGATCCGATTTGGTGAGCAACCATCCCGCCGGGGACGGAAGAAAACGCCCAACTCCTCGGGCTTTTAACCGCCCTAAATCGCTTTCCACCCCTTCGTGACGGCTGATGCCGGACCAACACAGTTGGTCCGGCATCGGTTCTTTTGGTATCAGGGGAAAAAATTATTCAAAATCAGGAAGCGGCGCCAGCATCCATAGGCAAACGAATTTCAACCGTTAGGCCGCCATTAACGCGATTCAAGGCGTGAATCGAACCTTCATGGAGCGTCACCGCGTGAAAAGCGATGGCCAAACCAATACCTGCGCCACCGCGGGTACCTTCCTGTTTATCACTAACCCTGAAAAAGGGATGGAACAGGTCTTTGAGGGCCTCCGGGGGAACCCCCGGTCCATGATCGGATATCGACACCACCGCCATATCCCCATGCTTAAAGGCCAGAACATTTTGGGTGATCTCCACTTGGGAACCGCGTGGGGTAAACCTCATTGCATTGCGGACCACATTTTCGATGGCGCTGTGAATCAAACGGCCGTCGGCCATAAGGGTGATGCGCTGTTCTATTTTAAAATGAATTTTAAATTCATCTGTTTGCCCTTCGAAATTGGCATCGTGCACAATACGATCGATTACTTTTTCCAAACAGACCGGCTCCATGCGACGTTCAACGTCAATGTTTTCCAAACGCGACAAGGTCAATACCTGGGTGATCAAACCGCTGAGCTTTTGGGACTCGGCGAATATACGATCCAAAAAACCAACCTTTTTTTCATCGCCATGTTTGCGCGCAATTTCCAACGCCACATTGAGCCGGGTCAGGGGCGACCGCAATTCATGGGCCACGTCTCGCAGCAAATGCTCATGCGCATGCATCAGTGATTCGATACGAGCGGCCATGATATCGAAGTCCTTTCCTAAATCGGCGATCTCATCACGCCGTGAACCCATTTTCGGCGTAACACGCACACTTAAATCGCCCTGGGCAAATTTACGGACTGCGGATTGGAGCTTCCGGATGGGCGATGTTAAATACCGAACCATTAACAAACAAACCAAGCCTGAGGCCAACAAAGAGACGATAAAACGGATGGCAATGGCATGTGACATTTGTGAAAGCAAATCGACCAATCCGGATGGCAGTTCCAGTAGGATCGCATAGGGCCGGCCCCTGCGACTGATCACAGGATGAGCAAAAATGGGGTGGGTGGTCCAGCCTTGGGCCTTGACCTTGTTTTCAGCCAGGGCGCGCTGTGATAGATCTCGGGCACCTGTCGGCAGGGGTAACGATCTTAACGATTCGCCCTGCTCAGTGACGATATAGAGTTTGAACGCTGAGATGGTTTCAATGTGTCCCAAAAAAGTTTCCAGGGCTTTGGGCCCCTCTTGCTCATACAGATCGATGCCCAATCGACCGGTGGTGGCCATATTGAAGGCAAAATATTTTGCCGCCCGACCGGTAAATGTCTGGGAAGGCCAGCCAATGGCCACCACAATAAACGCAAAGCTGCCCGCTAGTACAGCCAACCAGTACCAGAGAAATATCTTGATCGATAGACTGCGCAAAACGCTACTCCTTTTTCAAGATACAGTATAAATACCCTTCTCCCCGAATGGCCTGAATCCGGTCAGCCTCGCCGACCTTATCGCCTAATTTTTTGCGCAACTTGCTGACATGCACATCGATGCTGCGGTCGTAGGGGGAGTACTCTCTTTGCAGAACCGCCTGGTTCAAATCTTCCCGACTGACCACAGCACCGGCCGATTGCAGCAGTACCCTAAGCAAATTAAACTCAACCGCCGTTAAGTCGATGGCATGGCCATTTTTTAAAACGCGACGGGTGCTGGGTTCCAATTCAATATCGTCCACACACAATTTGGATGATGCAGCAGAAGTATTTACAACACCATCTGGGGTATGTTGTCGTCGAATAATAGCGCGAATGCGTGCCACCAACTCGCGCGGGTTAAACGGTTTACCCAAATAATCATCGGCTCCAATCTCCAGACCAACAATGCGATCAACCTCATCGCCGCGTGCGGTCAACATCAGCACCGCCACATCACTCTGTTTGCGCAGCTGTTTGAGCACTTCAAACCCGTTACAGCCAGGCAGCATCACATCTAGAATAATCAAAGCATGCTGGCCGGACAGGGCCCGCTCCAATCCCAATAGACCGTCATGGCAAGTCTCCAGATTAAAGCCTTCATCGGCCAAATACTCTTCTAATAGAGCGCAAAGCTCCTTGTCGTCGTCAATCAGAAGAATAGTCTGCGTTGTCATCGTGCTTAACCCCCAATATGCATGGCGACTTGTCTGTGGCCATGCCTTTGGTTTTATTAGCATCATACCAAATCGGGCACAACGCGTTTGTAAAGTTTTGTAAAGAACCGTGAAGCATCTTAACCAACCTTAGCATTACTTAACTTCACTTTGCGCCGCAAAAGAGGTTAGATGTGAACCATACCCAGAAAGGAGGAAACCAATGAGAGCAATCAGAATACTGTTGATCATGATCGTTGGTATTGTCGCATTAGCCTGCGGTGGCGGTGTCGCATCCGAATCCGATTCCGGTTCAGGAGGCAATGCTGCCGAATTGAGTTCCCAGGAACAGGCCGAATTGGTGGCCGCAGCCCTTTCAGCCGATCAAGGCGGTGTGGCCGATGATATCGCCATTGCTACCCAAGCGGCTGCCGGCACACAACAGCAACCCGTCCAAAGCCCTAACGCCACTTACGATTACAGTGTTTCAGTCAACATTGACTTCTATGATGCGCAAGGCAACCTGCAAGAGGGTTACGATGCTGAAACCACTGACCGCATTGACTATGAGAGCCTGATTCAAGGCCAGATCTCCGATGGTGAGGGGTACTTTACAGAGTTGAGCATTGATAACCGTTCAAATTTTACGGTGGACGAAATCCTGTCGCGCACGGTCTGGATCAATGGCACCCACACCAACAACTCTTCCTATAGCCGTACCCAGTATATCACCCAGACGGACATCCACTTTGAGCTGGATTGCGAGCTGATCGTGACCGATATTACCGTGGACCTGGATGCAGCGGACACCTTTCCCGAATCCGGCACCATTGAAGGCACTGTTTTCGGATCGTACGAACGCAGCGGGCCTTTTGGCCGACACACCAGTCAATTCAATTTTCATTTTATCGCAACGTATGTGGGGGACAACACCGCAGAAGTTGAACTGGATGACGGCACGGTTTTCATCATTCAGCTGGCCAACGGCACCGTACAGTTTATCGAGTAGGCATCTGTAGCATCTCACCGAATGGGATATCATTCGATCACGTTCCATTGCACCGCAAATCCAAAACGGGGACGCTTAGCATACATAAAAATCTAAGCGTCCCCTACCCTTATAGCAGCCTTTGAACAACCTGATTTTGACGCTAAGACAAGCCCCCATCGCCCCAGATGCCGGCGATGGATGCATTGCAAAAAAGGCAACGGTCTCCTTTAAGGTGATATTGGGACAGTTGATACCCCTGGCGTTCAATCACCAACTTCCGGCATTGGGGGCAATAGGTGTGGTTGCCTTCATGACCGGGAACATTGCCAAGATAGACATGATGAAGCCCCTCGGACTTGGCCAACTCCCGAAAACGGACCAAGGTGGACACGGGTGTCGGGGGTAGCCGATCCAGCTTGTAGCGCGGAAAAAAACGCAGAAAGTGCAAGGGGTAATCCGGTCCCAGGTGGTTCAAAATCCAAGCGCACATTTTTTGAACCATATGGGCATCATCGGTATAGCCAGGCACCACCAGGTTGGTCATTTCAAAGTGAACCTTTTGGGCATGCAATACTTTAAAGGTCTCGAGCACCGGTGCCAGACGCCCACCGTTTAATTTACGATAGATCGTATCACTAAAGGCTTTCAGATTGATATTTGCCCCGTCTAACACTGAACACAGCTCGGTTAAAGGGCCAGGGTTAATATAGCCATTGGATATCAATAAGTTATGAATGCCAACGGGCTTGGCCAGCCGGCCAATGGCCAACATGTATTCATAAAAGGTGATCGGTTCAGAATAGGTATAGGCAATGGCCTGGCAAGATGCCTGCTGTGCACCGTCCACAGCTTGATCCGGAAACAACGTACTGTGCTGCAGTTGCTCCGGTGAAAATTGAGAAATCTCCCAATTTTGACAATTCAAACAGCGGAAATTGCACCCTGCCACGGCCAGAGAATAGA
The DNA here is from genome assembly GCA_050305555.1 of Desulfobacteraceae bacterium. Taxonomy (GTDB): domain Bacteria; phylum Desulfobacterota; class Desulfobacteria; order Desulfobacterales; family Desulfosarcinaceae; genus JARRKU01. The sequence continues at coordinate 12,796 of JBNLFN010000109.1, read as the reverse complement.
CCCGGCTGCCCGGCATGAAATGGTACAGCGGTTTTTTCTCCACCGGATCGATGTTTACCGCACACGGATTGCCGTAAGCCAGGCTGTAAAGCACCCCGTCGATGTTGACCTTGGAACGGCAAACGCTACGGTCGCCTGGAGACAACAGGCAACGGTTGGGGCAAATCCGGCAGACCACCTGTTGGGAACTCATTTTTTTGTATTGATGGGCCTCACAGGACCATCGCCAGGGACGCTCAGGGCCTGCACCTTTAAACACGTGCCCACGAATATCGTCCCCTGCGCCCTTGGCATTCAAAGGCCAAAACGCATGGGCCGATGTCGTGCATGCCAGCCAGGTCGCACTAGCTGTTAGAAAAGCGCGTCGATCGACGGAAGGCATATTTTTCTCCTAAAATGAGCAGACTGAGCATTTTAATACCCATCAGGGCGCAAAAAGCCCCCCCCAGGCCCAAATAGGGAATCAGCACGGTGCTGGTGACCAATGTGCCACAGGCGGCACCCACCAAGTCCACGGACAATATCCGGGTCACCGTGATATTGCTGTCTCCCATTTGTGCCAGCGCCAGCGGGAATTGAAACCCGCACATCAGGGAAATGACCAATCCGCTTCCATAATAAAACAAGGGTGGCAATTGAGCACCTGAAAAGTGCAGACTAAGCACCGTCAACAATAGCAGAAGCACTAGTATCCCATCAGAGACCAGTAGCAAAGCAAGGGAGTGTTTGACGGCTTTTTGGCCCAACCAGGCACCGGGCAATAAACCGGCCAGAAAAACCGTCACGACAAGGCCCATTTCTACATAAATATAGCCCAGAAATATCTGAAAGGCAAAAATCACCAGGACTTCACTGCCCATACTCGTCCAGCCGGTGGTAAAAAGCACAAAAGCCTCACGCTTTAAGCGCATCAAATAAAGGCCGATCAGCGCTGCCACGACTGCCATAAAGACCCGTGGCGACGTACCGAATTTGACAAACCACTGCTGAAATACGGTCTGCATCACATAAGGCCGCGTATCGCTGTTGATGGGTGTCTTCAGGTTCATGCCCGCTTTGAGGTCCCGGATGCGTTGGGGCGTTACATTGCCGTGAAAATAGGGACCCACATACTTCGTAGCGATACCCAGCGATGCCAATCGGCCCGGGATGTCCAAATCAAGGGGGGATTGACGGCACAGAAAAACGACCCTTTCCCCGGGCAGCATGGCCACGTGTTTAAAATGCCGGCCGGCCGTTTTCCGTAAAGAAGCGCATTTCTCCTTTTGCGCGCCGGTTATGTAATTGGCATACCCCTGGATCGCGAAACAAAGTATGCCATCCGCCGCCAGATGGGCTTTTGCCATAGCAAAAAACTCGTCTGTGTAGAATCGATTAAGCTGGAAAGTGTCCGGCTCCGGTAAATTTATTAATATCGCATGGTAGGTAAGCGTGCTGAGCCGCAACCACTTTCGCGCATCCGCATAAATAGGATGCAGCGCTTTAATGGGCACAACGAGCTTGTATTTAAGGAGCAACTGCGTGACCAGAGGATCCAGCTCCACATAGTCCACCCGATCCGGATGGTATTTTACCAACTCAGCCATAATGCCCCCAACGGCTGAAATGAGCAGAATACGCTTGGGCTGGTTGAGCTGGGAAAGCGGGTAGTGCACAAGCTCCTCCGCCAAGGCTGTGTTTTGGGTGCTGCACATCGGGCGACCGTCAGTAAATACGGTGGTCTGCTCTTGATCCTGGTGCACGGTCAATCGGGCAAAACGTGATTCTCGGTAGTCGAGCAATTTCCCTATCCTGGGAACCAAGGTGCGGTTCTCAGCCGCTAAACCCAGCAGCATGATCGCCGCAACGGCAATGGCGGCTGCTATGCGATACCATCGCAATTTGGAAACGCATAAGGCCGCGACCACCAGGGGCAAATTAGCCCCTACCAACGATTGCATGGGACTTGCCCACTGAATCAGCACAAAAGCAAAAAGGGCTCCACCGCCAACATCGCCCAGGTTGTCGGCCATATAAATCCAGACTCCGGGAAAGGCGGCATGCTGATGCCGAATAACATAGAGGCTATAGGGCAATACATATCCAATCAAAAGCGCATAGGGGGCCATGGTCAAAGCCGTAAATGCCAGGATGGGATAAAAGCCCACCGAAACGCCGGTGGTAAAAACATGGACACGCAACCACCGGATTAAAATCACTTGGGCAACAGCCAAAACTACCAGCACCAGGGAAAGAATGGACAACACATGGGTGGATGGGTGGTGGGACCCATGGGCCAACCGGGTGCCCAGTCCCCCTAAAATCAGCCAATTGAACAGCACCAAGGCAATGACGATCTCATTGCCTTGAAATTGGGATAAATACTCGCGAAGTAAAAAAAGTTGGGTCACCACCGATGAAATGCCTGTGGCGATGACCAGATACAAGACAGGTCGATCAGTGGTGCTCTTCAAAGTACTGCACTTGATAGGTCTCAACATCCAATTCCCCCTGGCGCCAGGCATCCGCAGCCAAACCGGCTTTCCTGCACAAATGGGAGAGAAACGCTTCAGTTTCAGGCAACTGCTCCCACACCTGGGGTAGGAAGGTGGCCCGGGATAGCCCCTTGCTAATGGTCACCCCATCCACATGGGGCCTCAACTTGGCCACGAGATCTTGTGCATCGGCATAGGTCAAGGGTTGGGGTTCGGTCAATACACTGACTTCAATGTTCACACGGGCCAACTCTTTGGCCGTGAGGGGGCCAAAGCGCGGGTCGTGGAATGCGGCGTTAATGGCGTTGTTGCGCACCCCTTCCACCAAAGGTTCTTTTCCGACCAGACTGCCGATACAACCGCGCAGGTGTTCGTCAATTTTTAGGGTCACAAAGGTACCGCTGGAAGATTGCAAAGCCGGATCTTCTAATTGGTTATCCAATTGTTGCTTTTGACTTTCAGCCATGGACTGGTCAAACCGTTGCATCAGGGTTTGCCGTGCCAAAGCAAGCAAGGCCTTGCCTTGGGCCGCGGTCAAGGCCACCGGGGTGATTGTCGATGATGTCATGAATTCTTCTCCGTAAAAAACAATGGCTGCATAACCCACCACCTTGCGACGATCACCGGCAGTGTCGCCGCTGTTGGCATAGTTTAGCAAAACAGGTCGCCAATGGTGTTTGCGGGCCAAGTGTAATAATACCGCGATGGGATAGCGGCCGCAAGATCGGTTGGCATCTTTTAAAAGGGTATGGCTATTGAGCGCCAGGACCGCATCAATGGTGCTTTTATCCCACGCAACAGCTTCATCGTATGGCAGATAATGTGAAAGATCCGCACTGACCACGAGCAAGGTGTGTCTGTCCAGCACGCCGTCCAGTACATTGGCAATCGGTCGGGGTGCACAGGGCCCAAGCACAATCGGCACCAATTCAAACTCAGGGCAGTAGCGCTGCAAAAAAGGAAGGATCACCTCTAGGCTGTGTTCAGTGGCATCCGAAGCCGGTACCGGTCGAAACAGATCGCTTTGTCGATTCAGCTTTTGAGCATCCGCATGCAAGCGCACCCGCCCCAATGGTGTGTCCCATGCCGTCGCCGCGCTCACGGCACCGTTGCTGAAACCCACGCGATGATCGGGCCCCATCAGAACCACCTTTTTAATATTCTGGTTATCGAGTGCGTGAACCGCGTGGGCTGCCGTTAATCCGGAGTAAGAATAGCCGGCATGGGGCAGGATCAATGCCCTGACCTTCCCGTTTGCGGGCAGCCGTGGCATATCGCGGCGTGCTTGTTGGGCCAGCTGTTCGATGGTACGCAACAAGGCAGTGCCGTCTGAAGGATAAAACTTACCGGCCCATACCGGTGCGCGAACTTCTGCAAACGCGTTGCCTAACCACAGAACCCCAACAACCAGCGCACCGAAGATAGAAAGATATCGTTGCCATGATTTCATCACAGCGACAATCCAGCAGTCAAGGGTATTGGAATAAAATGCTCTTTTACCAGTACAATGGGCTTTAAACAGGAGTCAACAAGAAAACCTGAGGCCGGTGCAAGTCGGCGCCTACCGAGCCGGTGGCCTATCTCCATAAGGGTGTATTCCAAGCAAAGGTCAAATGGAAGCTATATGGGATATTAAGAAATCAGCCACGGCTTTGATATCGTAGGTACCGAAGACAGGCCTATCGGTGACTATTTTATCGTCGCTGATGATGGCCAATAAACGGGGATCATTCCGGCATAGGGGCTTTGGATCTCCGGTGGCCGCGGGCCTGAAAACTTCTATTTTAAAATGGGAGCCCCGCTTGTATCCTTCGGTGATGATCAAATCGGTAAAGCGCAGCAACGGTGCCAACTCTTCGGGTTGGTGATCGTGATCGGCATCCATGACGAGACCAATTTGGGTGGCGGATGAAATAATGGTGGCTGCGGCGCCGGCCTTTTTATGGCGCCAGGTGTCTTTGCCCGGCTTATCCATTTCAAACCCATGCACATCGTGTTTGATAATGGCCACTTTGAGACCTGCGCCGGCAAGCAGGGGGATCAGTTTTTCAATGATGGTGGTCTTGCCGGAGCCGGAATGGCCGACAAAAGAAATAATGGGTGGGGCCTGTGAGACACCCGCATCGGGCGCGGCAGAACCATCTCCGGCAGCATTAAATACCGATTCAAAAATCATATCATCGGACGTCAGGCATAGTGCTTTGACCTGCCGGTACCTTTGCAACAAATCACGGCCGGTTTGGGTTAATCGGGTGCCTTGTGATTTGTCGCTGTGGACGATTTTGGCCTGCAAATGCTTTTCGGTGGAGCGAATTTTGCTCCAGGCAGACTTGTAGGCCATGCCCATGGACTTGGCGGCCCGATTGATTGAACCTGTCTCGACAATCGCCTCCAGCAGCGCCATGCGGCCTTCCGCCATTATGATACGGTTGTTGCCGTCAACCACCCGTTGGGATGAACGCAATTTGAATTTCACATCAGGCCCCTTTTGCATTCGCCATATATACAGCCTAAGTCAACCATGTTAATGATCAAGGTGCAATAGTCGGCACCGTCCTTCCGCTTTTTAGGCAAGTCTACGCAATCACGTTTACCCTTGCGTAACACAAAAAGCGCCAACCTTACACCCCTAAAAGAGCGTCCTCGCCCAATGGATGGGCTGATCATCTGTATTACCATAGGCGGCATGATTCTCTTTTTTTTTCAGACGGACTGACATACGCCGGCATGTGGGACAACACCATCGGCATTGTGGCAGGCATTACCTTCGCATGGTTGATTCTCTTCCTGCGCAAGCAGAAGGAGAGGACACCCTTCATGTCGATAATTCTGGGCAATGGCCTGACCGCTCTGCTCGCTTTGCCATTTATCATCCAACACTGGCCCAGCGCCTCGGATTGGTTGTGGCTTGCTCTATTAGGGACTGTTCAAACGGCCTTACCCAATATATTTTATACCATTGCCATTCGCCATGTTTCTGCGTTGGATGCTGTGCTGGTGCCGCTTCTCGAACTGTTGCTCAATCCCACCTGGACGTTGCTTTTTTTGTGGGAAACACCCGGTATTTGGGCCATGGCGGGCGGCGCAATCATTCTACTGGCCGTCACTTCCCGTGCATCAGCCCAGTGCCACATCTAAAACCATCATCACCGAAAAACCGGCCATGGTGGCCATCGTCACAAGATCAATATTGGCCTCTTGGCGCTGAGATTCCGGAATCAATTCTTCCACCACAACAAAAATCATTGCTCCGGCAGCAAAACAGAGCGCATAAGGCAATATGTTTTGCATGTACATGACAAAGGCAGCCCCGAATACACCGGCAATGGGCTCAACAAAACCGGATGCCTGCCCCATAAAAAAACTCTTGCCTCTACCCATGCCCTCTCTTCTCAATGGCAAGGATACAGCCGCTCCTTCCGGAAAATTTTGAAGACCTATTCCGATGGCCAGCGCAATGGCGCCGCCAAGCGTCGCCGAAGATAAATTGGCTGCCACTGCCCCGAAAGCCACACCCACCGCCAGACCTTCAGGGATATTATGGAGTGTGATGGCGAGCACCAGCAGTGTGCTGCGCTGCCATGATGTCTTTATGCCCTCACTTTGTGTCGTATCTAAACCTAAATGCAGATGGGGCAATAATCGATCCGTCAAGCGCATAAAAATCCCACCCCCCAAGAATCCGATGACAGCCGTCAACCAGGGAATATGACCCAGTTGCTCGGCCATTTCTATGCCCGGCGCCAGCAGGGACCAGAAACTCGCCGCTATCATAACGCCGGCGGCAAAACCCAACATAGAATCCATTAATTTCGGTTTTACCGTTTTTGCGAAAAAAACCAGCGCAGCGCCGGCAGCGGTGACACCCCAGGTAAAGAGTGTCGCGAAAAGCGCTTGGGTAATCGGATTGTATTGCTGGATGAAATCGATCATAGGATTTCCCTTCTTAAAAAAATTTCAGGTCCGATATCTACTGACAGGTTACCAAGGATCAATCCGATTCTTTTTATTCTTTTTTTTTCAGTTTCTCTTTCATCCGCTTTTTCCTATTCTTGCGTGCTTTTTTATCGATTGTTCTATTTTGCGGGTATTGATCCAAAAGGGTAAGCAACTCATCATAGTTATATAATTCGGCGAAATCCAGATCACTGAAACCTTCATGGTCTTCAAGAAGCGTTGAAGCCTTGTGATCCAGTAGTAATTTGGTCATCTCATAATAGTTATAACTTACTGCATAGATTAAAGCGGTACGGCCCTTATTATCCCGCTTGTTCACACGGGCGCCCTTCCCCAATAGGTAGGCGGCAATATCATAATGATTATAATATGCGGCCAACGTCAACGGCGTCAAACCGTGGTCTCTGTCCTTTTTATTCAAATCGCCTCTTAGCACATAGTATTTGACACCTTATAGGTCCTGATACTTGACGGAGCGGTGAATTGATCCACAACCGTTGGTCAACAAAGCAAGAAGTAGAATTCCGATCAAGAATGTATACTTCGGCACATTTTCCTCCTTTTCCTATTCTCCTATTTCCGTGTTTTTTCTGGAAACCAGATCTTATTATCACCACTATTTGTTGATTCGATCCTTAAGTTTTTCCAACTGCTCTTTATCAAGCGGAATCAGATGCTCAGCAGCAACTTGATACATCTTCGATTCGTAGGCTGGCAGAGAACCGCCTTCGCCCTTTCCATCACCATTGCAGTCAAGGTAGATCCCATCGGAACTTTTTAAGGTGCCCCTGAGGTGCATGATATAAATGCCTGCCTCAAGGGGGGCGCCCGATACCCATGTCACAAAATTGGGCCTGATATTGACCTTGTTGTTCTGGGTTGAGGCATCGACCCAGAAATGGTTCTCATTTTTCCTGAGCAACCTGATATTGTTATTAGGCTTTACCGTAGACGCATCCACATTTCGATTAAATACCACTGCGACAACCAGCCGATTTTGATTGTTAATGGCCATCTCTTTAAAAGTGACATTTTTTACTCTGAACGGCCCGGGCTTGATTTTGGTGCCTTTAACATTCTTGGGATTGAATTGTTTTACATCGGCTGCTGATTTTTGGCCATCATGCGCAGGTTGGCCCTTCGCAAAAACCAGGGTGCTCCACAGCAAGATAAAGCATATCAGTACACCAGACGAAATTGTTGATTTCATTGGTTCCTCCGCAAAGACAATTAACATTCAATGTCGCCTAAATGGGCCGAACCGTCCAAAAAGTTCATTTTTTTTTACGGACCTATCCCATAATAAGGGTTTAGTGAGCAAGCCGGCCAGTGACCAAGCCGACCCGCCGCACACGCAAGGATGGCAAGCAACCGTAAGATGCGCTGCGGGCGTGCCATAGGAACTCGCGAACGCGCTCAAACCGTGCGGCCCGCTGATCCTTCGCTGCATCTAACGGTTGCTAAGCCACCCTTGCTCAACGTGCGCCGGGTCGGCTTGGTCACTGACCTCCGGTTTTTGATGCAAATAATCTGCTTCGATAAGCCTTGTTTTGGGTTAGAGGTCCGTTTTTTTATTTTCAGATTAAGGTGTTTTTAGGAATTCTGCTTAGAAATGTACTGCTAATTCGCGCAATTGTCAAAAACTAAGCAGATTTACCAGAATTGAAATAAGAGGTCAGCCGTGGTCCATGGGGTGTAGTGACGTTAGCCATCGGTCTCAGTGCCGGTTGGGTATGCGAAGGACCAGAGGCCTGCATTGTTTGAGCGCTGCGAGTTTGCAGGCCGCCCGTAGCATACCTTACCAGCTCTTGGCCGTTTGGCGTGTCACTACACCCCATGGACCACGGCTGACCGGCTTACTTCTTCAGTCTCGGCTCCGCTAAAGCTACATACGACAGGTCGTAAAACTATGCTGAACTAGTCGCCGGGATGATAAAAGGAGGAATAACTGGCGCTTATTCTAATTCGGCTCTTTCCCCCAAATTCCCATAGCGATGGTAATTGTCGCAAATGCTTTGATTTTGCACATAGTGGATCAGCTCAAGCCGTCCCTCCATGAGCACCGGCTGGCGGGCGATATAGTAGCCTTTCTCGGCAGCGGCTTTAAGAACGGCATGGGGCACGCGATCAGAAGATGCATAGCGAATGCGTTGCAATACAGTCATCGATGCAATCAATTGTTCATCGGACTGTCTGCGGATGGGCGATGGACCCAGCAGGTCACGGCCTTCAACGCCGTCCAAAAACGCCGTGACCGGGCTGTTCAATCCCTCAGGGATGCTGATCACCGCCGTGTTGCCGGTGATACGCGTGGCGGCTACTCTTGCAAGGGTGTCAAACAAGCTGTCTTCCGGATGCAGTCGGATCCCGATGGCCCCCAGCGGCAGATAGTGGTGGATGTTGTCCTGGCCGCGCAAATGGAAGTAATCTTTTTCCTGTGAGAACTCCTGCTCCCAGTGATAGAGATAGCTCTTGATGGCGCGAATGGTCTTTTGCACATCATCGGCATGGGCTTTAAATCCACCCCATATGACTTTGCGGCGCCAGGCCAATACCATTCTCAGCAGGGCATCCTCTTTCCGGATGACCCCGATTTTGGGTGGCGCCATCTCTGTAGCGTCCATGAATTGGGCCACATAGTTGGGACCTCCGGCTTTGATCGCCGGACCCAACGCGGACTTGCCCACACCGCCAAAGGGTTGGCGCAAGGCAATAGCACCGGTGGTACCGCGATTAATGTATAAATTGCCCGCTTTGACAGCGCCTTTCCATTGTTCCTGTTCCCTGGCATCCAGGCTTTCCAGCCCGGAGGTGAGACCGAATCCGGTCTGGTTGACCAATTTGATGGCATGCTCCAAGTTGTCGGCCGGCATGACGCCCAGCAAGGGGCCGAAAAACTCGGTCATATGGGTCATGCCGCCCGGTTGGACACCATATTTGATACCGGGGGTCCACATGTGGGGGTTGCCGTTCAGCATCTCCGGTTTCAACGCCCACGACTCCTTTGGCGCAAGGGTGGTCATGGCCCGCTCCAAGTCGCCGGACGGTGGACGAATCAAGGCGCCCATCTTGTTGGCAAAATCCCAGGATGTCCCCACTTTGAAGCTTTGGGCCGCATCCACCAATTGCCGCTTAAAGTTGTCATCCTCGTAGATCTCTCTTTCCAGGATGAGCAAGGATGTAGCAGAGCATTTCTGGCCGCTGTTGCCGAAAGCGGAGTAAATGACATTCTTGATGGCCTGGTCCCGATCGGCCATGGAGGTGACAATGGTAGCGTTCTTGCCGCCGGTCTCGGCGGACAATTGCATGTCGGGTCTTTGTTGGAGCATGGTCATGCCGGTTTCGGTGCCACCAGTAAGGATCACAAAGTCTACACCCGGGTGCGTCACCAGATGGATGCCCACGCTCCCGCCGGAACAAGGCACAAATTGCAACACATTTTTCGATATCCCGGCCTGCCAGAAACACTGGCACAGCTCCCAAGCGACCAGCACGGCGTCGCTGGACGGCTTAAAGATGACGGTGTTTCCCGCGGCCAAGGCAGCCACAATGCCGCCGCAGGGAATGGCGATGGGAAAGTTCCAGGGTGAGATGACAGTTCCGACACCTTTGCCTTGAACCCTAAGGGTCGCCACATCCGCAAAACTGCGGGCGGAAAAGGGGTAGTATTCTGCAAAATCGATGGCTTCAGACACTTCCACATCTGCCTCGCTGAATACCTTGCCCGTGTTGGCCGACGCCGCGCCGATCAAATCGCCCCGAGCCAAGCGCAGATGCGAGGCAACTTTGGAAAGCATGCGGTGGCGGCTATCCATGCTCAATGCCCGCCAGCCGTCCGGGTCTTGTTTGGCCACGGTGACGGCCGCTTCAATGTCTGCCAGGGTAGCCAAACGATAAGCGGCAACGGTCACTGCTTTAGGAAGTTGGGAAGGGTCGATACAATCATGTTTTTCGCGGTCATCGAGCACCTCTTTTCCAGCCACCACCAGCGGGATCTGAATGGGCACATGGTCACCGGCCTTCATCCACTTATCGCGAAGGTCCTCGGCCCAGCGTCGATTGGCTGGCAGACTCCAATCAGTATCCGGCTCGTTGTTAAACTCGCCCTGGTGATAGGTGCCTGCGGGTTCGGTGAACTGCTCCGTGTTGCGGTCCTGAACCCGATGGGGGTCAACACCCGCCTTGTCCCGATGCTCGCAGGCGGTTTTGAATTGCATTTCAAGGAATCGCCACGCTTTGGAATCCACCTTGAGATGGGGGGCATAGCGCAGAAAATTCTCCTTCTCGGTATTTTCATCCAGTCGACGCACCAGGTAAGCGATGGCGTTGATAAATTCGTGCCGCCCGGCCACGGGCGCATATAACAGCATCTTTTCGGAAGACTCGCAAAGGGCTCTGCGCACGTGGTCGGCCATGCCCTCCAGCATCTCAAAATGATAATGCGCCTCAACCTGATTGGCTTTGGCCAGTTCATAAGCATAGGCCAGTTCGAAAAGATTGTGGGAAGCGATACCCAGATGCACGGCACGCACATTTTCCGGGATCATACCGAAATGAACCATGCGCTTGTAATTGGCATCAACGTCTTTTTTGTTGTCATAAGGCGCCAGGGGCCAGTTAAACAGCGTCGCTTCGAGCCGCTCCATCTCCATGTTGGCGCCTTTAACAATGCGCAGCATCACAGGACTTCCGCCCTCCGCGACACGCTGGCGGGCCCATTGGGTAAGTTGCTGTTGTTTGGGGAAAGAATCCGGCAGGTAGGCCTGTAACACAATACCTGCCGTGAAGTTTTTAAATTCAGCCTGCTCTAAGGTTCGGATAAAGGCAGCGTAAGTAATTTCAAGGTCACGATACTCCTCCATGTCTAGATTGACCAGTTTGGGCACCTGGGTGCCGTCAGCGCGTGTAAATAGATTGGATTGTGCTTCGCGATATAATGTGGTTAGCCGTTCGACCAAAATTTTAACCGAGTGCGCCATGGCCAGGGAACTGATTTGAGAATAGATGGTCGAAATTTTAACTGATATGACTTCAATGTCCGGGTCTTTCAAATCCTCTATGTAGGACGACAGTCGCTTTTGTGCTTCTTTTTCACCCAAGACGGCTTCGCCCAGATGATTGATGTTCATGCGAACGTTCTCTTTACGGCGTTTGCGCAGATGGGCATGCAAGGCTTCCGCCTCACCGGCAATAATGGCCCGGCTGCTGTCCTGGCGCATTTTTTCAATCATCTTGGGAACGCTTAGCGAGGGAATGTGGCGCCCTACCCCTAAAAACATCTGAACCAAAAGTTTCTCCACGCGAGAGAAAAAATCGGGGACCCCATAATCCGTGAGTATGGTATTGACCTGATCGGCGACCCGGCGGTTGTCATTTGACCGAAAGCTTTGATCGATCATTTTGGTCAGGACCACTTTATCTTTGGGATGGGTCAACAGCCGCAACATCTGCTCCTGTATCCCCTTTTCTTCGGCTGTAATCAGTTCATTGGCCCTGTTCTGCCACTTCTTTGCGGTCCCTATAGCTTTGTGAATGATGTTATCTTCCGTTAGACTATCCATTTCGTTCATCTCGATGGGTTTATTTGTCTTTTTTTATCTTCCATATATCGGTTAAAATGACACACATGGTTGCGCGCCAGTTCAGTTGCTTTGTCTGCCTGCCCCTTGGCAATCGCATCCACCAAATTGCACATGTCTTCGTAATTCTCGTTCATTTCATTGACACCGCCGGGTAGAAAACGATCATAGTAAATATGAATATTATCATGTATTGTTTTTACAATCACCTCATAGACCGGGTTGCCTGAAATGCGGGCGATAAGCATATGGATCTTTTCATCGACCCGCATGAATTCGGACCACTGCGCCAAGCCGGTTTCCCAGCAGGCTTTCATTTCCACAATCAGCTCCTGTAACCAGTGAATATCACCTTTTTTAGCACGCCGGGCCGCCAGACCGGCCACTGTACCTTCAACATCCTCTCTGAATTCAGCCAAATGACTTAGCGACACCTTTTGGCTGCGAATCAGCATGGCTAAGGATTCGGTAATCTGCTTGCCGCCGGGATCTTTAACAATGGCCCCGCCATCAACCCCCAGCCTAATTTCGATCAACCCCTTTTGTTCCAAAACTCGCAAAGCCTCCCGCAGGGTGCCTCTGCTGGTACCCAGCATTTCACCGAGTTCCCGCTCGGCGGGTAGTTTTTCCCCCGGCCGGATTCGTCCGTCGAGAATGGCCTCTTGGATTTGGTTTACCACATCCTGAAAAATGCGGCTTTGTTTGGCCTTGCGAAACGTTAATGACATGCCGCCTCCCACCCCATCATCAAAATAGCCCAAGATCTGTGCTTACAGAGGCAATGGT